>NZ_JAQGLG010000105.1 GCF_028292965.1 Sphingomonas bacterium | reverse complement strand
CTTTGGAACCGCCCAGAGATCATAATAGTCCTTCATGCGGCCATTCGCGATGCCAAGCGCGACCATGGCCTGGAATTTCTCGGCGACGACGGCAGCCGGAGGATAGGATCGGATTTGGGGCGACTCCATGTCGAGCAGCGTCGGATAGCCGAGCGGGCGCGGCGCCTCGGCCAGCGCATCGCCGAACCCGATGTCGATCGTCACGGGAATGCGCGTGCGTTCCAGATAGGCCGTGGTTCGAAGCCTGACGCCGCCATATTCCATTTCCTCGCGGATGGCGGTCGCGGTGAGACCGCCGATATCGAATTGGAGGCCGTCATCGTTCGGTATCGCCATGATCTCGGCAAAGGCCGCCTTCAGGCCCTCGTCGCTGGTGTCGCCATGGCCGAGGAAATCAGCGTCCCTGGTTTCCCGATTGTCGTGCTGAAGCCAGATCGTGACGAGCATGCCGCCTTTGAGGATGAAACGATCACGATGGTTCGAGATCGACAGCCGATAGAGTAGTCGCTCCAGCGCATAGCGCACGAGCACGATATCGAAGACGCGGTGCTCGCGGCGCGCCAGGTTGAGCAAGCGATCCTTGACCGAAGCGGCTCGGTTGACGGGTTCCCTAGCCATTGAACGTGAGCGCCTCGAGATAGGGGCGCATGATCCGCCAGGCGCCCCCGGCCTCTGCCGCCTCGGCGATCGCGCCTGGAGTGGTTTTGCGCTGATCGAGCGCGGCGCGAAGCCCTTCCACCGCTACCGAGCGATCGACCAGCTTTGAATTGCGGAACAGGTCGGCGAGCGTCTTGGGAATGGAATAGACGGGAACGCTGATCCCAGAGATCACATGATGTTCGATTCCCTGACGGAGATATTTTTCGCTGAAGCGCACGATCCGCGTCGGCGGATAGGAAGGAACCGGCGACCAATCGCCGGGGCCAATCGCGACCCAGACTTTGCGGGGCATCTGATCGGTCAGCCCGTGGAAGGCGAGCGCCGACAGCATCGCGATTACACCCTTCGGAATGCGCTTCCCGGTTTCGGCGAGCGCGTGCGCGGTGTCGATCGGTGCGCCGGGCCGCTGGTAAAGTCCCCGCGCTACGCGGTCGATATCGCCTTCCTTGAGCGCGCGCGCTATCGTCGCCCCCGCGATCCCCGCGGCGCGTAGTTCCTGCGCGCGCACGACGGGGCTGTGCGCGAGCAGGGTTCGCAGGTGGTCGCGCTGGGTCGCTGGCACAGACGCCATGTGACATATCCTCAGATAGAATCAAAATCTATCATAGGTTTTGTAACATGCCGATCATCCGACATGAAGCTCAAAAGACTGTGCCCTTGCCCTTTCAGAACGACGCCAAGATTTAAACTGCCGGTAAAGGCCTAACAAAGCGGATCGATCGCATCCGCCTGCCGCGTCGCCCAATCGATCCAGGCTGCACGATCACGTGCTGGCCCTTCTGTCTCGGGACCTGAAGCCACGGCGGCGATATAGGCACGAAGCCGCTGAGCGCGCTCCCAAGCCAGCGCATCTGCCTCCAGCCTCTCGACCGCCTTACGTTCCTCGGCGGCCCTTGTACGGGCTTCGCGTTCTTCCCGTTCGACGGCCTCCAGCTGGTGCGCCTTCGCCTCCATCCGCTGTTGGGCTTCCGCCGAGTGATCGGCGCGCGTGCGAACGGCGACCGAAGTGAGCGGGCCTTTGGATAAGGCAGCTTCATGCGACGATAGAATGGCATCGGCGTCGCCCTGTAGGCAAAACTCGATACTCCCGGTGCCAGCATTCCGGGGAAGGGCGATCGGAGCCGGCGACCTTCCGGCGTCGCGCTGCTGCCAGAAGCCGCGGCCGGGAACCGGCACCGAATGCCGAACGCATTTCTTGCGGAGCGCCACATCGGTGATGCCGAATCTGGCGGCGACCTTGGTCATTGGCTCGTGCCATACCATCGCATGGAGCTGCTCGCGCGACAGCGACACGATTTTGGTGAGCGACGACATGGGCGTCAGGCGGCGCAGGACAGGAGCGGAACGATCGCCTCGGCGCCAAGCTCCTCGAGTCCGTCGGCGATCCACCTCGAATAATGCTTTTCGATCATCGCAACGCTCGTGTCGTGCATCGCCGCGACCAGCCGGATCGGGAGGCCTGCCGCGATCCCGCGAACGATCGACGAGTGCCGCAGCGAATAGGGTACGACGCTGATCCCGACGCTTTCGCAAATGCTGTTCCAGGGCCGCAGCATTTCTGCCGACGACGTCCACGCCCCGCGCTGATCCCGCCGCCAGATCCCGCGTCCAATCTGGACGTGCCGCCAACGGCATAGCAGCGGCTCGTCGGGCTTGCGCCCGCGGACCGCACTGCCGAGCGCATCGATCACGTCCGTGCCGACCCGAACGGGGGTGAACCCGGCCACTTTGTTGCGCCCCTTCCGGCTGCGTGGAATCAGCAGGCGCTTGAGCGCGATCTGCGCGTCGCACACTTTCATTCGTTTCAGCTGGGAGAACCGGGCGCCGGTAGCAGCGAGGAGCAGGACGAGCAGTCCGAAATCCTCGTCGATACCGTAGGCTGCGTTGATGACGGACCGGACCGTCGCGTCGTCGAGGATCTGGTTCTCGCGGGCGACTTCGGTTGCCTCGATGCCGATCTTCTCGACATCGAGGCCGAGCAGGATCGTATCGCCGAGATCGGCGGGCAGGCGCCGGCGCTCGCGCCGCAATGTGGCGTTCAGCGCCGCCTTGAGATCGTTCATGATCCGGCGCTTGGTTGTTCCCTTGAGCGTCGGGTCCAGTGATTGGCGCCATGTCTCGAGGTCACCCTCGGTCAACTCGTCGAGGCGGATCGACAGGAAATGCCCGTCGTTGCGGACATGGCAATTCAAGGTGCTGTTGGCGTCGCAGTTCACCTCGCGGCCCTCGCGTTCGGATTGCCGCGCATTGCGGGCAGCGAGATAGGTTTCGAGCGCCAGCCGGACGGTGAGCACAGGCCCCGACGCGTCGGCAGCGCGCCTGTGTCTGGCCTTGGTAACGGCCTCTTTTGCGGCCTTCACCGCCTCGGCATAGTCGAGCGTGCCTTCACTGACGACATCGTCCGCAACACCAATATCGAGGCGCTGGTAGCAACGGTTCTGGTGGGTGTACCAGCGGACGAGCCAGGTCCCTCCCCGGCGCCCTTTACGGTATCCGAGATGGATGTCGGTATCGACGCCGCGCCAGTACACGCCCTTCTTCAGCGCCGCGCGCGATGCGCGCGTCGTGATCGGGCTCTCGACTAATGTCCGAGCCATGCTATAGTTATTCCACACCGAAATCGTATTTTCTGGAAGACATATCAAAACGAAGAAATATTCGTGTGATATATACCCACGTACGATCGAAGACGATGACGGAAAGATATTCGGAAAAGCGTGCGTTTTCAATGGTACCGGCGGACGCCAATACACGTCAGTGGACGTTATTTACTTACCCGGAATCGCTCTCACGGCGAAAACACGGGTTCGATTCCCGTAGGGGTCACCAGCGATTGCATGCCTTGGCGGTCAGGCAGTTGGTCAGACTAGAAACGGATTCGATATCCGCGGATGGCTCGCGGCTGATCGCGCCTCAGGCCATGGCGGCTGGCGCGTCGAGCAGCCGCAAGTCGATGCTGCGCGTCTCCCGGCCGAACCACGCGATCATGACAAGCGCGATGACAGCGGGCGCGACCACGGACGCGGTGACCACGCTCATCGCGGGCACCAGTGCGAGGATGCTCAGCGTCTGCGCGAGCAGGCCGCCGCCTTTGGTGCAAGCGGCGACCCACCCGATTGCGCGGCCGCGAATCCTCAAGGGCGCGCTTTCCGAGGCATAGGGCAGCAGCACCGCCAGCAAGCCGTTGGAGCCGACGATCAGCAGGGCGACCGGCAGCACGATGCCCCCACTCCCCGTCACTTCCAGCCGGAAGACGCCGGCAAGGCCGATGACGAGGACGAGGATCATCACGACCAACGAACCTTTGGTGCTCCACCGGCTGTAGAGCAGCGCGCCGATGAACACCGCGGGGAAGGCGATCAGCGACGATTGGGCGAGAAGCCCGCTCGCCGCGCCGATTGAAAAGCCTTTCGCCGCCAGGTCGCCCGGCAGCCAAAGCAGTATGCCGAAATTGACCAAGCCCCAGGTCAGCGCGGCGACGCTGAGCCCGGCCAGTCCGACGCCGAACCTGCGCGCATCGCCGCGCTCTTCCACCGCCGGATCCGACGAGAGCACCGCCGGCGTCGCATGCACCGTCGCGCCGAAGCGGCGCATGACCCGCTCGGCCTCTGCAACGCGGCCGCGCGCGATAAGGAAACGCGCCGATTCCGGGATGAACGCGCCAAGCGCGATCAGTGCGAGGCCGGTCGGCAGATTGGCCAGCCACAGGATTCGCCAGCCAAAGATCGGCTGGAGCAGCGCCGACAGGCCGCTCGCCGCGAGGTAACCGCCCGCCGCGCCCAGGCCACCGACCAGCACCAGCGACCAGCCGCGATGACGGCTCGGCATCATCTCGGCGAGCAGGGCGTAGGTCACCGGCAGCATCCCGCCGGCGGCAGCGCCCATCATGAAGCACATGCCGATATTCCAGGCGAGGCTCGGCATCGCCCCACAGATCGACGTGCCGACGAACATCACCGCCGAGAGCAGGATCGAGGCCTTGCGGCCATAGATATCGGCGATCACGCCCCACAGCACCGAGCCGACCACGGTGCCCATCAACGCGAAGAACGGGACCAGCGAGACGGTCGCCTTCGGCACACCATATTCGGCGATCATGCCCGGCACGGTGAAGCCGAGGGAGGCGGGCTTCATCACGTCGATGGTCAGCGCGATCACCAGCACCACCATCAGCATCCAATGCGCCTTCCCGATCGGCGCATCCTCCGGCGCCGAGACGGTAATCGTTTGCGCGGCGGCGCGTTGCGCCGCCAGGTTGCGCGGCAGCAGGCCATAGGCCGCGACCACCACGCCCGCCACGATCAGCACCATGCCAAACGTCATCGTGCCATCCATCGGCATGTCGGCGAGCCGGTATCCCATGCTGCGCGCCATCAGGAACATCGGCAGATGGAACGCCACGCCGGCGGTCACGGCGAGGCAGCCGAGGACAAAGGCCCAGATCGCCTGGCGGTCGGACAGCGTGCTGCCGTGCATCAGTGTCGCGCGGCGCATGGCATTTCTCCCCGGCGTTGGACCTTCATGTCGTTTGGCCGGCGGCCGGCCGCCGTGCGTAGAAGCCATACGCCACAATGATCAGATAGCACACCGCCGGCAGTGCGAGCGCGAAGCGCAGCGAACTGTGATCGGCGAGCATGCCGGTGAGCGGCGGGATCACCGCGCCGCCGACGATGGCGGTGGCGATGATGCCCGATCCCTCCGCCGCGCGCGCTCCCAGCCCCTCGCTCGCCAGGCTGAAGATCGTCGGGAACATGATCGAGTTCACCAGGCCGATGGCGAGCAGCGAATAGCCGCACACTATGCCGGTCGTATTGGCCGAGATCAGGATCAGCGCAATCGCGCCGGCAGCGACGCCGACCAGCACCTTGCCCGGCGAGACAAGCCGCAGCACGCCCGAGCCGATGAATCGCCCGACCAGCGCGCCGAACCAGTAAACCGGCACATGCTTGCCCGCGCTGACCGGGTCGAGGCCGAGCACATTGGCCTGTTCGAGATAGTTGACGATCAGCGAACCGATCGCGACCTCCGCCCCGACATAAAGGAAGATGCACAGCGCCCCGAAAGAGAAGCGTGGGCGCCGCAACAGGTCGAAGGCGTGGAAGATGCTGCCGGTCTGATCGTGCGTCTCATGCAGCCGCTTGCGCCGCGTCCACACCACCGCAGCCACGATCACCAGCGCGGCGGCCAAGCCGAGATAAGTGTGCACCACGGTCTGCGTCTCGGCGGTGCGATAGGCATCGAGTGCCGCACCCGACAGTGTCTTGGGATCGATCTTCGCCAGGCTGCCGAGGATCAGGATCGAGCCGACATAGGGAAACACCGTGGTGCCGAGCGAGTTGAATGCCTGGGCGAAGGTCAGCCGGCTCGAGGCGGTGCGCAGCGGGCCGAGCAACGAGATCAGCGGATTGGCGACCACCTGGATCACGGTGATCCCCGCCGCGAGCACGAACAGCGCGATCAGGAACACGCCGAACATGCCCGACTGCGAGGCCGGCACGAACATCAGGCACCCCGCGGTCATCAACAACAGGCCGATCGAGGCGGTGCGCATATAGCCCGCCTTGCGTACGATCGCTGCGGCCGGCAGCGAGAACAGGAAATACGCCGCGAAGAACGCCGACTGGACCAGCAGCGCCTGCCCGTAATTGAGCGTGAACAGGTCCTTCAGCTTGGGGATGATCACGTCGTTCAGGCTGGTGATGCCGCCGAAGATGAAGAACAGCCCGAACACGAACAACTGAAGGTCAGGCGCGTCCACGCCCCGCGACCTGTCGGCGGTTGCCCCGGGATCGGTCGACGACGTGGTTGCCGCGGTGAACGCCATATCAGTGCCTTTCGGTCGGTAATGAAATAAGGAGAATATCGGGCACGGTCTATAAGGCTCGTTTCGGTGCGATCGTGATCTTTGCGGCGCGGCGCTGGTCGGGCAGCACGAAGTGCAAGCCATGCGGCGACGCGTTCGCGGCGACCGCGCCCTGGCCAGTCACGACCCCATCACCGGTCCAGCCGTGCACCGTGACAGCGATGCTGCGCCACCACGGCGCGAAACGCCCGTCGCGCGCGTCGAAGGAGAGCGCGAGTATGCCGTCCGCACCCATTTCGCAGCGGACCGTCTGGCGCAGGAACGCGCCGCGCTGAAACGCCATGCTGTGCCCGTCGTCGAGATAGATCACCCCCTTGCAATCCGGCCCGGGATAGACATCGAGCGACAGCGGCCCGTGCGGCGTCTCGGCGGTGCTTTGCACCAGTGGCTGGGTCGGCAAGATGGTGCCCGCGCGGACATAGACCGGCAGGTGATCGAGCCGCGGCGTCTCGCTGATCGTGTCGATGGGAGTGGCGCCCTGAACGGGTTTCGTGACCGCCACGCCACTCCACAGATCGTACCAGCCGCCGGCGGGCAGGCACACGTCATAGGATTGCGGCGATTCCGGCTTGGGCGGCGGCGCGACGAGCAGCGCGCTGCCCAGCGTGAAGGTCATCGACTGATCGCAGGCCGCACCGAGCGCCGCCGGATAATCGTAGAACACGGGACGCATCAGCGGGTCGCCGGTGCGCGCATTCTGGTCCGCCAGCGCGTATAGATAGGGCATCAGCCGGTAGCGTTGCTCGACGAAGCGGCGGCGGATGGCGAGTTGATCCGGACCATCGACCCAGGGCTCGGCGCGCGGCGTGCCCTTGGCCGAATGGTCGCGGAAGATCGGCATGAAGGCGCCGATCTCAAACCAGCGCGTCATCAGCTCGGGCGAAGGCCCGCCGGTGAAGCCGCCGACATCGGCGCCGGCATAGGAAAAGCCCGACAGGCCGAGATTGATCAGCTGGTGCACCGACAGCTTGAGATGATCCCAGGTCGCGCTGTTGTCGCCGGTCCAGGTCACCGCGTAGCGCTGCCCCCCGGCATAGCTGGCGCGCGTCATGACGAAGGCGCGCTCGTCGGGCCGCAGCGAACGCAGCCCGTCATAGGTCGCACGCGTATCCTCCATGCCATAGACATTGTGAATCTCGGCATGACTGGCGTTACGGGGCGCGAAATCGTCACCGGCGATGCGGTGCACGGTATCGATCGGCATTGTCGCGGTCGGCGTTTCGAACACCGAAGGCTCGTTCATGTCGTTCCAGATGCCCGCCACGCCGGCATCGAGCAGCGGCGCGTGCAGCCTGCCCCACCAGGCGCGGGTGCCGGCATCGGTGAAATCGGGAAACACCGACGCGCCGGGCCACACCTTGCCGCTGAACACCGAGCCATCGCGATTGTGCACGAAATGATTGCCGGCCACGCCGCTGTCATAAGGCGCATAACCTTGGCCCGCCGCTGCCGCGACATGCAGATCGGCGATGGTGACGAGCCGGATGCCCTGCTTGCGCAGATCGGCGGCGAGGCCGGCGAGATCGGGAAAGGCGGTGCGGTTGACGGTGAAGGGCCGGTTGCGGTCCTGATAATCGATGTCGAGCCACACCACATCGGTCGGCATCGCATCCTTGCGCAGCCGCGCGACCAGTCCATTCACCTCATCGGCTGACATGTAGCTGTAGCGCGACTGCTGGTAACCGAGCGACCATAAGGGCGCGAGCGGCGCCTTGCCGGTCAAATCGGTATAACGCCGCACCACCTCGGCGGTGCTGGGGCCGGCGATGACGTAATAATCGATCGGCCCGTCGGGCGCGCCGAAGCTGGTGATATCGGCCTCACGGTGGCCGAAGTCGAACCAGGCGCGCCACGTGTTATCGAGCAGGATGCCGTAGCTGCCCCCGGCCCCGCCGACGCCGATATAGAAGGGGATCGATTTGTAGATCGGGTCGGTCGAACTGGAAAAGGCATAGGCGTCGGTGTTCCAGTCGACGAAGCTTTGCCCGCGCCGATCGAGCGACCCGCCGGTCTTGTCGCCCAGCGCGAAGATATGCTCATCATGCGGCAGTTGCTTGCGCAGCGTGAAGCCGTGCCCGTCGCGCTGAAGCGGCGTGC
>NZ_JAQGLG010000093.1 GCF_028292965.1 Sphingomonas bacterium | reverse complement strand
CGATCCGGGCGACCGTGTTCGGGATCATGCTGTTCATGATCCCGATTGCGCTGCTGTTCATCCTGACGCCGATAAATTTGCGGGTCGCGAGCTTCGCGCTCGGCCTGTTCGTCTTCGTGGCGCTGTGGGGCGTGATCGACGCCGGGCTTTACCAGCTGACGCTTGGCCGAGCGATGGATGTGCTCGCCGAGATGCGGTCGAACGCGCTCGGCGCGAACGCCTGGATGCTTGCGCCATCGGCGGGGATGAAGGCGCTGGCCGTCTTTGGTACTTTCCGCACCGCGGCCGCCGGCATGGCCGGCGCCTTTGTGTTCACCGTCTTCCGTTTCTCGGGCAACGTCTTCACCTCGCTGACGAGCGGATCGCTGGCGGTTCAGGGTCAGGCAGCGGCCGCTGCCGCACCGCTTTCGACCAGCGAGGGCTATGCGTCCGCGCTGGAAGCCCAGGCTTCGGCGCTCGGCACCCGATCACGTGCGGGCGCCTCCTCGCAGTTCGGTGATTTCGGCGAACGATCGAGCTTCTCGGCCAATCGGTCCTTCGGCGAGTCCGGCGCAATCCTGGGCGAGCGTCCTGGTGCGTCCGGCGGGACCGCGTTCGCATTGGGCGGGATCGACGCGGCGCGTCAGATGGGCGGGCTCGCACCAGCGCTGGGGAACCGCGACCTGTCCGATCCGCAAGTCGCGCGCGACGTCCAGGCGAACGCCGCAACCGGCGCCATCCACCAGTTCGCCGAAAAGGACGCGCTGCGCCATCTCGGCACGAGCTATTTCGGCGAAGGCCAGGCGGGCGAGAAGACATTCGCCGCCTTTGCCCAGAAGATGGTTCAATGGCGGGCGTTCGGCGACCAGCGGGCTTATGACATGATGCTGCAAGGGGCGACGCGGCATTTCGAGCGTGACGGTTATTCGCCGGCGGATGCCGGGCTGAAGGCATCGGGCGTGATCGCCCAGGCCTCGGCCGACCCGACCTTCGCCAAGCTGACCGCGAACGCCTATGATCAGGAGCAGATGATCACCAACGACCTGACCGCCGCCCAGGTCCAGGTCGGGGCGATGCAGGGTCGCCGCGATTTCGCGGGCGACCAGGTCGCCGCCCGGGAGCGCGGCAACGTCGCGACCGAGCAGGCCTATCGCAGCGGCACCAATGAAGGGCACCGCGACGCCTCCAGGATGCTCGGCCTCCCGATCGAGGAAACCGGCCGGCGCGTCTCGTTCATCACCGCGCTCAGTGGCGAAGCGCGCTCCTCCGCCATCACCCAGCTCTCCCACGCGACCGGCCGCAACGAGGCACAGGTTCTGCACGCGCTGGAGACCTACAATGCCGCGACACAGGTCGGGACGGCCGATGGCGCGACCCGCGAGGCGGGCCGCGAAGGCACCAGCGTTTACGGCAGGACGCGCGAGGCGGCCGGCTATGACTTCGCGGAACGGTCGGGCAAACTCGATGCGCAGCGCGAGGTGGGTCCGGACGGCACGAGGAGCGCGGCGCGGATCGGCGAGCAACGTCGGCAATCGGACAATTTCGGTTTCGCTGGAGGTGCCGCAGCCGCAGGCGTATCGACACGCGAGGCGGCGCGGCTCGATGGCTTCATCAGGACACTGAGCCAGACGGCCGGCAACCAGGTTGACATGGCCGATGGCGGTGCTGCCGGCATCGCCGATCGCGCCCGCAACGAGCGGACATCGCGCAATGTCGAGAATGAGCGACTCACGCGGATGCAGGGACTGCTTCGCGCCAATGGCATCGTCATGTCGAGACGAGACCTCGCCATGGCGCAGAATGGCGATCTCGCCATGAATGTGACACCGCAGATGGCCGGGCAACTGCACCGCGCCGGCCTCATCAACGACAGCCAGTTCGGCGCGATCGCGCAGGGCGGCAGCGCGCGGTTCAGCTTTGCCGACAATGACCTGCTAGTCTCCAGCAGCACCGGATTCCAGCGTTCGGCACGCAGCGACACCAGCACCCGGTTCGAGGCCGGCAAACAAGCTGGCCCCGACACGATCGAGCATTTCCTGGGTGGCGGACCGGAGGGCCATGCCATGATGGCGAACTGGCTACAGGGCGGGTTCGAGATGGACCGTCACGGCAATTGGCGGCTAAGGCCACAAGTCGCCGACACACTACAGCGCGACGTTCAGGCCATGATCGCCCAGACGGGTTGGCAGCGGTCGCTCACCCGTTCCGCGGACAAACAGACTTCGATGGGAACGACGATCGACTTGAGCATCGGCGGTGGGGCCTCGAGAACGTCAGGCGGACAAGGGGGGAAGGGCAGCAAGAAAAGTGGTTCGGGCGGCGGCGGTGGGTCGCAAGGGCAAGTCGGCGGCACCCTGGGGTTCGACAGCACGGAATCCAGTCTGACAAGTTCTAGCGTCACGGCGACGATGGACATCGTCAATTATGACGTCCGCAATGCGATCGCGGCGGCAGAACGGGCCGCTTCCAGGTCGGGCAATCCGCAACGAGCATTCTCGGAGGAGTTGGGACGGCAGGTGCTGGGACCCCAAGGCCTTCGGAACCAGTATCTCGAAAACGCGGATTCAGGCAGGGGCACATTCGACTATGCCGCCCCCTTCATCTCCAGGGAGCAGTCTTCCGTACTTAACAACGGGAGGCTGCGCGGCGATCGCGATCATAGCAGCAACGACGGCGACCCTTCGTTCAAGACACGCAAGGATTAGCGCCCCTCGCGCCGCGCCCGGCTTTGGCGGCTCCAGATCCACCTCGGGCCTGATAGGGGGCTAAGCGAATCTGCATAGGCTGGCGCACTGTAGGGAGATCGCCGATAGAATGCGCTCGCCCGATTGTGCTCGCTGTCCGTAATTTCGACCCAATGTTCGCTCTCACGCAACCTCCGAGCGTAGCCGAAGCCCAGGACGACAAGGGCGGTCACGGGAAGGAAGACGATGTCGAGGTAGACACTAATACCGCTATTGTAGAAGCCCGCGAGGTAGTCGATCCCGAATGGCGACCCGGCTGGAATCCAGTAGATCGGGATCGCAGCCCACCAAAGTTTTGCGTACCACGGGTGCCAGAGCCAATCGGATGCTCGATGAGCAACCGCGCCGCTGTCGACGGCGGTACCAATTGGCGGTTCGAGCTCACTGTCTGCCGGGTTCATGACCGGGCTCCTTTCAGCAGGAAATATACCATCGCGCGCGTTGATTTGGAACGCGGTTTTGACTCTTTGCCTTATGAAAATCCAAGCGAATGATCGAACATTCCGCCCCCCCTCCTCTCCTATATTGGCCGGCGCCGAATTGACCTTCCGGCCGGCCATCGGCAATCTGACTCAATGGGCAAGTCGCTGGATGATCTGCGAATCGATTTCGATTGTCCGCGCTGTGGCAGCACGATGGTCGAAGCTTATGGTCGGTTGAAGGCCAGCCCGCGTGTGCATTGCCAATGCGGTGCGAGCATCAGGGTCGAGATCGAGATCAGCAATATCGGGGTGCGAGATCGTCGTGCCGCTGCTGTGACAGCGATTGTGCCGCAGAATGACAATTGAAAGGCTGTAAGCCTCATCGCCGCGCGCATC
>NZ_JAQGLG010000058.1 GCF_028292965.1 Sphingomonas bacterium | reverse complement strand
TCAAGGTGACGCCATAGGTGCGCGGCGCATCATATTGCACGATGGCCGAGGTGTCGGACTGGCCGAGCGCGGTGGTGATCGGATGATCGGTCAGGTTCTTGCCCCATAGTCGCACGCCGAAGCGCTTGTCCGGGGTCTTCCAGCCGATCGCGGCATCGAGCGTGGCGAACGCGTTCTGCTTGAGCACATTGTCCGGCTGGCCATAAAAGCCCGTATTATAATAGCCGCCGAGATCGAACGACCACCGGCCGGCCTGCGTCTCGTGCACATAGTGAACGTTGAGATTCACCGTCGCGTCGGGCGTGATCGGCAACCGGTTTCCGGTGGCCGACACGGTCGACCTGATCGAGCCGCCGGCCGGGTTGGGCGTGTAGCGGTCGGCATTGGGAAAGCTGGTGAAACGGTCGTGCAGCAGGCTGAGGCCGCCATCGATGGTCAGGCCGCGCGCCGGGCGCAATTGCAGGTCGAGGTCGAGGCCGTAAATCTCGGCGCCGGCGCCATTGTAGATGAAAACGTTGTTCTGCTCGAACCGGCTGACCTGAATATTGCGGTACTTATAGTAGAAGAACGCCGCATCGAAGCGCAGCACCTTGTCGAACAGGTCGGTCTTGATGCCCGTTTCATAGGCGTCGAGCATCTCCTGCTGGAAGGCCGGGGCTGTGGGCAGCCGGGCATTGTAACCGCCGCTTTTGAAGCCGCGATTGTACGAGGCATAGAGCAATGTGTTGTCATCGAGCTTGTGATCGAGCGACACCCGCCAGGTCGGCGCGGAGAAGGTCTGCGCCTGTGACGCATCCGGCCCGAACGGAGCGAGGACGAACCCGTTGATCAGCGTCGCTGCCGTGGTGGCGAAGATGGTGCGGCGTTCCGAGCTGTAGCGGAAACCGCCGGTCAGCTTGGTCCGGTCGCCGAGCGGAATGGTCACCTGTCCATAACCGGCCCAGGCGCGGGTCGTGAGCCTGGCGTCACTGGAAATGCCGACGATCGGTGGTGCCGGCGGCGGCGGAATCGCCGGGCCGCCGAGCGTGACGATGTTCGGGTCGAGCTCGGCATTGGCATTGAAATAATAGGCGCCGACGACCCACTGGATTTTCGATCCGGCGCCCGATTGCAGCTTCAGTTCCTGGCTGATCTGGCGATCGTGCAGCACCGAATTCGTCACCGCCTGCGCCGGGGTCGCCGTCAGGTCGGTGTCGAAGCCGAGGGCATAGGTCGACTTGCGATAGGAGGTGACCGACTGAAGCTGGACCCCGCCCAGGTCCTGCTGGATGTCGAAGCTCGCGCCGCCGCCATCGAGGCGCTGGAAGGGATCGAAGTTGGCGTTGATGTTCCAGGTTGCGATATTATAGGCCGGCCCGAAGGCGGGAACCAGGCCGGGGACTTCGCGCGAGCTGATCGACATGTTGCCGATGCGCCGCTCATAATCGAGTGCGAGCTTGACCGTGGTGGCGGTGGTCGGCGTGAAGACCCATTTCGAGCGCAGCGCCAGATCGAACTTCGTGCGGTAGACGTCGTTGCCGGTGGCGACGTTGACGCCGTAACCCCGGCCCATCGTCGTCACTTGCCCGGCAATGTCGGCGGCCAGGTGCGGGGCGATGCCGCCGGCGAAATAGGCGTTGGCGGTGAAGGTATCGTAGCTGCCATAGCCGGCCGAGAGGTTCGCCTTGAAGGCCTGGGTCGGGTCACGCGTGATGATCTGGATCAGGCCGCCGGTCGCGTTGCGGCCGAACAGCGTCCCCTGCGGCCCCTTGAGCACTTCTACGCGCTCGATATTGTTTAGCGAGAGCAGCGAGCCCGCCTGCGACGCCATGTAGATACCGTCGACATACATCGCGACGGAATTCTCGAGCCCCGCGCCACCCGCCGACGTGCCGATCCCGCGAATATGGGGCGATACGAAGCCGGTCGACGCCTGGATATAGAGCCCGGGGGTCACGGTATTGAGCTTGGTGACGTCCGTCACACCGGAGGCCAGCAGCTGATCGGCGGAAAGCGCGGTAACCGCGATCGGCACGTCCTGCAGGCGCTCGGCGCGACGCTGCGCAGTGACCACGACATCAGGCGTCGCATCCACAGCGGAGGCATTCTGCGCCGCTGGGGCACTGCCCGCCGCGTCTTGCGCCAGCGCCGCGTAAGGCGTCAGGCAAATCCATGCCACGGACGCTCCAAGCCAGGCCTTTTTCATGCTCACTCTCCCTTTCGACGCGACGCTGTTCGGCCGTCGTTTCGAAATGGAATAGTGTCAGACTGATCATTCGTCAATATGACAAGTATCAATTGTTACGATTCAACGCTGACCCTGCGGAAATGTAAGCAGCTGGCTTGAGCGGAGGGCGCGCGGGAGCCTAATCGCGTTGAAACAGAGAGCAATCAGATGGGATAGTGGCCGGGCTGGGTCTCGATGGTGATCCAGCGCAGCTCGGTGAAGCTGTCGATGCCGGCCTTGCCGCCGAAGCGGCCGTAACCGGAGCCCTTGGTGCCGCCGAACGGCATCTGCGCCTCATCCTGCACGGTCGGACCGTTGACGTGGCAGATGCCCGACTTGATCTGGCGCGCGACACGCAGGCCTCTTGCGGTATCGCGGGTGAAGACGGCGGCGGACAGGCCGTATTCGGTGTCGTTGGCCAGCGCGATCGCTTGGGCTTCGTCTTTCGCGCGGATGATCGCCACGACCGGACCAAAGCTCTCGTCGCGGAACAGCTTCATGTCCGGCGTCACCTTGTCGATGACGTGCGCCGGCATCAGCACGCCTTCCGCCTCGCCGCCATTGACCTGGGTCGCGCCCCCGCCGAGCGCATCGGCGATCAGGCCTTTCACATGATCGACGGTTTTCTGGTCGACCACCGCGCCCAATGGCGTCTTGCCCTCGCGCGGGTCGCCGACCGGCATCGTGCCGACCTTGGCGGCGAACTTGGCGACGAATGCATCGGCGACGCTGTCGACGACGATGATGCGCTCGGTTGACATGCAGATCTGGCCCGAGTTCATGAACGCGCCGAACGCCGC
>NZ_JAQGLG010000053.1 GCF_028292965.1 Sphingomonas bacterium | reverse complement strand
GTGCCGGACCCTGCGGGCTTTTCGCCGGGCTGATCCTCGCGCAAATGGGGTACCGCCCGATCATCCTCGACCGCGGCAAAGTCGTGCGTGAGCGGACCAAGGACACTTGGGGCCTGTGGCGGCGCGGCGAGCTTAACCCCGAATCGAACGTCCAGTTCGGCGAGGGCGGCGCTGGCACCTTCTCAGATGGTAAGCTCTACAGCCGGATCAAGGATCCGCGCCATCTCGATCGCAAGGTGCTGACCGAATTCGTCAAGGCCGGCGCGCCCGAGGAGATCCTCACCGAGGCGCATCCGCATATCGGCACCTTCCGGCTGGTGACGATGGTCGAGAGCATCCGCGCGACGATCGAGGAACTGGGCGGGGAGTATCGTTTCGGCACCCGGGTCGATGGCGTCGATATCGCGACCGATGCGAGCGGCGCGCGGCAGATGCGCGGGCTGCACCTCAACAATGGCGAGTATCTCGAGGCCGACCGGGTGGTGCTGGCGATCGGCCACAGCGCGCGCGATACCTTTGCCATGCTCCACGAGGCCGGCGTTTACGTCGAGGCCAAGCCCTTCTCGATCGGCGTGCGCATCGAGCATCCGCAAAGCTGGATCGACCGGGCGCGGTTCGGGGCCGATGCGGGCAACGAGATCCTCGGCGCGGCCGAGTACCATATCTCGCATCACTGCGCGAACGGGCGGACGGTCTACAGCTTCTGCATGTGCCCGGGCGGCACGGTGGTCGCCGCCACGTCCGAGGAAGGCCGCGTCGCGACCAACGGAATGAGCCAATATTCGCGCAACGAGCGCAACGCCAATTCGGGCTTCGTCGTGGCGATCGACCCGGCGCGCGATTACCCCGGCGACCCGCTGGCCGGCATCGCCTTTCAGCGGCACTGGGAATCGCTGGCCTATGTCGCCGGCGGCTCCAGCTACCGCGCGCCGGCGCAGAAGCTCGGCGACTTCCTTGCCGGCCGGCCGTCCGAGGCGCTGGGTCAGGTGATCCCCTCCTATCGCCCGGGCGTGACGATGACCGACCTGGCGCAGTGCCTGCCCGAGTTCGCGGTAACGGCGATGCGCGAGGCGATCCCCGTGTTCGGCAAGCAGATCCCCGGTTACGACCATCCCGATGTGGTGATGACCGGGGTCGAAACGCGCACCTCCTCGCCGATCCGCTTCACTCGCGGCGAGGACTTCCAGAGCCTCAATACCGCCGGCCTGTTCCCGGCCGGCGAGGGCGCGGGTTATGCCGGCGGCATCCTGTCGGCGGCGGTCGACGGCATCAAGGTGGCGGAAGCGGTGGCGCTGAGCCTGGGGGATGCGGTGCGCCCGACGGTCTGAGCACGACCTGTTTTCACCTGCTCCACCTGCTTTTGCAGGTCGATGAAAATTCGCTGTTGGCGATGTTGGACGCCAACTGGCGTTTTCCTGTCTTCCTGCAACAGGTTGGCGCGAGAAATGTTGGCTTGGAATATCCAACATAACAGGTGGCGAGCAGGTGGCGCAGCACCTGCTCCGCGCCCGGGAGCAGGTGCGTAAACCAACAGAGCAGGTGCTCCACTTTCTGTTCGACAATGAGAAAGAGCGGCGCGGGTGGGCGCGAGGGAGCATGGTGCCACGATCGTGGGCGCGTTGAATCGAGACGTTGCGTGGCAGAAGAGATTTGTTCGCGCGGAGACGCGGAGGCGCGGAGGAGTTCCGCCCCGGGCCGATCGTTCGCGCGCCAGCGCAGGTCATGCATTGAACGAACGTCGAACCTGCATTGCTGACGCGCAACAGATGCCAGGAACGCAACCTCTCTGCGCCTCCGCGTCTCCGCGCGAACAAATCTCTTCTTTTTCAGGTCGTGAGCATGGCCGATAAGAGTCGCTTAAAGCCTTGAACCTACGCAGTATGCATCGGCTCGTCTGGACAGGTCCCGCTATGATTTCGCCCTTTGGCAGAATGTTCGGCTTTGCCGCACTGATCGCGGCCCTGAGCCTGGCGTCGGCCACTGTCGCAGGTGATGCTGACAAGAACTGGTTCGTGCGGTGCGAGGGTGCGTTCAACCTGTGCGGCTATGCCGATCGTGCGAGCATGCGCACGGTCATCCCGGCGCGCTTCGAAATGGCACGGCTGTTCAGCGAGGGACTCGCCGCGGTGCGCGTCAAGGGGCGGTTCGGCTATATCGACGAGACAGGCACACTGGTCATCGCGCCGCGCTTCGTCGAGGCGGGCGCGTTCCGTGGCGGCTATGCCGAGGTGCGCATCGATGGTGCGTCGGGGATCATCGACCGTCATGGGCAGCTCGTCGTGCCCGCGGCGTTTCAGCGCATCATTCCGCTTGCCGGTGAAGTGTTCATTGCGCAACCTCTCCCGGCGCGATCCCCATCGACGCTCTTCGAGCCGAACTTCTCTTCCGAGGCAGGCGACGGCTTCTATTTCGCGACGGACGGCCTCGGCCTCTATCGGCGCGGCCGGGGCTGGGTCACAACGCAGGATCTTTCCTTCGCCCTGTTGGACCGGTCCCGGCGCGACCTGATCTGGGCAGGGCGAAGGGGTGCGGCCGGATTCGATATCTGGGGCCTTATGCGCAGCGATGGCTCGTGGCAGGTCACCCCGCGCTTTTCCCATGTGCAGCAATTGGTGGAGGGTCGCGCGATCGTGCGCGGCAACGGCCATCGGTCGATCCGGGAGGATGCGCGATCGGACGATGATCTGTGGGGCGCGGTCGACGGACGTGGCCGGCTGAAGGTGCCGCTGAAGTTCGCTTATCTCAGCTACTGGCAGAACGGCTTTGGCCGCGCGACCGAGGGCCCGCCCCATTCCGCAACCGGGGCCGAGCAGCACCGGCGCGAGGCGATGGTGGGGGTTGACGGTTCACTGCTGGCCGGCCGCTATTTCGACCAGGTCGACAGGGACACCGACGGTTTGCCGCGCGCGCGGGTCGGCGACCACTGGTTCGGTGTCGATCGCGGCGGGAGGCTGATCCCCGAACTGCCCGAGGGCAGGATCGTCCTGCGATGCTCCCAGGGACTTCTGCTACGCCAGCACGGTGCGAAGATCGAATTCTCTCATCCCTGGCGCGACGCCCCGTTGGGTCTTTTCGACGAAGGCTATTACCGTCAGACCAACTGCTCCGACGCGGTGCCGGTCCATTCCGGCACGCGTTGGGGCTTCGTCACGCAGGACGGACGCTATCTCGGCGGAAAAGCGGGCTTCGACAATATATATGGATTTACCGGCGACCATGCCGCCGTCGAGCTGGACGGCAAATGGGGCATCATCGACCTGCAGGGCAAGTTCACCGTCGAACCGCGCTTTCGCACCCTGCGGCCCGAGCGGGGTGCATTCCTCGCCGAGGGCGATGGCGCGCCACGCTGGATCGACGGCGAAGGGAAGCCGCTTGCCCAGCCACCGGTTGCGGCGCCGGACCGGTCCGACCTGCTGCGCTGTGACGGCGGCCTCATCCTGTTCGATCATGACGGCTTGTGGGGCCTGCGGGAGAGTGGCGGCGAGATCGTGATCGCGCCGCAATATCGCGCGCTCTCCTGTTTCAGGAACGGCGTCTCCTGGACCGCACGTGCCGACCGCAGGGGCTGGTGGCCGATCGGCCCGGATGGCGCGGACCACCCGACGCTGGCGTGCCGGGAGCAATTTTACTTTGTGGAGGCATCCGACAGCTTTCCCGAGAAATTTGCCGCAGATTCTTTCGAAAGCAGCGTCGCCTGGAACCGCGCCTATCTTGACTATGCCAGCAACAGGCGCAGGGAGCCGCCCAAATGGACATCGTCCCGTAACGGACAACCGCCATGGGCGCCGACAACGAAGGGCCTGTAATGACGACGGCTGTCACCGTATTTGGAGAGGTCGAATCCGCAGGCTTTTCACATCGAGAAGACCGAACCGGGGAAAGATGGCTCCTCCCGCGTATATGTGAAACTCACCTATGCTGAACCGACGTTCAAACTGCTCTGGCGTGTGGCGGTGGTCGTGTTGCGCGAAAAAGGTCGGCCTGTCGTGGACGATGTGATCTACCTGAAGGACCATGATAATCTTGACGAGGGGCGGCTGTCCGAGGTTTTGGCGCAAGAATGCAAGGGGCCTCGCTGGGCCGGTTATCAGGACTGACGCAACCTGTTCTCTTATTACGGTGACGTTGCGTTATTGTCATAATTGTCAACTGCCGTTCGCCGTTGCAGCTTCGATCCAGTTCGAGAACTCGGCAGCGAGGTGCCAGCGATGCTGGGCAATCATCTTGCGCGGCACGCGTGCGGGGAATTCGACCGTCAGCAACGCGCGAAAGCCGTCGCCCTCCTGCCTGAACTGATGGCGAACCCCACCGATCGCGAGGCCGTCGCCGAGCCGGGCCACCCCAGCCACCTGATGCGGATATGACGGATCGGCCGGCATGTGCAGGCTTGAAAGGTCGGCATAGTCCACGGTGAACTCGCCCGGCAATGGCGAGCCGCCCGTCGTCTCTACAACAAGCTGACGCCCCAGATCGTCCCGCGCGATAATGTAATGATCCGGGCACGCGTCGATCATGGCGCGCTCGTCATTCAGGATATTGCGGTCATCGAACCAGCGGGCGAACTGCGATGCAGAGCCGGTCGCTACCTCGATCTCACAGACACTGAACCGGCGTTTGCTGCCCGACAATGCCACGCTCAATGGGTGATCTTGTCGGAAAGCCACAGCCCGCGTCCGATCAAGGTACGCAGACCGTCATGGCCGAGCGCAAGCTTTCGATCCAGAAGCTCGCGGCGCTGCTGATCGCGTGGCGCGGCGGACGGAGCCAGTTTGAGCTTGCGTCGTACCGCGGCCGTGCGCCGATCTTCCCATGCAAGGACCGCTTCGCGGGCGACGACTTCGCCATTGATGATGGTCCGCAGCATTCACCAGCCTCACTATTGACATGGGTGTAAGCTAATCGAGCATGTCTGCAAATGGGGCGGCGGCGGCCGGACGGCTTTTATCGTGCTTTGGGCCGGGCCGGTTTCAGGTCAATCGATCGCTGCGAGAGCGGCCAGGCTGCTTTCCGACCCGTGCCCGCCGGCCAACTTGGATGGGCGGATCGTGGTTCGCCGCCTTTCCAGCTCGTCTCATTACGTCCGGATAACCGGAGCGCCGGTCCCTGCCCCGCGGATTGAATCACGCTATGCCGCGTCGGAAGCGGCAATCCGCTCGGCCATGACGCGCAATCCGCTGACACTGCTGGCCTCGTTATAGGCAACCGCCAGATCGATGCCCGGCGCGACGCCATCCAGCGGCCGGCTGGTCACGGTCGGCGGCAACAGGTTGCGCGCGTAGAGGGGCATCAGCGCGATGCCGCCGGTCGATACGACGAGCGACATGGCCATGGACAGATTGTCGACCTCGAAATCTGGCGCGAGGTCGATGCCGATCGCGCTGGCATAGGCATCGATGACGGTGCGCAAGGCGGGTGACCTGGCCATCGGCACCCCGACCAGCCGTTCCGCCGCGATATCCTCGGGGCGGATCGTGTCGCGCGCGGTGAGGCGGTGATCGGCCGGCATCAGCACGATCAGCGGTTCGCGGCGGAGCGTCGTGAAGACCAGACCCGGCGTGTTACGTTCCGGGCGCATCAGGGCGAGGTCGATCTTGCCGCGCATCAGCCCGGCGGCGAGATCGGGCGACGACAGGCTGTGGATCGTCACCTCCGCGTCGGGCAGCGCGTCGCGCACGATCGCCATGACGGCGGCGAGCCATTCGAATTCATGCCCGGTGAGAAAGCCCAGCGCGAAGGCGGTGCGTGGTGGTTGCGCCGCGCGGCGCGCGGCCTCGCCCGCCGCATCGACCTGCAACAGGATGACCCGGGCATGGTCGAGGAACACCCGGCCGGCGGCGGTCAGTTCGATGCCGCGCACCGAGCGTGTCATCAGCGCGCAGCCGAGTTCGAACTCGAGATCCTTCATCTGCCGGCTGAGCGAGGGTTGCGCGGTGTGAAGCCGTTTCTCCGCCGCGATCGTCAGGCTGCCTTCTTCCGCCACGGCGACGAAATAGCGCAGGTGCCGCAGGTCCATATCCATGCCTTAAAAGTATGGGAGCGTGCGTAACAAGTCTTTTTCGGCGAGGCCAGCGGAACATAGATCAGCGCCATCGGCCGGTCATTCGAGCGGCGGGGCAAACGGAGAAAGATCATGGAAAACCCTGTCGTTTTGATCACCGGCGCGCTGACCGGCATCGCCCGGGCCACCGCCCTCGCCTATGCCGCCGATGGTGCGCGTATCGTCGTCTCGGGTCGGCACGACGATGCCGGCGCGGCATTGGTCGGCGAGCTGGAGGCGCTCGGCGCCGAGGCCGCCTTCATCCGCGCCGATGTTCGCCATGAGAGCGATGTCAGCGCGCTGGTCGATGGCGTGGTGGCGCGGTTCGGACGGCTCGATATCGCGGTCAACGCAGCGGGTACCGAGGGCAAGCCCGGCCCGGCGACCGAGCAGAGCGCCGAAAGCTATGCCGCGACGTTCGACACCAATGTGCTGGGCATGATCCTGAGCATGAAGCACGAACTGCGCGTGATGCAGGCGCAGGGCAGCGGCAGCATCGTCAACATCTCGTCGACTTTCGGCCATGAGGGCGGTGCCGGTGCGTCGATCTACGCCGCCAGCAAGCATGCGGTGGAGGGGCTGACCAAATCGATCGCGCTGGAGGCCGGGGCGTATGGCGTGCGCGTCAACGCCGTGGCGCCGGGGCCGATCGACACCGGCATGCTCGACCGGTTTACCGGCGGGGCGGATGGCAAAGCCTATCTCGCCACCCTGAATCCGCAAAAGCGGATCGGCCGGCCCGAGGAGGTGGCGCATGCGATCCTGTTCATCGGATCGGCCGCGGCCTCGTTCATCACCGGCCATGTGCTCGGCGTCGATGGCGGCAAGACCGCCGGCTGAGACCATCGCCGGAGGCGGCCGCGTCGGTCGCCTCCCGGCCCTTCCCCTTTGCGGGATCGTTGCAAAATTCGATCGTCATGCCGAACTTGTTTCCGTGCGCGGTCACCCGAACCGGGAGCGCCGCTCCTGGGAGTCCGGACCGCGCATGGACCCTGAAACAAGTTGGCGCCTATGCCATTCAAACAGGTACCACCCCGGCGAAGGCCGGGGCCCAGTTGGGAAGGCAGAAGTAACAAGGCGCAACGCCCGTTTACCACCGTTCCCCAACTGGGCCCCGGCCTTCGCCGGGATGGCATCTCTTTTCCTCGTTTGAACGGCATAAGCGCCAAACAAGTTCAGGTGACGGTTGAGGAAGTGCGGTGGCATTTCGCAACGATCCCCCCTTCATCAAGGAGTTACCATCATGGCCAGCAGAGCGATCCGGATACCCGGCCCCGACCATCCCATCACCATCGCGCCCAACCCGGCACGCGTGCGCGTCATGCTCGGCGATGTGGTTCTCGCCGACACGCGCCGCGCGCTGACGTTGCGCGAGGCGCAATATCCGGCCGTACACTATATCCCGCGCGAGGATGCCGACATGGCGCTGCTCAAACCTTCAGCGCACATGACCTATTGCCCGTTCAAGGGCGATTGCAGCTATTTGGACCTGCCGGGCGGCGGGGAAGGCGCGGCCAATGCGGTGTGGAGTTACGAACGGCCTTTTCCGGCGGTCGCCGAGATTGCGGGGCATCTCGCCTTTTACGCCGATCGCGTCACGATCGACTTCCCCGCGGACGCATGAGGCCGTCCCGCCGGCTAGCCCTGTCGCAGCCGGTTTTCCTCCGTGCGGGGGAGCGGATCGCCCTCCCCCGCCAGCGCCTCCCGCGCGCGCTCGCCATAGATCAGCGCCATTTCGAAATGCGCGGCGGCGGCATGGGGGTGGCCGGTGCGGATGGCACTGATCGCTTCCTGCTCGGCGCGCCGCAGCAGGAAGGCGGTTTCTTGCTTGTCCCTGTCCGTCATCACGATCTCCAGCACCGGACCCTCCATGGCTCTTTGTGGGGACTCTTTGATGAACGTCAGCGAGACGAAATCGCACTTCGCGATGATGCGTGGCGCTGGTCAGGCGTCCGGTGCCCAGGGCGCGACACGCAGCATTGCCTGATCGAACAGCGGCGACGCGACATGGCGGGCCAGCCAGCCTTGCACGCGCGGGACCGGCTGCGCGTCGAACCAGACGCGGTCGACCGCGGCGAACTGGCGGACGAAGGGCATGATAGCGATGTCGGCCAGCGCGCGGGTGTCGCGGCACAGGTTGGCGTGGGTCGCGAGGCGCTGTTCCAGCTCCTGCAACAGCGCGAGGCCGGCGGCGCGGTGCTCGACCGGATCGGCCTGGTGGCGATCGGGATATTTGTAGCGGTCGAGGTGGTGCTTGAAGCGGTCGTCGAAGCGCTCGATCAGGTCGGCGTCGTCGCCGGCCAGCCAGTCTTCCGGGTCGTTGCGCCGCAGTGCCCAGCGCATGATGTCGATACTCTCATCGATCACCGCGCCGTCTTCCAGCACGAGCACCGGAACGGTGGCCTTGGGCGAGGCGGCGATCATCGCGGCGGGTTTGTCGCGCAGCGCGACCTCGCGCAGCTCGAACGGCGCGCCGCTGACCAACAACGCCATGCGCGCGCGCATCGCATAGGGGCAGCGGCGGAAGCTGTAGAGGATCGGCACGAGGTTACCGGTCGTGCAGCCGCGCGAGCGCGATGCCGGCGAGGTTGTGCGAGCGCTTGATGTGGCGGATGCGCGGCGGTTCTCCGTCAGGCGTCAGCGCGAGAAGCGCCGCGCGATGGGCGATCGCCGCGCCGCGACACTTCGCCTTGCCACTCGCCTGCGCCACGACGGAGGCGGAATCGCCGAGCAGGACGAAGTCCGCCGCGCCGATCGACACCGCGACCTTCAGCGCGTGGATCAGCGCCAGCCATTCGGCATCGCCGCTGCTGCCATGGCCGATATCGCGCAGGATCCGCGCCTCGCCCTGCGCGACGACCGCCACTTCCATTGCGCCGGGATTGGGCCGGCAGCCACCGTCGAAGAAGATCTTCACAATGTGCCGCGGGAGTATCGGCTGGGCAATGAGCGTGGAATTGTCCGTCATCGCTCCGACCTAGCGTCCAGCGCACCGAAAGGAAGCGGCGTGTGGTGTCTTGGGAGGCTGCCCCGATAAAAGCGTACGGGTCGCGACCGCCCCCTTGCCGCCGTTCAGGGTGACAGCGGTCGAGTCCAGAACCGGACATTGATTCATTCGATCACGCCATGCCGACGGCCGGCCGATTGCGGACATTCATCGCGCAATGCTATTCAACGGCGGCGCGCTGATGCGGCCGGGGGGCGAAAGATGCGGAATGCACAAGCGGAGGGCGCGTCGGCACCTGAAAGAGCGGCTTTGCTGCTCCGACTGCTTCTGGCGTCTCTCTTCATTGTGCATCTCTATTGGAAGCTGGTGATTTTCCCCGGCGGGCTGGAAGCCTGGTGGGAAAATCTGCTCAAGGCGGGATATCCCGCCTTCGTGCCTGCCTATGTCCTTTCGGCGGAACTTGCCGGCGCGCTGCTTCTGATCCCGGGCGTTCTGACCAGATATGTCGCCTGCTATGCCATGCCGATGATGCTGGGCGCCGCCCATTTCTGGATGGTGCGCAACGGCTTCTTCTTCACCAAGGCCGGCGCTGAACTCCCCCTCGTTTGGCTGGCGCTTCTCGGTGTTCAGGCTGTTGTCGGGGATGGCCCCTTCGCAATGGTGCGGTCACCCGATCCGCGCCGCGCGTTGGCGTGGTTGCGGCGTCGCCGCCTTTCCGTCGTTCGGGCCTGAGCCCCTCGCCATGACCTCTCGCCGCAGCTTCCTCCTTGGCGTCGCCGCGGCGTCGCTTGCGATGCCAACGTCCGCCAAGGGCCGGTTCATGCCCCTGTTCGACGGCAAAGATCTCGATGGCTGGATCGCGGTCGGCGACGCCAACTGGACGGTGAAGGACGGCATGATCTGCGCGGACAAGGGCGGGTTCAGCTTCCTTGTGTCGACAGCCAGCTACCGCGATTTCGACTTGCGCGCCGAGTTTTGGGTCAGCCATGACGCCAATTCGGGCATCTTCATCCGCTGCTCGGACCGCGACCGGATCAGCGCCAGGAATGCCTATGAGGTCAACATCTTCGACACCCGCCCCGATCCCGACTACGGCACCGGTGCCATTGTCGACGTGGCCAAGGTCTTCCCGATGCCAAAAGCGGGTGGTCGGTGGAATTTGATGGAAATCCGGGCGCGTGGCGACGTCTTTTCCGTCGCTTTGAATGGTCGGAAGACAGTCGATTCCGCCCGCGACCCTATGCATGCCGCCGGCCCGATCGCGCTGCAATATGGTGCCGGCGTCGTTAAGTTCCGGAGCGTCGGGATAGCAGCGCTGTGAAGCGATTCTCGCCGGAACTCTGAAGCCGGATCGGCTGCGGTCGCGGAAGAAGCCAGCCCGACGGAAACCGTCCTGGCCCCCTGCGACGACCGTCAGATCGCGTCGAGCAGTTCGACGGTCGGCGCCCCTGCCAGAACCCCCGCGAGGAGCGGGCCGGCGGCGCGGTAATGGGCGCTGGCGCGATGGGCGTCGAGCGCGGCCTGATCGCGATACTGTTCGAGCACCTTGTAGGTCTGGTCGTTCTCACGGCTGCGGCAGAGTAGATAGAAGATGTTGCCGGGCTCGTCCGACCGCACCTGCGCGGCAAGCCGGGCGAAGACGACCTCGAATTCGGCCTGCTTGCCGGGCTGGATGGTGAGCGTTGCGATGACGCCGATCATGTCGGGGCTTTCAACGAGAGGGATGGAATTGCATCATCGCCGGGATCGGCGCGACGCGCCAGCGCCGTGTCGTTCGGCGGCAATGAGGGAGAGGTGATGTGATCCTGCGGACATGGCACGGCCGGACCAGCATCGCGGATGCGGCGGCTTATGAGGAATTCATGCGCACGCGCGCGGCGCCGGATTATGAGTCGGTGCCGGGGCTGATCAGGGCGATCTTCACCCGGCGCGACGAGGAGGACGAGGCGCATTTCCTGCTGGTGACGCTGTGGAGCGACATCGAAGCGGTGAAGCGCTTTGCCGGGGCCGACCCGGCGCGGGCGAAATATTATCCGGAGGACGACCGTTACCTGCTGGAGAAGGAAGGCGAAGCGTTGAACCATGCGATATTCTACGACAGCGACGCGCGCGGCTGACGCCGGACCTTTCGCGGGAGCGCCGGCAACATCCCATGGTGGGCGTCCCCGGCATCTGCTTTATTGACGCAATGCAGGCGCTGGAAAATCTCCTGAAGAATTACGCGCGCCGGAAATGGGCGCGCTGGTGGCTGGGCGAGCGACCCTAGGGTCGCGACAGCCATATGGCGCGGATCATCGCCGGCAAGATCGATTACCCCACGGCGACGGAGGATCCCTTCGCCAACAAGGGCATGGTCGCGCTGGACAGGATGCAGGCCGCGCATGTGCTGGCGGTGGCGGGGACGACGGGCCTCGCTTATGGCCGGCCGGTGTTGCGGGAAGGGCGCAGGAAGGAAGCGGCCGAGGCGCTGCGTGATCTCGGCGACACGGCGTCGTTCTTCAGCAACGGCTATTGGTGGAGCGGAAGTCGCGGCTGGTGGCCGCTCAGCTCATCGATGTTCGATTGTGGTCTGATCGGCTTTGACGACCGCAATGCCTTCATCTTTTGGGTCGAGGAGGAGGACTAGTCCGCAAGCGATGAGAGGGATCGAGATGTCGGCAAAATGGCCCCGCGGCATGATGGCGCTCGCCGCGCTGCCTTGCGCCATATTCGTTACGGCTGCGCCCGCGGCCGAGCCGATGCCCAGCGTCTTCACCTTCGCGCGGGCGAAGCACGGCGTCTGGCGCCTCGCCGCGATCACCTCGGTCAACGGCCCCGACGACCGCGAACCGACACTGTCGCAAATCACCTGCACGATCGCAACCAACGGCGTGCACATCCTGCTCACCCGTTCGGGCCGCGGCCATGTCGATATCCGCGGCCATGCCGGCTCGAATGACGATGGCCGTGATTATGGGGTCCTGAACGTGGAGCGGCTTGCGATCGGTGCGACGGCCTACAGGACCAAACGGGTCGAGTTCGGCCATGCCGAAGATCATTTTTCGGACGTGCGCTATGCGATACCGGAGAATGAGCGGATCATGACCAGTAGTTTCATCGGCTATCTGGCGGTGCAGCGCCGCGCGGGGGCGCCGTGGCTGAACCTCGATACCCTGCTGGACGAGATGATCGCCGCCCCGAACATGACGATCGGATATCGTGTCTCGCACGATGGGGTGGCGAACAGGTCGCACCGGGAATCGACGACCGTCTTGCTGCGCGGCCTAAGCGAGGCAGTGACCTGGTGTGCGCGGCAATTCCAATCGCCGGAGGCTTTTCGCCTGCACGCCGCGCATCTGCCCGATCCGTGGCATGACGAGCCATAGGACCATCGCCATGAGGCGGGTTCCCACGCCGGCACAGGCGCGGGCGCAGTCGCCGGGCTTGCAAATATGCAGATCTTACAGGTTTATGCACCAGCACACTGGGTTGGCCCGAGCGCCAGGGGAGCAGCATGAGCCAGTTCGAATTAGTGTTCGCGGTTTACGGGTTGCTGCTGGGCCTGGCGATCGCGGAGGTTCTGGGCGGATTTTCGCGCGCGCTGAAGCTGAAGCGCGGCACGAAAGCCGTGCGGATCGGGTGGCTGACGCCGTTGCTCGGCGTGCTGGTGATGCTCGATCTGACCAGCTTCTGGCTGCTCGCCTGGGATGCACGTGACCAGATCTATGCGAATTATGCGACGCTGGTGTGCGTATTGGCGATGGTCGGCATTTATTATCTCGCCGCGACGTTGATCTTTCCCGACACGCCGGAGGAATGGCCGGATTTCGACGACTGGTACGACAAGCAGAACCGGATGGTGATCGGCGGATTGCTGGCGGCGAACGTGGCGAGCTGGATCGGCGTGACCGTGCTGGACGTGATGCACCCGCTACCCGAGACGCCGGCGAGCGCGGTGAACGCCACCGCGGAGGTGCTTTACATGGTCAGCGGGTTCTCGATCCTGGCGCTGTTCATCGCGCTGCTAACGGTGAATTCGCGGCGCTGGAACGTGGCGATGCTCGCGGCCATTTGCGCGTTGCTCATCGTCTCTGGCGTGACGGAGCCTTACGTGTGAGGGGCGTGGGCAGACGACCGGGGTGATTGCCGTAACGCGGGCCTGATCAGGCAAAGGGGCCGAGCGACCCCGCGCGTCAGTGCCGCGTCGATCCGCGCGGGCATTCTCCGTCATGTCGATGAGCGAGCAGCCATCACGGTGCCCGCTTACTGCTTGGCTTGTGCGCCGTCTTTCCCGCCGGGTTTGTCCGGCGACTTCTTGGCCGCGGATTGCCGCCCCCTGCCATTGTTGCCGCCGCCCCGGCCGGTGCCGGTGCTGCCGCTGGCACCGTCTCCGCCCTTGCTCGTGACCGCGCCGGGATTGCCGCCGGCACCTTTGACCGCCATGTGAACCTCCATTCCTGGGCTGATAGAACCTGTCGGGGAGGCTCGCGTTCCGCGAATTCTCGATGATCTGGGTTAGTAGCGCCGGTCTGCCGTGCCCGTTATCACACCAGCGGCGCGCCGCGCCCGGCCGGTGCATCGAGATGGCCCTTCAGCGTGCTGAGTGCGCGGGCGATGGCATCGTGGCCGAGCAGGCCGCCCAGCGACACCCGCACGGCCAGATCGGGCGCACCGGCCACGGCGAAGCGTTCTGCGGGTACGAGTTGTAGCTCGCTGCCGCGCATAGCGTCGGCGATTTTGGCGCCGGTCCATCCTTCCGGCGCGGGAATCCACAGATGATAGCCGTCGGGATGACCGTGATAAGGAAGCCTGGCCAGCGCGTCGTCGGCAAGCGCGCGGCGGACGCGGACCTCGGCGCGCAGTTCCGCAACGAGATCGCCGAACTGCCCGCTCCTGATCCACAGGCTGACCAAAGCTGCGTTGATCGGCGGGGCCATGATGGCCGTTTCGTGAACGTCGGCGGCGAGGCGTAGCGCCTGGCCGACCGAGGGGGCGCGCACATAGGCGACGCGCAAGGCGGGCGAGATGATCTTGGAGGTGCTGGCCACATACCAGGCGCGGTCGGGCGCGAAGGAGGTGACGGCGGGCAGCGCGTCGGCCGAGAGCGGGCCATAGGCGTCGTCCTCGATCAATTGCACGTCGTGGTGGACGAGCAGCGCGGCGATGGCGCGGCGCTCGCGCTCGCCGAGCGTGTATGCGGTCGGGTTATCGTTGGCAGGGACCAGGTACAGCGCCTGGATTGCGGTGCGCGACAGCGCCTCTTCGAGCGCCGCCGCCGTCATCTCCGGCAGGGGCACCAGTCGCAGGCCGAGGCGCGTGGCGAGCGCCTTGAAGCCCGAATAGACGTAACGACCGCAGGCGATCGCGTCGCCGGGGCGCAGCGTGGAGGCGAGGATGGCGTGGAGTGCGTTCTGCCCGCCGGCGGTCAGCACGACCTGCTCGGCCGGAGTCGCGACGCACAGCCGCGACAGCAGTTCGGCGCCGGCGATGCGGTCCTGCAGCGCGCCGCCGGGGGGTTGGTATTGCAGCCTGGCGCCCGAACCCAGCCGGAGCAGCGCGGTGGTGCCGTCGGCGATCGCCCGGCTGACCGCGCCGCCGGGCAGTTCCGGCGGCATGTTCATGCCCGTGTCGACCTGCGGCAGATTGGCGAAACCGGTATCGTCGGGCTCGCGCACGAAGCTGCCCAACCGGCCGCGCGCCTCGATCAGGCCGCGTTGCCGGGCGACCTCGAACGCCTTGGTCACCGTGGTGAGATCGACACCCAGTTGTTTGGCGAGGTCGCGCTGCGGCGGCAGGCGATCGCCGCCGCGCAACCGCCCCGCGCCCACGGCCGCCTCGAGCGCGTCGGCAATGGCCTGATATTTGGCCCCCCCGCCGTGCAGCAGATCGGGTGGCCAGATTTCAGTCGTCAAAGTCGCTCGTCCCCGTCTTGTGCTCGCGGCCGTTCAACTGCGCCCAGAGCCTGGCCGTGCCCGCTTCCTGCGCCCTGTTCACATATTGCGAGGCGACCAGCCACCCCTTGATCGGCCGCAGCGGGAGCAGGCACCCGACCACCATCAGCGGCACCGACGTCACCAGATGGACCCAGAGCGGCGGATCGTACGCGACCTGCAGCCAGACGAGGAAGAAGGTCAGCGGGAAGGCCACGATGCACAGCGAGAAGAAGGCCGGGCCGTCGTCGGGCGCGGCGAAGCGGTAATCGAGCCCGCACGCCTCGCATTTGTCGCTGACCTTGAGCCAGCTCCTGAACATATGCCCCTTGCCGCAGCGCGGACACAGGCCGTGCCAGCCGGCCTTGAGGATCCAGTTCAGTTTCTCGTTACCCGTCAACCCGGCCATGATGCGCTCCGCATACCATACAGAACACCATACATAAGCCGTACAGCGGAAAATGCCAGAAGTTGGTGCGGGCAGTTGTATTTTCTTCTTGCCCATCCCTTTTCAGGGATCGTCGCGAAATTCCGTCGCATTGGGAAGCTTGCCCGTTCCCCCGAAAAAACCGTGTTCCTGCGAAAGCAGGAACCCAGGGCACGGCCGTAGCGCATGTTACCCTGGGCTCCTGCCTGCGCAGGAGCACGGCCCCGAGGGAGCGCGCTGGCATACGCAACCACCCCCAGCCTCTCCCTCGCAGGAGCGGAGATTACAACCGCGTGCGGACGGTGAGCAACTCGGGGAAGAAGGTCGTCTCCAGCACCTTCGCCAGATAGTGCACCCCGGCGGTGCCGCCGGTGCCGGTCTTGAAGCCGATGACGCGCTCGACCGTCTTCAGATGGCCGAAGCGCCACAGCTGGACGTGATATTCGATATCGACCAGCTTTTCGGCCAGCTCGTACAGGTCCCAATATTCCTTCGGGCTGGCATAGACCGCCGCCCAGGCGCGCTCGACTTCCGGCGAGGGTTGGTAGGGTAACGTGAAATCGCGTTCCAGCCGGTCGGCCGGAATATCGAACCCGCGCCGGGCGAGCAGCCGCAGCGCCTCGTCGTACAGGCTCGGCGTGGCCAGTTCGGTCGCGAGGCGGCCATGCACCTCGGGCTCGGCGGCGTGTAGCGCGACCATCTCGGCATTCTTGTTGCCGAGCATGAACTCGATCTCGCGATACTGGTCGGACTGGAAGCCCGAGCTGGTGCCGAGCCGCCCGCGCATCACAGTGTAATCGGCCGGGGTCATCGTCGCGAGCACCTCCCAGCTCTGGATCAGCTGCGACTGGATGCGCGCGACCCGCGCCATCATCTTGAAGGCGGGCGACAGGTCGTCGGCGACGACGTGTCGCCGCGCGGCGCGCAACTCATGCAGCGTCAGCTTGAGCCAGATCTCCGAGGCCTGGTGGATCGAGATGAACAGCAGCTCGTCATGCGCCTCGGTCAGCGGCGACTGGCAGTCGAGCAGGTCGGGCAGGCGCAGATAGCTGCGATAGGTGATGTCGTTGCTCACAGGCCCTCCGATGACGCCGGGTGATGTGCGGGAAAAGCCTTCTGGCGGAATGCGCGCATAGTGCAATCGGTTCGGACAGGCGAGGATTGACGAGCCGGCGGATGCGCATAAGCTTGGGGCATGATCAAACGCCGTCGGCTGATGCGTGACATTGGCAAAGCCTGTAGCGTCGCGAGCTGGATGATTGCCGGCGCGGGCCTGCTGACCTTCTATCTGGCGCATACCAACCCGCTGTTCGACCATCCGCTCCGCGATCTCCGATCGAACCTGTCACTCGTTTTCTCGCTGTTTCTCACGCTCGGTGCCTGGCTGAATCCGGGGCGAGCGAGCGGTGCCCGGCAAGGAAGGAATTCGGCGTGGATCGGCGTCGGGGTCATCGTTGCGACGGGCCTCGCCGGGGTCGCTTATGTCGCGTGGCACGCTTCCACCGGCGATGATTATATCGTCGCGGCGGCAATCCTGCTCCTCACCATCGTCATGGCGGCAGTGGCAGGGCGATTTGTCGCAAAGCATGGAACCGAGATCGGCGAGGCGCGGTTCATGACCACTGAGCGACAGTGATCCTTCGTTCCCGGCCTCCCCACAGGTTCAGCGGCGAAGGGCATACATGAACCCGGTCTATGCCGGCCTCGGCACGACGATCTTCGAGGAAATGTCCGGGCTGGCGCGTGCACATGGCGCGATCAATCTCGGCCAGGGTTTTCCGGATGGCGATGGCCCGATCGATGTCAGGCAGGCGGCGGCCGACGCCTTGTTCTCCGCATCGAACCAATATCCGCCGATGATGGGACTCGCGGAGTTGCGCCGGGCGGTGGCGGCGCATTATGCACATCATCAGGCGCTGCCCTTCGCCGAGAGCGATGTGCTGGTCACATCGGGCGCGACCGAGGCGCTGGCGGCGGCGATCCTCGCGCTGGTCTCGGACGGCGACGAGGTGTTGCTGATCCAGCCGAGCTACGACGCCTATCTGCCGCTGGTGCGGCGGGCGGGCGGCGTGCCGCGCTTTCTCTCGCTGGCGCCGCCAGCGTGGCGGCTGACCGAGGAAGCGGTGGACGCGGCGTTCGCTTCATCGCCCAAAGTGGTGATCTTCAACAACCCGCTCAACCCGGCCGGCCGTGCGTTCAACGCGCAAGAGGTCGCGCTGCTCGCCGCCGCGTGCCTGCGCCACGACACGATCGCGATCAGCGACGAGGTGTGGGAGCATGTCATGTTCGACGGCCGCACGCATCATCCGCTGATCGCCGCGCCGGGCATGGCCGAACGGACGATCAAGATCGGCTCGGCCGGCAAGATCTTCTCAATGACGGGGTGGAAGGTGGGCTTCGTCATCGCCGCCCCTGCCCTGCTCCAGCCGATCACCCGGGCGCACCAGTTCCTCACCTTCACCACCCCGCCCGCGCTGCAGGCCGGCGTCGCCTACGGCCTGGGCAAGGAGGATGGCTGGTTCGCAGAACAGCGCGCCGGCTATCAGCGCTCGCGCGACCGGCTGGCAGGCGCCCTGCGCGACGCCGAGTTCGCCGTTCTGGCGAGTGAAAGCACCTATTTCCTGTGCGTCGATCTCGCCGCATCGGGCATCGCGCTCGACGATCGCGCCTTCTGTTTGCGGGCAGTGGCGGAAGCAGGCGTCGCGGCGATCCCGGTTTCCGCTTTCTATGCCGGCGAAGAGCCCGGCAATGTGGTGCGACTGTGCTTCGCCAAGCAGGACGACGTGCTCGACGAAGCGGCGCGGCGGCTGGGGGCGTTTCGGAAGGCGCTGTCGACGGCCTGACGACGCCAGTCGCAATATTGGCGATTTGTATAGCGACAGCAAGGCACGGCCAATCGCCGCCCATGCATCAGGACGGCGATTGACAGGCGCGTCTCGACCGCCCCGCACCACCGCCACAAGGGAAGCCCATGCAGATCGCCCATATCCCCAAGGTCAACGCGCGTTATTGGTCGGCGATCCTGCTCGCCAGCCTGTGCGGCACCAATACCGGCGATCTTTACGCCCATGAGGCTCATCTCGGCATCATACTCGGCACGTCGATCCTGGCGGTGCTGGCAGCCGCCGTGTTCCTGCTCGAACGGCGCGACGCGCAGCCACGCGAACTCTATTACTGGACGGTGATCCTCATCATCCGCACCGGCGCGACCAACATCGCCGATTATTTCAAGCACATCATCCCATGGGTGGTGTTCGGCGCGATCCTCACCGCGATGCTCGCCGGCTTCGCCTGGCTGTCGAAGCGCGGCGACGCGAAGCGCGAGGCGGACGCCGAGGCGCTCGGCATGCCCAATACCGGCACGGCCTATTGGGCGGCGATGCTCAGTGCCGGTATCTTCGGCACCTTCGTCGGCGACGTGGCATCGAAGCTGATCGGCAAGGGCGCCGCCTCGCTCGCCCTGGGCGCGCTGTTGCTGGTGGCGCTGGCGATCTGGCGCCGCGACGGGGTGCATCGCTTCTGGATGTACTGGATCGCCCTGGCGGTCGCCCGCACCGCCGGCACCGCGATGGGCGACTGGCTGGCCGAGACCAAGGAACTCGGCATCGGCCTGCCGCTGTCGACGCTGATCACGGCGACGATCTTCATCCTGATCCTGGTGCTGTGGCCGCGCCAGGGCGGTGACGCGACGCCGATCCCGCAGACGGCGTAACGCGGATCTCAGTACTTTCCCGCTCCGCCGCGTTTTGCCGGGCTCGTTACGCGACCGTTCTCAACCAACTGATTAACATGCATTAAATCGGCTAAATTGTGCGGAACAACTGCTCCGGGGCGTGGTTCGAGCCACGTCCAGCGAGGAGCGTCCACCATGTTCATGCACAACAAGACGTTGCAATATACGGTTCGTGTGTCGGAGCCGAACCCGGCCCTGGCGTCGCTCATCCTCGAGCAGTTCGGCGGCCCCGACGGCGAACTTGCCGCGGCGATGCGCTATTTCACGCAAGGACTGGCGGAGGACGATCCCGGCCGCAAGGACCTGTTGCTCGACATCGCCACCGAGGAACTGAGCCATCTCGAAGTGGTCGGGTCGATCGTCGCGATGCTCAACAAGGGCGCCAAGGCGCAATTGTCCGAAGCGGCGATGAAGGAGGCCGAGCTGTATCTGGCGATCAACGCCGGCGGCAACAGCCATACCCAGTCGATCCTTTATGGCGGGGGGCCTGCGCTGACCAATTCGTCCGGCGTGCCGTTCAGTGGTGCCTATGTCGACAGCCGGGGCGATCCGGCGGTCGACCTGCGCTCGAACATCGCGGCCGAGAGCCGGGCGAAGATCGTCTATGAACGCCTGATCAACATCACCGACGACCCCGGCATCAAGGACGCGCTGGGCTTCCTGATGACGCGCGAGGTGGCGCACCAGAAGAGTTTCGAAAAGGCGCTCTACGCGATCAAGGACAATTTCCCACCGGGCAAGCTGCCGGGCCTGCTTCCCTTTGCCAATATGTACGTCAACACGTCGGCGGGCGAAGGCGATGTCGATGGCCCATGGAACAGCGGTGAGCAATGGGACCGCGTGGACGATATCGTGTCGGCCATCCCGCTGGATGGCGGTGACGGGACGGCAAGCGTGAAGCTCGCCAAGGACGACAAAGCGGTGTCGGCTGCCCTGGCCGCGCGCGTCATGTCCGATCCGGCCGGCAACCCGACCACGGGGGCCGATCTCGGCGCTGGTCCAGGCGCCGGGCGCATGACCGATGAGGACATGGGTGGCGCGAGCGATATCAAGGACGCGGTCAAGCAGGCCGAGGAGTTGACCGCCGCCTGAGTTCCCCCTCCGGCGCCTGTGTCTCCATCCCCCGCTCGGGCGCCGGACACCCCTTATGAGGAGAAAAACGATGACGGATGTACTGGATCGCACCGACGTGGTGCAGCACGTCTTCCTGGTCGGGCTACGCGACGCGCACGCGCTGGAGCATCAGGCACTGGCGCTGATGGACCGGCAGATCGACCATCTGGCCAATTACCCCGAAGTCGAGCAGCGGCTGCGCGAGCACCGCGCCGAGACCGAGCAACAGATCAAGCGGCTCGACGAAATCCTCGACACGCTCGGCGAGAGCCATTCGGCGATCAAGGACGCGGCGCTCAGCCTGTCGGGCAATCTCGCGGCGCTGGCCCATACCTTCGCCGCCGACGAGATCATGAAGAACAGCTTCGCCAATTTCGCTTTCGAGAATTTCGAGATCGCCAGCTATAAGGGCCTGATCACGGTCGCCGAGGCAGGCAATTTCACCGGCGCGATCCCGCTGCTCAACCAGACGCTGAAGGAGGAGATGGCGATGGCGCAATTCTGCGATCAGTCGCTGCCGGCGATCGTGCAGAAATATCTCCGCCTGCGCGCCGAAGGCGAAACCGCGAGCCACTGACGGCGCACGGATTGCCCGATCGGAAGGCCGGCGTTGCTCCGCCGCCTTGCCCGGCGGCAGATCGATCGCGCGGCCGCGCCGATGTATCTGTCGGCGCGCGGATGAACCCGATGACGAGCCCGGGGCGTTGTTGCCTCATCGAACTTCAGGAGAAGATCCATGGGCAACACATCGAACAATCAGGGCACGCCGGAGACCAAGGGCAGCACGCAGGGCCGGACGGCGAACGACCGGGTAGACCCGGCGGTGCAGCCGCCGGTCGATCCCTCGCTCAACCAGCAAAGCACGACCGAGGCCGATGCCGACAGCAAGGGCGGCGAGCCAAAGAACGCGTGACGTCACGAAAAAAGGGTCGGAGTCATCTTATCGACAGTGAGGCAGCGCATATCCAGCCTGGATGCGATGCTCCTTCACCGGCGCCGCCGAACCGGGATCGGCACGGTGACGGGCTGACCATTGTCGTGCTGTTCGCCACCAGCGATCGGCCTGCTCGAGAATTTTTGAGGACACTCCGCCAAACGGCGGATTGCCTGCGGGCGGTTGTTGTGGAACGCACGGGCAGGGGTCACCGCATATGCTCTCGTGTCCAGCACCGAAAACGTTCCATCTGCCGCAATGCGCAGGCCGGGGAAGTCCTTGTCCCCGGAACCACCGATGACCGATATCCTCGTCGTCGAGGATGACGCTCGCACCGCGCGCGAGATCATCGCCGCACTTGTCGACCACGGCCTGAGGACCGCCCACGCCGCGACGGGTATCGAGGCATTGCAAAAGGCGCGAGCGACCAATTACGACGCGATCATCCTCGACCGGATGCTTCCGGGCGGCCTTGAAGGGCTCGAGGTGCTCGCCGCGTTGCGCGGCAATGGCGTGACCACGCCCGTGCTGATCCTCAGCGCGCTGTCCGCCGTGACCGACAGGGTGCGCGGCCTGCGTGCCGGCGGAGACGATTATTTGACCAAGCCGTTCGACTTTCTCGAGCTGACCGCAAGGGTCGATGCGCTTATCCGGCGGCCCTCGGCCGGAGTCGGCCGACAGGAAGTCGAGCTGCTGGTCGGCGATCTGCACATGGACCTGATCACGCGTTCGGTGCGGCGCGTCGGGCGGCCGATCGACCTGCTGCCGCGCGAGTACATGCTGCTCAAGCATTTCATGCACAATCCCGGCCGCGCGCTGACGCGGGCGATGATCTTCGAGCAGGTCTGGGGCTATCATTATGACGAGCGCACCAATGTAATTGACGTCCATGTCGCAAAGCTGCGGCGCAAACTCGACATCGAAGGCCTGCCCTCGGCGATCGAGACGGTGCGCGGCGAAGGCTATCGTCTTGCGGCTTAGCGAACTGCGCGGCGCGACGAGCTTCCGGCTCGCCCTGTTCTTCGCTGGCCTGTTCGGCTCGGCCTCGCTGATCTTCGTCGGCGCGGTCTATGTCATGACGTCGCAGTTCCTCACCGGCAATCCCGACGAGCGGATGCGGGCCGAGGCGATGAAGTTCGACAGCCGATCCGGCCACCAGACCGAGCTGGTGCTCGACCAGCACAGCGTCGACGATGTTACCGGACGCCGTCCGTTCGGCATGTTCGACAAGCAGGGGCACTGGGTGGCGGGCAATCTGCGCCGCCTGCCCGACCCGCGCCCGGCCGACGAGACGTTCTTCGAGACGGCGGTGAACAACCCGCAGGAGCATACTTTCTACCGCTCGATCCTGCACCGCCTGCCCGATGGCAGCTTCGTGGTGGTCAGCCGCAACATCGAGGAGTTGCAGAAATTCCGCCACGAATTGCTCGAAGCGACGCTGGTCGCGCTGGCGCTGATGATGGTGCTCGGCGTCGCCGGCGGGGTGATGATCGGGGTCGGCTCGCTGCGCCGGCTCGACAAGGTGATCCGCGCGATCGAGGGCATCACGCGCGGCGATCTTGCCGGGCGGCTGCCGTCGCGCGGCACCAATGACGATGTCGACCGGCTGGTGCGCGTGGTCAATTCGATGCTCGACCAGATCGAGCGGCTGATGGGCGAGGTGAAGGGCGTGTGCGACAGCATCGCGCACGACCTTCGTACCCCGCTCACGCGACTGCTCGCCGCACTCGAACGCGCCAATCGTCGCAATCTTTCGGCCGCCGAGCGCCGCGCCGAAATCGAGGAGGCGATCGCCGAGGTGCGGCTGATGCTGCGCACCTTCGCCGCGCTGTTGCGCATCTCGGAGATCGAGGACGGCGCGCGGCGCGCCTCGTTCAGCGACGTCGATCTCGGCCAGGTGGTGTCGGACGCGATCGACTATTACGAACCGGCCGCCGACGCCAAGGGCGTCACATTGGCGTTCGACGCCGGCCCGGGCGACGGACACCACCGGATCAATGGCGACATCGACCTGCTGTTCGAGGCGGTCGGCAATCTGATCGACAATGCCATCAAATTCACCCCCGCCGGTGGCGCCGTGTCGGTCGCCTTGCGACCCGGCGCGGCGATCGTCGTCGCCGATACCGGCTGCGGCATCGCGCCCGAGCAGCGCGAGAACGTCAAGCTGCGGTTCCACCGCGGCGACCGCGCGCGCGAGACGTCGGGCAATGGCCTCGGCCTGCCGCTGGTCGGGGCGATCGCGCGGCTGCACGGGATGGAATTGCACTTCGAGGATGGTGCGCCGGGTTGCCGAGTCGTCGTCGCCCCGGTGGCGGCGAACGATCAGGGCGAGCCCGCAAGATTAAGTCTGGTCCATCCGACATGACCGCCCCCGCAGACGAAATCGCGGCTTTTTCGTGACTTGGCTCGGGGGCCCCAAGGCCCGGATTAATAAAGTTTAATCTTGTGCGTTTGTCCTTGTCACCAATCCGGTGCGGGCGCAGCCATGGCAGGGGCGAAAGGGGGATACCCTTCGCCGATCAGGAGAGGAAGATGAAGGGTAAGTTTGCCGCCTTGTTGGGCGCGGCGTGTCTCACGGCCGGCATCGCCTGGGCCGATGACTATATTCCCCCGGTGGTCGGCGGGCATACCTATGTCCAGCACATGATCACCCAGGCCAGGGCCGCCCATCCGCAGATCGCCTCGATCGTGGTGGTCGGCGTGCGCGAGGGCGCGAAGGACACCGTCATATTCGGCTCGACCGCATCGGCGGCACAGGTGTTCAGGCCCGCCACGGCCGAAGACCGCCTCGGCGGCAGCTGGACGGCCGGTCATCGCCACTATGTCGTGCGCGAAGCTTACAAGAGCAGCAGCGGGCATGCCATCGGCACGATCATCGTCACCTTCAACGCGGCCAAGGGCGCCTCGACCGCACGGTTCGATGCGATCGCCGACGGCATCGCCGCGCAGATGGCGCGCGCCACGCTGAGCGCGAAGAATGCCGCCGACCCTTGGCCCTATGACGCCCGGTTCGGCCCCAACACCTATGCCCAGCAGATCACCGAGCGCACCGTCGCCAAACATCCCGACCTGCTGGTCATGATGATCCACGCCACGCCGCCGGGCGGCGGCAAGAACGTCATCATCGGCTCGAACATCGGCCGCTTCGGCAAGGTCGCCGACGAGGATGACGGCCGGGTGATCAATGCCGGCTCGACCAATCTCGAGATCGGTGGCGACAAGGACCGCTTCGAAACCGAGCTGCCGCTCAACGACGCGCACGGCAAACGCATCGGCGCGCTCGGGCTGGTGTTCAGCTATCACGACGGCGCCGACAAGGACGCGATCCACGCCCATGGCCGTGCGATCCGTGACGAGATCGCCCGCCAGATCCCGAACAGCGCCGCGCTGTTCCGCCACACGCGCTGAGGCGCCGCCCTTTCGGAGATTCCTTCCCATGACGTTCAAGACTCAGCTGCTGCTCACCGCCACCATCGCGGCGCTCGCGCTGACCGGCTGCGCCAAATCGAGCCCGGCTGACAATGGTGCCGCGGCGATCAACACCGCCGATGCCGCCGGCCCCGCGCCCTTGAAGCTCGCCGGTTCAGTCGATTTCCCGGGCTATACTGGCGACTTCGATCACTTCGCGATCGATACGAAAGACAACAAGCTGTTCCTCGCCGGCGAGGAATTCCACGAGGTCGAGGTGGTCGATCGCACGACCGGCAAGATCCTCAAACGCATCCCCGGTTACGGCGCGCCGCACAGCCTGTTGTACATGCCCGAGACCAACGAGATGCTGGTGATCGACGGTGAGAAGCCCTCGACCGTGCTCGACGCCGACACGCTCCAGGTCAAGCGCACCTACAAGCTGCCGGCCGGCGCGGACTCGGTCGGTTACGACGCACAGACGAAGCATCTGTGGGTGGTGACCGGTGGCAAGGACGTGCCGCAGAAGGATTCCAACCTGATCGAGATCGATCCGGCGACCGGCAAGATCTTCAAGTCGGTGCATTTCGATGCCGACCATGTCGAGGCGCTGGCGATCGAGCAGAACGGCTCGCGCATCTTCATCAACGTCACCGACAAGAATTATCTCGCGGTGATCGACAAGAATAGCGGCAAGGTCACCGCGCAGTGGCACATCAAGGAAGCCGAGCAGAATGCCCCGGTGGCCTATGACGAGGCCACCCACCGGCTGTTCGTCGTGACGCGCAAGCCCGGCAAGCTGCTCGTCCTCAACGCCGACACCGGCGCCACCATCGCCGCGTTCAAGGCGCCCGAACGCACCGACCAGGTGGTGTGGGATGCCGCGACGCGCCGCGTCTATGTCGCCGGTGGCGAGGGTTATACCAGCGTCGTCGAGCAGGACGGCGCGGACAGCTATCGTGAGGCCGCGCGCGTCACCACGCTGCCCGGCGCCAAGACCGCCATCGTCGACGGCAACCGGCTGTGGATCGCCGCATCGCCCGGCGAGAGCAAGGCCATGGGCAAGTTGCTCTGGTTCGATATCGCACCGCGCTAGACGCGGCGAACGCGCCCCGACACCGGGAAACACCGGTGCGGGGCCACAACCAAGGAGGGGTTGGACTCATGACTGACGTAACGAAGCGGGCTCGCATCGGGCTTTCGCTGACGACCGCGCTCGCCACCGGCATGCTGCTATTGGCACTACCGGCAAGCGCGCAAACCACGCCCGCGGCACCGGCCGCCGCGCCCGACGATCAGACCGCGCCCGAAACCCCGCCCGACATCGTCGTCACCGGATCGGCGCTGCCGACTTCGCCCGACCAGGTCGCGGTGCCCGTCACCACGATCGGCGCGGAGGAGATCAAGCGCGGCGGCGTCGACAACAATGTGCTCGAGCTGGTGCGCAAGCAGATTCCATCCTTTGCCGGGCGCAGCAACACAGGCAACAGCAACGCCAACAACACCAACCAGAACACCGCCGGCGGCTCGCAGGCGCAGCTGCGCAACCTCGATACTTTGGTGCTGGTCAATGGCCGGCGCATGGCGGTCAATCCAATCGCCGGCATGGGCGGAAAGGTGTTCGTCGACCTGGCGCAGATCCCGGCGGCGGCGATCGAGCGGGTCGAGGTGCTGACCGACGGCGCCTCGGCGATCTACGGCTCCGACGCGGTCGGCGGCGTGATCAACTTCATCCTCAAGAGCGATTATGAAGGCCTGTCGGTGGATGGCCGGCTCGGCTTCGCCGATGGCTACAAGGAACGCTCCGCCAATTTCGTCGTCGGGCATAATTTCACCGACGGCTTCAACATCACGCTGGCCGGCAGCTATCTCAAGAGCGATCCGCTCTACCAGAACCAGCGCAGCTTCACCTCGCCCTTCTACAGCACCGCGACCGCGGTGCCGGGCAGCGTCGTCACCGGTGGTCAGTTCGGCGTGCTCGCGCCCGGGCTCACCTCACCGGGTTCGCGCAACCCGACCGGCATCCTGGCGACGGCGCCGAACTTCGCCGCGCTGATCGCCAACGGTACCTATGTCAACACGCCCACGATCACCTCGGCGCAGACCAGTCCGGCGACCGCCAACAGCAACGTTCAGGTCGCCGGCACCGGCATCGGCGGCACTTACGACGTGTCGCAATATCAGATGCTGCTGCTAGCCCAGGAGCAGAAAGCGTTCGACGCCAGCATCAACCTGAAGCTGATCGGCGACGATCTTGTGTTCTTCGGCGACGCGCAGTTGTCGGACAATCGCAGCTTTACCCAGTTCAAGCCGGTGACGGTCGGCGTCACCCTGCCGCAGAATTCGCCGTTCAACCCAGTCGCCGGCGCGCTGGGCGGCGTGACCTTCGGCAGCACGGCCGACCCCAAGCAATATTACAACCATACCGAAAGCCTGCGCCTGACCGCCGGGCTGAAGGGCGAGCTGGGCTGGGTCGGCCCGTCCTGGCATTGGGAGGCGGCGTACGTCCACAGCGTCAGCACGCTCACCCAGCTGCAAAAGAACGTGATCTTCACGCCCAACCTCGCGCCGGCCATCGCCGGCGGCTATGATGCCAGCGGCAACGCCGTAACGGGCGGTGCCTATAGCAAGGTGTTCGCCAATTTCTCGACCACTGGCGGCACCGTGATCGTCCCTGCGCTCGACGTGCTGTCGCGCAGCCCGAACCGCACCACCTTGGGTTACATCTTCGGCACCGAACAGATCCACGCCGGCAGTAAGCTCGACTCGTTCGACGGCAAGATCACCGGCGTGCTCGCCGAACTGCCGGGCGGCAAGCTCGCAGTGGCATTTGGCGGCGCATATCGCCGGGAGTCGCTCTACGGCATCACCGACCCGAACGGCTTCGTCCATACCGACCCCAATTATTGCAACGATGGCGGTGCGTTCACCGCCAACGCGGTGGCGTGGAACGGCGGCCAACAGGCTGATCCCTTCCCCGTGCAGTGCACCTCCGGCGCCAGCGGATCGCAAGGGCCGGCCAGCCGCACCATTTCATCGGAGTTTGTCGAGGTCCGCGTGCCGATTACCGGGCATGATTTCACCATCCCGGGCTTCCACGAATTCGACCTGATCGGTGCGGTTCGCCACGAGAAGTACAGCGACGCCGGCAATTCGACCGTGCCGAAGATCGGCTTCTTCTGGCAGCCGATCGACAACGGCCTGACGATCCGCGGCACCTTCTCCAAGTCGTTCACCGCGCCGCCGCTCTATCAGGAATATGGCCCGATCAATAACCGCCAGGCCGGCCCGGGCATCATTCCGGCGGCCTTTCCGGGCCTGCCCGCGGGCCTCTCGCCGGTCCAGGACGGCGTCAATCCGGGGCTGCAACCGGCCAAGGCGACGTCCTATTCGCTCGGCGTGGTGTTCAAGCCCGGCTTCGTCCCGCGGCTGCGGCTCGGCGTCGACTATTCGTTCGTCAAGGAGACCGGCCTTCCGGGCGGTATCGGCTTCAGCAACATCTTCCTCGACGTGAATCAGTTGGGGTCGGCATCGCTGTTCGCCGGCAACATCGCCAAGGGCAATTTCCCCGGTCAGCCCGGCGCGACGCCCTTCACCAACCCCGGCGACCTGCGCGCCTATCTCGCCGCGGATCCGGCAAACTATGCCAATGTCTACGCGATCGACCGCTTCACCAATCTCGGCGGCATCCGCGTGCGTACGCTCAACGGCACGATCGACTACAGCCTGCCCACGCCGAACGCCGGCACCTTGTCGTTCAATTCGATCATGGCGGTATTCCTCAGCTACCAGTTCCAGGCGCTGCCCAGTCAGGCCTTTTACGAATATGCCGGCACCGCGACCAATGGCGGCACCGGCGTGCAGGGCACGCTGCCCAAATTCCGGTCGTACACCAGCCTCAACTGGAACTATCGCAACTTCGACCTGACCATCGCCAACACCTATATCTCGGCGGTGCGCGATCTCGGCGCTGGCGGCATTACCTATGAAACCAATGCCGCGCGCACGCCGCCGACCGCCTTTGCCGGGCGGGTCAAGCCCTACACCACCTTCGACCTGCGCCTCGCTTATACGGCGCGCGATCGCGATGGCACGCTGAAGGGCTTCTCGATCGCGGTCGGGGTCAACAATGTGTTCAACCGCATGCCGCCGATCTCGACCAATGTGTACACGCCGAGCGCCGCCTATACCGACAACACCGCCGATGTCTCGACCTACGGGCCGATCGGGCGTCTGGGTTACGTCCAGGCATCGGTGAAGTTCTAGGGCGCCGTCGCCCTGGCGGCGCACCCAAAGGGGGGTATCGGCCGCGTGAGGGGTAACCTTCACGCGGCCGAAATGCCTTTGTGGGGATTGGCGATTTTCAATCTCATGGCCATGCTGGGCGAACCCGATCCGGTCTATTCGGGTGGCATAGGGGGATTACCGAGAGGAAATTCGTCATATGAAAAGGACCATCACACTCGTCGCGGCGGCGCTGGCCGTCGTCGCCGGCGGCGCCACCGCCGCCAGTCATGCGCTGAAGGGCGCACGTTATGCCGGCCAAGCCAAGGTCAGCCTCGCCGCCGCGCGCGGCACGGCGCTCAAGGCGCGGCCCGGCACGATCACCGACCAGGAGCTCGAACGCGAGGCCGGCGGCAGCGGATTGCGTTATTCGTTCGACATCAAGGCCGGCGGCAAGACCTATGAGGTCGGCGTCGACGCGAAGACCGGCGCGGTGCTCGAAAATGCCGCCGAGGGCGCCCATCCGGACTGACGGCCATCCAGCCTAAGGCCTGCACGGCGCGCGCAAGGTGACGCGCGCGTCGTGCAGCTGCCGCGTGTTCAGCGGCAGGAACACGGCCTGCTCGCGGATCACAGCCTGCCCCGCCGGCCCGACCAGCCATGCCGCGAAGCGCGCCACCGCCGGGTCGAGGCAGCCATGCGCGTCGCGCGCCATCACCAGGTCGACGGTGCGCGCCAGCGGATAGGCACCGGAGGCAATTGCGGCGCGCGTCGGTGCGACGGGTTTCCCGCCATCGCCTATGGCGACAGTGCGCACGCCAGTGGAAAAATGCCCCAACCCGGTAAAGCCGATCGCCTGTGGGTCGGCCGCGACGCGTGCCACGACCTCGTCCTCGCCGCCCGATCCGGGCACCATTCGCCAGCGCCCGACCTGCCCGTCGACACTCAGCACGCGCCGCCTGACGGTCAGCGCACGCGCCGATTCCTCGCCCGACCAACCATCGCCTCCGACGACATGAATCGCTTTCCCGCGCCAGCCTGACACCGCGAGATCGCCCCAATCGGCGGGGGCGGCGCCACCGCGCCAGCGTGTTTCCGACAGCAGCGCATCGAGCTGGCGAAAGCTCAGCGCGCGCAGCGGATTAGCGGCGTTGACGATCACCACCACCGGATCGACATAACCGAAGCGGTGCCATGCGCCGCCTGCGAGCGGCACGATCACCGGTTCGCCATGATGCGCGCGACGGAAGGCGGCGAGGTCCGCCTCGGCGATGTCGCGAGTCAGGAAGGCGAAGTCGCGGCGGCCATCGAGAAACGTCCGCAATGCCGGATCGAGCTTACCCTGCGGCGGACCATAAGGCGGCGGCACCGCGATCGTCATTGCCGGCCCGGTCCGGCCGAAGCCGGCGACCCAGGCGGGCACCAGCGCGTCGAGAATCTTCGGCGCGCTACCGACCCGTGAGCCGCCCGGTGCCGCCGCGGCGAGCAACAGCGCCGCCATGACGGCGCACGCGCCGCGTCTTCCGATCATCGCCTCGCTCCCAGCATCACGAAACAGAATAGCGCTGTGTCCGTCCGTCGGCGCCATACGCCGTTTGACGGATACCTTCAGGCGCACGGCGCATTGCCGCGCGGCGCCATGGGCCTAGACTTTCCGGCGAGGGCCGGCATGCGCGCCGGCACATCATCTACAGGAGAGGAACGCGCTCATGCCCAGACTGACCTTCTCGCGCCGAACCGGCGCGCTCGCCACCACCGCGGTCATCGCGCTTGGTGCGGCGACGATCGCGCTCAACCCGGCCGCCGCGCTGAAATATGCCAAGCGCGAGCATAATCTGAAACCCGACCCCAGCATTCCCGTCTGGGTACCGGGCCCGGTCGACGTGCAACCCGAGGAAGAGCTGCATGTCGTCGGTGCCGACGTGATGGACGAGATGACGCTCGGCTGGGTCAAGATGATGCGCAAGGCCTATCCTCGGCTCAGCGTCGACATGGAGGCGCGCGCCTCCGGTTCGGGCGGCCCCGCGCTGACCAATGGGATCGCCGAGCTCGCCCCGGTCGGCCGCGAACTGCTCCCGGCCGAGGCCGAAGCCTTTCGCGCCAAATTCGGTTATGACGCAACGCCCTTCCGCGTCGCCACCGGCAGCGTCGGCTCGCTCGGCAAGACCGCGGCATCGATCATCATGGTCGACAAGAACAACCCGATCAATTGCCTCAGCCTGCAGCAACTCGACGACATCTATTCGACGACGCACCATCGTGGCGGCAAGGAGATCACCAGCTGGGGCCAGCTTGGCGCCACCGGTGCCTGGGCCGACAAGCCGATCCATCTCTACGGCCTCAAATCGCCCAACGGCATCGAATGGTATTTCAAGATCCGCGTGATGAAGATGGGTGAGTATCGCTCCGGCATCCAGTTCACCAAGGGCAAGGGTTTCACCCACGCCTTCACCGTCGCCGCCGAGGACATGCGCGACCATCCGGGCGGCCTGACCTATGCGCTGATGGCCAATGTCCAGCCCTACACCAAGGTCATGCCGCTGTCCGAAGAGCCCGGCGGCAAGTGCGTGCTGCCGACGACGCAGAGCGTCTACGACCACAGCTATCCGCTCAGCCGCTACGTCTACATCTACGTCAACCACAAGCCCGGCACGACACTGGCGCCCAAGGTGCGCGAGTTCCTCAAGGCGGTGCTGAGCCGCGAGGGTCAGCAGCAGGTGTCGAACGACGGCGTCTATATCCCGCTGCAGCCGCAGGTGGTGAAGGAAGAACTGGCCAAACTCGCGACGATGTAACCTGTCCCGCCCCCCCCCGGGCACTCGAGGCGCGGTTCCCATCCGGGGGCCGCGCCTTTTTTTCGTGCGCGGCATCCGTCGCGCGCATGGCGGGTCCGTCAACGCACGTACAATGGGCAGTCGCTTCAATTTCTGCGTGGCCGGTCCATGTTGTGTGGCACGTGTACGCTCTTTCTCATTGTTGGCATCGATATAACCGTGGCAGGTTGGGTTGCCGCGCTTGCCGTGGTCGCGAGCGACAAGTCTGGTGAAGAAAAACCGGCAACTATTCGCATAATTGCCCGCGAAAACGGCCAGTCACCGTCGGCCCGTATCGCGACGATGCAGCCTATCGCGCCAGTCGGACTATGTTGGATTCGGGCGACAATGCTGGGTGAGATCTTTGGCTGGCACGCGGGATGGCGCCACGAAAATCGGCCATAGGGGCTCGCAAAATTCCGCTGTTCTTTGCCCGCTTCCGCCGCTCCACTTGCGCGATACTTGCACGATACTTGCGCGCGCGCCGCGAACCACGGCAATTTGGGCGAAGTCTTCCGCCAAAAAAAGGGCGCCGCGTTGCCACGGCGCCCTAGGAGCATGCCCTGGGAAGGGAACCTAGAAGTGAATGCGCGCCGTTGCGGTGAGCAGGCGAGGCGTGCCGGGGACAAGGTTGATGTCGCCGGTAAAGCCCGCACTCTCGATATAGCGTTTGTCGAACAGATTGGTGACCTTGAACGTCAGGTCGATATTCTTGAGCTTGTAATAGAGACCGAGATCGATCGTGGTATAGGCCGCCAGCGGCATCGTGCCGTTTTCCGGCCGTGGATCAACAGCGGCAGGCGGCAAGAAGCCAACGCGCTTGCCGATATACGAAAGGCCCAAGCCTAGGCCGAGATTTTCCAGCGCGCCGCCCTGGAAGTCGTAGCGTGTCCAGAAGTTGAAGGCGTCATCTGGCGAGTTGGTTTCGCGCGCGCCGGCCTGATAGGGCAGGCCGGCGTTGGCGGAGACCACCCGCGCCTTGGTATGGGCATAGCCGCCGGTGATCGTCCAGCCGGGCAGCGGCGACGCGTTGAGTTCGATCTCGAAACCGCGCGACCTTTCCTTGCCGATCTGGTCGGAACAGGTGCCCGTGCCGGGTATGAGATTGCCAGCTGCGTCGCGCCGCGCATTGGCGGGAACCGTATACGTCCCCAACGCGATCGCAGCATTGAGTTGGGCTAGCGTCAGGCACGCTGTGGTGTTGAGCGTGTTCTGTTTTTCGATATCGAAATAGGCAGCGGTCAGGTTCAGCCGGTGGCTGAACATATCCAGTTTGACGCCGCCCTCATAGGATACGGCGTAGGTCGGCACGAATGGGTTGAGTCCGAACACGTCCTGCGACGCGGCCGCAGTCGGCACGAACGACGTCGCATAGCTGGCATAGAAACTTAGCTGACGGGTCGGCTCGAACAACAGGCCGGCGAGCGGGAGCGTCTTGCGGTCGTGCTTGTACGTCACGCCGGCGGGCACGCGCAGATCTTCGATCGTCTGATGCTCGTCGGCATATCGCACGCCGACCATTGCCTTGAACATGTCGCCGAATTCGATCAGGTCCGAGGCATAGAGGCCGATCGAATTTTGCGTGGTGTAGCGCCAGGTCAGATTGGCCTGCGTCGCGCTGCTGTCGAGCGGGAAACTGCTCAATGCCGGCGCGGCGCCGATCACCGGGTTGTAAATAGCGACGTCGAGCGCGGTGCATGAACCGGTGCAGGCATAGAATTGCGTGCGATCGAGGCTCGCGGTTTCCTGTCCGCCGCCGCCGCCGATCATCAGCGTGTGCCTGATGCCGAACGTGTCGAACTTGAAATTGAAATTGGCGTCGACGAAACTGTAAGTGCGCTTGTTGATCTGGCCGCGTGCGCGGCGCGTCAACGTGGTCAGCGGCGCGGTTGGATTGGCCGGTGTCGCTGCCTTGAAGCCGTTGACGTCGAAGTTCAGCTGCGTGTCGAAATGGTCGACATAACGATAGCCGAGGTTGAACTTCACCTTGTCGCTGAATTCGTGGCGCACCAGCAAGGTGCCGATATAGCCGCGTTCCAGCAGATAGTCGTTGGGCTCCTGATAGGTCGTGTTGATCGGGGCGATCAGCGTCGCGTCGCGGTTCGGCGCGACGAGGTAGGTATCGTAATGCGACTTGTCGCGGCGATACTCGCCCTGCACCGTGATATCGGTGCGGCTGCCGGGTTTCCAGGTGATGCTGGGCGCGATGTAGATCGGCTTTTCATAGGAATCGTTGCGGAAGCCGCGATTATATCCGGCCTCGGCGACGACGCGGTAGAGCAGCGATCCGTCCGACGTAATCGGCCCGGTGAAGTCGATCGACGGCAGGTAGCCGATCGCGCGGCCATAGCTGCCGGCACCGGTGAACGCCTTGAGTTCGACCTGATAGGCGGCGGTCGCCTTGGGCTTCTTGGTGATGATGTTGATGAACCCGCCGGGCTGCGCCTGGCCGTACAGCACCGAGGTCGCACCCTTGACCAGCTCGATGCGCTCCGTGCCGATCGTCGGCGGCGAACCGAAGCGCACCGACAGGCCCGGCAGGCCGTCAGTCAGGATCGCGTTGCGGTCGTTGCCCGAGGTCTTGAAGCCGCGAAAGGTGATGTCGTAGCCGGTATTGCCGGCACGCTGGATGCCGGTCATGTATTTGTAGAGATCGGAGACGTTGGTCGTCTCGATCGCCTTCAGGAAATTGCCGTTATAGGAATCGACGCTGAACGGCGTGTCCAGCACACGGATATCGAGCTTGGTCGCGCTGCTCGCGCCCGCATCGATAAAGCTGCCCTTGACGATGATATCGGCGGGCACGGCATCGTCCTCAGCCTGAGCAGGCTGCGGCGCCGGCGGTTGGGCCGGCGTCGTCTGCGCCCAGGCACCGCTACTGGCGCCCAGCGCGAGCGCGAGCGCCGATGCCGTCGCTCCAAGGCGAACCAGTGCGCGCGCGCGGTTGTGATTGATCATCGATACACTCCCCTATCGGCCTTTAGTTTTTCGGCACCGCGCTGGCCTGTCGCTGTGCTGCTATCCATGAGCCAATCAGAACCTTGGCAAGCGATCCATCCGCTAAATGACCTACCGTGCTATCTATTTGATTTGATTACGATAACTCTGTAATTTCAGGCGCTCCGCCGCGACTTCGCGCGGGTTGAGCGGGAGGTAGCCCAGCGTTCCCTGCGCGATGCTCGCCTGACCGGCGCGCGACAGTAGAAAATCCAGCACCATAGCCGCGTCCGGCTCGACCCCGCCCCGTCGATCGCGGCGCGCATAGACCAGCAGGAAGCGATCGAGCGGATAGCTGCCGGACATGATCCCGGCGCGGTTGGGCAGGTGGCGGCCGGACGCGTCGACCAGCGTCAGCGCGCGCGTCGCGCCGCCGGCATGGTTGAGATTGGCGAACCCGATGCCAAGGCGATCGGCGGCGACCGCCGCGGCGACATCGCGCGACTGATGAAAGAAATGGCATGTCGGCGTGAAACGCTCGCCGGCGAGCGGACCGCGAAGAAGATGAAGGCCGATCGCCGTGTCTGGGGCGAGGCAATAGAGATGCACCGGCTGCCTCGCCCAGGCGCCGCGCGCGCCGAGATCGCCCCAATGCGCCGGCGGCGTCGCCGCGGCGAACGCCGTCCGTACCGTCGCCAGCGGCATTTCGCGCAGCGGATTGTCGCGCGCGACGAGCACGCCGGTCGGCGAGGACAAGGCGGCCGGCGACAGCGAATCATGCGCGACACGGATTTCGACCGGATCGCCGCCCCAGCGCGCGCGCAGCGCCGCGCGGTCGGCTGGCTCCATCTCCGCCCCCATCGGCGCGAGCGTCGAACGCCCGCCGATCAGCGCGCCTGGCGCGGCCTTGGTCGCCGGGAGGTCGAGCAGGATCTGCACATCGGGGTGCAGCGCCTCGATGCGCGGCGCAATCGCCGTCAGCATCTCGCGCATGTCGTTATAACCGATGATACGGATGACGCGCGGTGCCGGCGCCGCGCCGATCGCCAGCAGCGCACCAAGCGCGAGCAGCGATCGGCGCGCCAAGATCAACGCGCGATCTGCACGAGGCTGGCGGCGGCCTGGAAACCGCGCAGCGGGAGATAGATGCCCTGCTCACGCACCACCGCCTGGCCCTCGCGGCTGAGCACGAAGCGAAGGAACTCGCGCAGCGCCGGGTCGAGCGCCGCACCGGATTTGGCATTGGTGTTGAGATAGACCAGCCGCGACAGCGGATAAGTCGCGGCCGCGACGTTTTCGTAGCTCGGCGACAGGGCCGGCCCTCCATCGACGCTGACCGGCACGATCTTCACCTCGGAGTCGATCGCCGACAGTCCTGTATAACCAAGCGCATCGGGATCGGCGGCGACGCGCCGCGCAATGGCGAAGAAGGTCTCGTCATAATGGATCGCCGCGTCGTTCCACTCGCCGCGATGCCCCGGCGTCGACAGCATGCGCTGGCGCACGAACTCCTCGAAGCCGTTCCACGGCTTGATGCCGTAGAGGTGGATCGGATGGCTGGCATATTCGCCGGTCACGCCGAGATCGCCCCAGGTCTTCGGCGCCTCGCCGCCGCGCCAGTGAGTGCGCGAAAAGGCCGCGTCGAGTTGCTGGAAGCTCAGCTGCTTCACCGGATTGGCCGGATTGACCATGATCGCCAGCGCGTCGAGGAATCCGAAATGCCGCCACGTGCCGCCGGAGATCGGCACCGACAGCGGATCATAGCCGAACTTGTCGCGGAAGCCCGAAATGTCGCTCGGCTTCAGCTCGCGCGATACGAAGACCAGGTCGAGATTGCCTTTGATCAGCTCCAGCGCGCCGAGGCTGCCGGCCAGCGGATGCTGGCAGGCGAGCTGGAAGCCCGGTTGATATTTGCGGAACGCGACGACCCAATCGGCGACCAGGCCGGGCAGCACGTCGGAACAGCCCGCGCGATAGGCATGTTTGATCCGGTAGCCACGGGTCGGCACGAAGTGCGACAGTGCGGGATCGAGGCTCGGTTGCAGCAGCTCGGGCGCGGGCAGGGTGCGGCCGGTGACCATGCCGGCCTTCTTCTCTTCGTCGCTCTGCGGATGGACCTCGACCGCGGTCGGTGCGGACCAGGTCACCGCGCCCGGCCTGATCGGCGGCGAAGACTGCGCCGAGGCGGCACCAGCCACGATCGGTGCGGTTGCCGCCAGTGCTGTGAAAAGAAGGCGCGAAAACGTCATGTGCGGGCTCCCCTGAGGGCGCCGCGACGCGCCCGGTTCAATCGGTGATGGATGGGTCCGCGCGGTGCGTCAGCGCCTCGAACAGGCTGACCCGCACGCGCCCCGCACCCTCTGCGCTGGTCGCGATCCGCGCCAGTTCGAGCGCGGTCGCGCTGGCCGGCCGATGCGGCGGATGGTTGAGATAGAGGTAAATCGGCGTCTCGCCCACCACTTCGCCGGTCGCGACGCGGTAGCGTCGGCCAAGGCCGAGCGCGATGCCGCGCGGCGCGGCGCCCGATGGGAACAGCGCCTGTTCGTCCGGCATCAAGACATGCATCAGCGGTGCGACATCCGCGCGCCCACGCTCCATCGCATCCGTCGCGGCGCTCGACCCCGCAAGCGTCACACGCACGCGCACGGCGGGATGCTCGCGGCGAAAGATCGCCACCCAGCGCGCTACCGGGCCGTCGAGCAACCGCGACCCTGCGATGCGCAATTCGCCTGCCAGAGCGGGCGCGCTGGTACGATAACGCGGCACCGCCGCGACGGGCAGCGCGAGCACCGCGATCGTCGCGAGCGACAGCTGGATTCCCAGAATCAGCGCGCGACGGCGCGGCGTCGGCGGCGGGCGGTAGGCAGGTGGCGCGAGCATGGCGCCATCTTGCCCAGGTCGCCGGCGCGGTCGATCCGTCCAATGGCCTAGTCACTTAAATGAAGCGCTCGAGCACGCGGCCGGCAAGGTCGGAGCGGCCGTCGAGCCCGGCCTTGCGATAGATCGCCTGCGCCTGTTGCCGCACGGTACGCTCGCTGGTGCCGCGCACATCGGCGATCTCGCGTAGCGGCAGGCCGCGCAGCATGAACCAGGCAATGTCGTTCTCGGCCTCGGACAGGCGCCATTCCTGGAAGTCGCCGTCGATCACCGTCTTGACCGCGGCGCCGGCCGAAGTCGGCGCAAGGTCGAGTTGCGCGGAGAGCGCATCGCAGCGCTTTTCGAGTTCGCGGGTCATGCGGCGACGGCGTCGCAGCCCCAGCGTCATCCAGGCGGCGACGCCGAGCAGCACGACCAGCGCCACAAGACCTGTGATCATGTTGGCGCGTGCCGACCACCAGCCACCCTGCTCGACGGCGAAGTCGCCGCCACGGCGCGGCGGGTTGATGACATCGGCCCAGCGCGTCTGCTCGCGGCCGATGAATTGCGACAGCGGCATGCCGTCGAGATAGGCATCGGTCCAATGTTGGGTGCCAAGTTGCGTATGCCAGCTCGGCGAATGTGCCATCGCCGCGACGATCCCGGCGAGCCGATCCTGCTGTGTCGCGCTGATCCCGGGGGCGGCAAATACCGCGCGCCAGTTCATCATCGTCGTGTCGATGCCGAGTTCGCGCAACGTCGGCGCATTGATGCCGGCGAGGCGATGCGGCGCGGCGACAGCCAGCACCTTGAGCGCGTGGCTCGTGAGGGAAGGGCCGAATTCGGCATAGCCGCTGACCCCGACATCGCCGCGCCCTTCGAGCAATGTTTCGGTCACCCGGCGACCGCCAGCCCGGGCATAATATTCGATATTGTCGGGCGAAACGCCGAGCTGTTCCGCAAATGAATAGACCAGCCCCTGGTCAGGTCCGCCCAGCGCACCGCCCACCCAGCGCAGCTTGGCCGGGTCGCGCAGCATGGTCGCGCGGATATCGGCGATGCTGTGCACGGATGAGGTGACGGGCGCGGCGAGCACTTCCCATTCGCCGGTCAGCCGCGCGATCGGGGTCACGTCGCGCATCGTCACCGCGGCCTCGTCGCGCAGCGACGCGCCGAGCATGACCAGCCCGCCGATCAGCAATATATCGTCCTTGCCGCGATCATGCGCGACGAATTGCGACAGGCCGATCAGCCCGCCCGCGCCGGGATAGCGCACGATCGACACCTGGCCGACCAGCCCTTCGCGCTCGAGCGACGCCTTCATCGCCTTGGCGGTGAGATCCCAGCCGCCGCCGACCGCCGCCGGCACGATCAATGTCAGCCGGTCCATATGCGGGTGCGACGCCGGCATGCCGACCGGCTGTGCGGCGAGCGGCGGCGCGATCATCGCGACGCTCAGCGCGGCGACGACGGTACGATGCCAGATCGATGCTGCGGCGGAAAATGCGCGCATTATGCCCTGCTCCTCTCGGCGGGCGTGCTCTGCGGCATCGTCCCGTATCATGCTGTTACGCGCATGATGCTGTCACCGTGCTGTCACGCCGGCGCCGTCGCCAGATAGATGGGCGACAGCAGCACGCTCGGTGCAGCGCCGCCAAATTCGTCGGTGACGAGCGCGGCGATCGCATCGAGCAGCGCCTCGCGCCGCGCCGACGGCAGCAGCCGCACCAGCGAGAAGCTGGCGTAGAGCGCGCGCGCATCGTCGGCGCTCAGCACGCGCTCGCGGCGGAACACATGATGCTCGATCGCCCCGAACCCCGCCGCTTCGAGCCGTCCGCGATGCAGGTCGATATCGAGCGAATAGTGCCGCTCGGCCGCCTCCGACGGCGGCAACTCGATATCGGCGAGCAGCGGCGCCACGGCTTCCGCGAACGGATCGCCAATGCCCTTCTGGCGATAGACGTTCCACCAGATCGCCAGGCAGCCGCCCGGCTTGAGCAGTGCGCGCGCCCTGGGCAGCGCGATCTCGGGGTCGAGCCAGTGGAACGACGAGGCCGAGGCGATCAGATCGAACCCGCCCGCGACCTCCGCCGCGCAGAAATCGTCATTGATCACATCGAGTTCGGCAAAGCGCGTGCGCAGATGCGCGGCGAGCACCGGATCGGGCTCGAACGCGACGAAGCGCCTCGGCTTGAACGCCGCGAGCGCCTCGGTGGCGAGGCCGGTGCCCGGGCCGATCTCGGCGATCGCGTCGAACGCCGGCAGGCGCGCGGTGATCAGCCGGTAGAGCGCGGCCGGATAGCCCGGCCGCGCGCTGTGATAACCGGCGACATCGCTGCCGAAGATGGTGCGCCCCGCCGCACGCGGCAGGCGCGCGGCGAGGCTGACCGGGTCGCTCATTTCGCCGGGGCGAACAATGCTTCGTAGCTCGGGATGCGTCGCGCCAGCGCATCGCGCATATCGAGCGCCCTGGTGTAGAGCGTGCGCTCATACTGGTTGCCCGCGACCTTCACCTTGAAGGCATAGACGACCAGGCCGATATTGTTGCCGTGCACGTCGCGCATCGGCATCAGCACGACGAACTTCGGCGCGGTGTCCTTGGTGCGGTGCCAGCGCGGGTCGACGATCGTGATGCCCTTTTTGGACACGTCGATATCATCGGGATCGTCCGGGTTGCCGATGCGATCCGGATAGGAACCGGCGAACATCGTATAGGCGTCGGTCATCCCGGGCGGCACACCGTGCAGCGTGACGCTGAGCAGTTCGGGGTGCGCCTTCATCGTCTGGTCGGACAGTGCCTGCGCGTAGATCTTCTGCGCCGGCGGGGTCCAGTTCTTGTCGGCCGCGCCGGCCATGGTCGCCGTCAAGGCGCCTGCCGCCAGCGCGAGCGCCAGCATCGTCTTCCTGATCATCATCCTCTCCCTCACGCTTTATTCCGCGTGAGGAGGGTTTACCGCGTCAGCCTGTCGTGAAGCTGTCGTCGGTCAGCGTGCGAACAAGGCCGCGCGCGACGGAATCCGGCGCGCCAGCGCGTCGCGTACCGCGACGGCGCGGACATAACGCATCTGCGGGTCGCTGCCCGCCGGCACCGTGAAGCTGGTGCTCAGCGCGCCGATACTGTGTCCGGTGCGATCGAGCAGGGGCAATTCCACCGCGAGACGCGTTCCGCTATCGGTCACCTCGCGCAGCACGGCACCGTCCTGCTCGACATGCCGGTCGTCGCTATCGCCCGGCTTGCCGATCCGGCCGAAGCTCGATGCGGCGATGATGTTGCCGCCACCCGGCGGCGCGACATGGAGTGCCAGCGTCACCAGATCGGGAAAGCGCGCCAGCATCTTCTCGACCAGCGCATCGGCGCGGGGCGCGTGTACCGCGCCGGCGATGAATGGGTCGGGTTCGGCAAGATTGCCGGCGACATAGATCCGCCGCGACAGCCAGGCGGCGGTCGCGGCGGCGTGGGTGCCGGGCGCGGCCGTCAACGTGCCGATCGCATGGCCCATCGCATCGGCCAGCGGCACCGTCACGCCGCCCGTCACCGCCGGGCCGATCGCGATCGGCGCGCCGCCCTTGTCGCGCGCCTCGATATGCAACGCGGCGCCACTTCGGTGCGCCGCCTCGGCAAGCAGCCTGTCGCCATACCGCCCGGCATCATTGGCGCCGCCGAGCGAGAGCCCGACGCCGGCCAGTATCAGGGCGGTCGCGATGAGCGCGGGTACCGCCAACGCCCCGCCCTTACCCGCCGAACTTGGCGAACAGGGCGAGCGCCAGGGTGACGGTCAGCGCGCCGCCGATCCGCGTCGCGACCTGGGCGAACGGCATCAGCATCATGCGATTGGAGGCGCTGAGGATGGCGACGTCGCCGGTGCCGCCCTGGCTCGCGCGGCAGGCGGTGATGATGCCGGATTCGATCGGGTGGATGTTGACCAGCCGCCCGGTGAAGAACCCCGTCACGACCAGGGTGGTCACCGTCGCCAGGATGGTGACGATCTCGGGCAGGTTGAAGGCGCTCATCAGCTTCTCCCACGGCGTCTTGGAAACGCCGATGGCGAACAGCAGCGGATAGGTGACCAAAGCGGCGAAGAACTGATAGTTGCGGTACGCGCCCTGTTCGAGCCGCGGCGAGACGAGCTTGCCGAGCTTGAGGATGACGGCGAGGAACAGCATCGTTACCGGCCCCGGAAACTTGGTCAGGTCCTGCACCAGCGCGCCGATGGTGTAGAGCGTCATCGCCAGCACCACCGCACCGCCGATGGTCTGCAGGTCGGGCACGAAGCGCGGCGCCTCCTTGCCGGTCAGGTGCACATCATGCTCGCCGGGCTGCAACTGCCCCTCGCCCGTCAGATCGGGCCGGCGCTTGCCATAGAGGTTGAGTGCGCCCGCCAGCAGGATTGCCGCCAGGCTGCCGAACATCACCGCCGGCAGGATCTCGGCGAGCAGATCGCCCTGCTTGCCGCCGCCCAGCGCGGCATAACCGATCGACAGCGGGATGGCGCCCTCGCCGACCCCGCCGCCGAGCACCGGCACGATGACCATGAACACGGTGTGCTTGAACCCCATGCCCAGCGCCGTGCCGACCGCGGCACCGACCGCCGCCGCAGCGATCGATCCGCTGAGGATCGGCACCAGGATCCTGAGGAACCCGCCGATCAGCATCTTGCGGTCCATGCCCAGGATACTGCCGACGATGATCGAGCCGATGAACAGATAGAGGAAATTGCTCTGCTCGGTGAAGGTCGAGATCGACTCCTTCAACGAGGTCGGGATGATCCCGAGATAGACCAGCAACGACGGCACGAAGGTGGCGAGGATCGCGGCCGCGCCGACCTTCCTCAGGCCCGGAATATGCTTGCCGATCTCGGCGCAGGCGAAGCCGCCGGCCGTGAGGATCAAGATGTTGGTGGTCAGATCCGCCGGAACCTTGCCCCGCGCGACATAGGCCGCGATCAGCAATGCGACGGCGATGAACACCGGAATCGGCACGATGCCGATCTTGGTGTCCATGATCCGCCACCAGCCCACGGGTCCGGATTCGCCATCGACGGTATGGGTCTCGTCGATCGGTTCGATGGTGATGCTCTCGGCCATGTCTCTCTCCCCTCACGCGCATGTGGTCCGGGCGGCACCAAAGGTGCCGCCCGTCCGTCGCTGCTTATTTCTCGGAAACCACCATCAGGCGGAACGTGCCGGATTTGGCGTTGGGCAGATGCTTCTTGCCCGGCACCGCCGGCGGCCAGACCAGATCGGCGGTCGACGAGAAGACGCGGTGCGTCTTGGGGTCGAGCGCGCCGGTCTTGGCATATTCGTCGATCTTGAGCGTCTGGTCGACGCGGTAGGTACCCTTGTCCACCTGGTCGACAATGGTCCAGCCGCCGTCGCGATTGGCGACATAGACGCGCTTGCGCTGCGCATCGAACACGATGCCGTCAGGGTCGCCGCCGACCGGCACGCTGGCCAGGATCTTGCCCGAATCGGCATCCGCCACGACCATCACCTTGTTGCCGCAACCCGCGAACAGCACGCGGTTGGCGGGATCGAAGGCGAGCGGTGCCGGGCCGTCGCATCCGGTCAGCGCGATCGTACCGGTCAGCGTCATCGCCTTGGCGTCGAGCACGCCGATGCTGTTGCCCTCCTCCATATTGACCCAGATCTTGCCCTGATTGTCGGTCTGCGAGAATTCCGGCCCATGCGGCAGCTTGATCGTCTTGATCACCGCGCCCTTGACCGGGTCGATCACGCTGATCTCCTCCGAATCGCCGTTGAACGCCCACACCATGCCCGATGCCGCGTCGTGCAGGATGCTGTCGGGCTTCTTGCCGGTCGGGATGGTCTTCAGCACCTTGCCGGTGGCGGGGTCGAACTCGATCACCGCATTCTGGTCGCCGTCCGAGACGAAGCCATGGCCGCCGGCCAGCGCGACGCCGTGCGCCGCCTTCAGCCCGGTGACGGTGGCGACCGGCCGGAGCGTATCGAGATCGAGGATATGCACCTGGCTGCTATGCGTGACGTACAGCCGGCGCGCATCGTTATCGACCGTCAGATAATCGCCGCGGCCTTCGCCTGGCAGCGATACCTTGTCGATCGTGAAGGCGGTGGCGGCAGTTACCGCAGCCTCGTTCATCGCCGCGCCATTGTCGGTGGCGCCGCCACCATGACAACCGGCGAGAAGCGCGGCACAGGCCGCGGACGTCAATAACTTTCGCACTGAGACCTCTCCCTCGAGAATAATGCACGGCCGGATGATCCGGCTCTATCGCGAGCTGTTGGTAGCGCGCGAACCTGTCACGAGGCTGTCAGAGTTATTCTTGCGTCGCAGCCGGGAAACGCACCCGTACCAGCAGCCCCTGTCCCGACCGCGCCTGGTCGAGCGTCAGCGTGGCGCCCAGCGCGCCGGCCAGCGCCTCGGCGATCGACAGGCCAAGTCCGCTGCCCTCGCGCGGCGCGTCGCGATCCAGCCGTGAGAAGCGCGTCATCACCCGCCCGCGATCTGCCAGCGGGATGCCGGGCCCATCATCCTCGACCAGAATGTCGACCCCGTCCGTCGCACGCACCACCGACACCGCGACATGCCCGCCGTCGCGATTATAGCGGATCGCATTGTCTACCAGATTGCCGAGCAGTTCCGCCGCCAGCAGATCCTGCGTGCGGATCGGCGCCGCGTGGCTGGCCCGCTCGAAGCGCAGCTCGATACCGCGCGCGATCGCCTCTGCGGCATGGTCCTCCGCCACTGAGGCGGCCAGCGCATTGGCATCGACCACCGCGAAGGATTCGACCGGCGGCGCGGCATTGTCGGCCCGCGCAAGGTTGAGCAGTTGCACCACCAGCCGCTGCAACCGCGCGCTGGCCTGGTCGATATCGGCCAGCGAGCCCGTCGCCTCGGCGCTGCCCGGCGCCGCCACGCGCAGCACGCCGATATGGGTGCGCAGGATCTGCAGCGGCGTGCGCAACTGGTGCGAGGCATCGGCGGTGAACTGCCGCATGCGCTGCAACGCCGCGTCGAGCCGCCGCAACATGCCGTTGAACGCCGCCACCAGATCGCGCAGCTCGACCGGCACCCCGTCGAGCGACAGCGGCGTCAGATCGACCGCCAGCCGATGGTCCATCTCCTCGCGCAGCGTCACCAGCGGCCGGATCCCCCAGCGCACCGCGAGCGGGAGCAACAACGCCGTCAGCCCGATCAGCAACGCCTCCAGCGCCGCCAGCCCGACTAGGAGGCGCCGCTCGATCCGCTCGCGCGTGCCCAGCGTCTCGGCCACCTCCACCACCACCGGCTGGGCCACGCCCGACAGGCGCCGCCCCTCGCTGACGATGCGCACCGCGCGACCGCGATAGACCGCGTCACCGAACCGCACCTCGGTATCGCGCATGCCGCTCGCGATACTCGGCAGATCGGCATAGCCGGTGATCGCCCGGCCGTTCTGGCGCACGCTGTAATAGACATTGTCGCGCTCGGTATCCTCGATCATCCCGAAGATCGCCGGCGACAGGTTGAGCGCGATCTCGCCATCCTCGACCGTCAGCGATTCGGCGATGGCGCGCGAGGCCGCGCCCAGGATACGGTCATTGACCGTCTCCACCGCGCCGCGGATCGCCAGCGCACCGCCGATGCCGAGCAGCAGCGCCAGCCCCGCCATCGGCAGCACCATGCCGCGCAGCAACCGCGCGGTGATCGACCGGTCGGCCCGCGCCCATAAACTCGCCAGCGTCATGGCGCGACGAGCATGTAACCGAGCCCGCGGATGGTACGGATCTCGGGCCCGTCCGGCCCAAGCTTGCGCCGCAGCCGCGCGACATAGACCTCCACCGCATTGGGCCCGACCGGCTCGTCGAACCCGAAAATCTCACCCGCCAGCCGATCCTTGGCGACGACCTTGCCGGCCCGCGCCACCAGCCGCTCCAGCACCGTCCATTCGCGCCGCCTCAGGTCGAGCATGCGCTCACCGACCATCGCCACCGCGCGCCCGGCATCGATACTCAACGCGCCGATCGTCACCACCGGCGACGCCTCGCCCTGCGCGCGGCGCAGCAAGGCCCGGATGCGCGCCTCCAGCTCGCTCGGCTCGAACGGCTTGAGCAGATAATCGTCCGCCCCCGCGTCGAGCCCCGCCACCCGGTCCTCGATCGCGTCGCGCGCCGTCAGGATCAGGATCGGCGTCTTCGCCCCCTCGCGCCGCAAGCGCTGCAGCACGACCAGCCCGGACATGTCGGGCAGACCGAGATCGAGCGTGATCAGCGCGAACGGCTCCTCGCGCGCCAGCGCCAGCGCGGTCTCGCCATCCTCGGCGACGTCGACGGCATAGCCCGACGCCTTCAGCGTGGCGCTCAGCCCGCGCGCCAGCGACGGATCGTCCTCGACCAACAGGATACGCGCCACGTCAGACCCCGCACATTGACGGCGCCATCATTGCGGCAGAAAAGCCCCGATGACCAGATCGGGCGCGTCGCGCGTGAAAGGATGAAGGTGCCGGCAGCGCGCGACATGCTGATCTTGCTCGCCGCGGCGCTCTCGCTGGCCGGCTGTGGCAGGTCCGATCCGCGCGTGCCCGCCGGCTATCCGCGCGGCTATGGCGATTTGCTCCGCCAGGCCGATGGCGAGCGCCGCCTGCTGATCTGGTCGGCGACCGACAAGGTCAAGACCCAGCCGCTGATCGACGCCTTCCGCCGCGCCCATCCCGCGCTGGCCGGCGGCGGCATCGAGTTCCAGCTTGCCGAGGGCGAGGTGATCCTGCTGACCCGCGATCTCGGCAACGAGCGCATCGTCTGTGCCTTCAATCTTGGCGCCGAGCCCGTCAGCGTCGATCTCGGCGCCGAGCTGCGGCTTCAGCCACTGACCGGCCATGGCTTCTCCGAAGCACCGGCCGGGCGAACGATCAGTCTGGGAAGTTACGGGGCCTGGTTCGCGCGCGCAGCCTGAACCGGCCGGAGAACACGATCATCGGGAGGAAAGCATGGCCGATCTCACGCTCAGGCAAGTCAGGCAGTCCTATGGTGCGCTGAACATCCTGCACGGCATCGACCTCGACATCAAATCTGGCGAGTTCATCGTCTTTGTCGGGCCGTCCGGTTGCGGCAAGTCGACCCTTCTGCGCACCATCGCGGGCCTCGAGGAGATCACCTCGGGCGAGCTGAAGATCGCAGGCGAGGTGGTCAACGACGTT
>NZ_JAQGLG010000031.1 GCF_028292965.1 Sphingomonas bacterium | reverse complement strand
CGAGCAGTTGAGCCCGCTGACCAGCTTCATCCTGCCCGGCGGCAGTCGCGCCGCCGCTGCGACGCATGTCGCGCGCGCCACGGTGCGCCGTGCCGAGCGCACCGCGGTCACGGCCTCACAACAGGTGTCGATCAGTCCCGATTGTGTGTCATATCTCAATCGCTTGTCGGATTATCTCTTCGTCGCGGCGCGCGTGTTGAACCAGAACGACGCCGGCGACGTTCTATGGCGACCGGGCGCGACACGCTGATCGACACCTAAGTCCCGGTTGATTTCCGTGGCGGGTTCTGGGAGAAGTCGAACATAATGAGAACGGCACGCTCCCCCCGGCCGGCCGACGGCGATCTCGCGGCGCGTTACGCACGGGCGCGGGCGTTAAGCGAGTCGCTGGTCGCGCCGCTCAGCGATGCCGATGCGAGCGTCCAGTCGATGCCCGACGCTTCGCCGGCCAAATGGCATCTCGCGCACACCAGCTGGTTCTTCGAAACCTTCGTGCTGCGCGACCATGTGCCGGGCTATGCGCTGTTCGACGACCGCTTCCCGTTCCTGTTCAACAGCTATTATGAGGCGGAAGGCAGCCGCCATGCGCGTGATCGGCGCGGCATGATCACGCGGCCGTCGCTGGCCGAAGTCCTGACCTATCGTGCCTATGTCGACGCTGCCCTGCTCGCCGCGCTGGATGCGCTGCCGGCGGCGACGCGCGAACTCGTTGCGCTTGGCTGCCATCATGAGGAGCAGCATCAGGAATTGCTGCTCACCGACCTGCTTCACCTGATGGCGCAGAATCCGGTCGAGCCGGCGGTGTGGGCGGGTGAACCCAAGATTCCGGTGGCGATGCCGGGGCCGATCGGCTGGCTGGCGCATCCTGGCGGGGTCGTCGAGATCGGTCATGCCGTCGCCAACGCCGGTTTCGCCTTCGACAATGAAGGGCCGCGCCACCCGACGCTGCTCGCGCCGCACGCGCTGGCGAACCGCACCGTCACCAATGGCGAATGGGCCGCGTTCATCGCCGATGGCGGTTACGCCGAACCGCGCCACTGGCTGGCGGACGGCTGGGGCTGGGTGAAGGCGAACCGGATCGCCGCACCGCTTTATTGGGAACAGCAGGATGGCGGCTGGACGCGCTTCGGCCTCGATGGGCGCCGCCCGGTCGACCCGGCTGCGCCGGTGACGCATGTCAGCTTCTACGAGGCCGATGCCTATGCCAGCTGGGCCGACGCGCGCCTGCCGACCGAGGCGGAATGGGAAGCGCATGCCGCGCCGTTCGATCCGGCCGGCGGCAACCAGCTCGATGGCGCCGGACCGGTCGAGCCGCGCCCCGCGACCGAGGGGCACGGCCTGTTCGGCGATGTGTGGGAATGGACCGGCAGCGCCTATCGCCCCTATCCCGGCTTTCGCACTGCGGAAGGGGCGGTCGGCGAATATAATGGCAAGTTCATGAGCGGGCAGAGCGTGCTGCGCGGCGGCTCCTGTGCCACGCCGCGCGGCCATGCCCGCGCCAGTTATCGCAATTTCTTCTACCCGCATCAGCGCTGGCAGTTCACCGGCGTGCGGCTCGCCAGGGATATCTAATGCTCAAGCGTGAGATCGAGGATGGCGACGTCACCCTCGCGGACCCGGCCTTCCGCGCCGATGTGTTGAACGGTCTGGCGATGCGCCCGCGTGCCATTCCGGCGCGCTGGTTCTACGACCGACGCGGCTCCGAGCTGTTCGAGGCGATCACCGAGCTGCCGGAATATTATCCGACGCGCACCGAAACGGGCATCCTGCGCGACCATGCCGGCGACGTCGCCGCGCTGGCCGGTCCGGGTCGCGCTGTGGTCGAATTCGGCTCGGGCTCGTCGACCAAGACGCCGATCCTGCTCGGCGCGGTCGACCCGTCGGCCTATGTGCCGATCGACATTTCGGGCGACTTCCTGCGCCAGTCCTCGGCCGGCATCGCGGCGGCCTTTCCCGGCCTGCCGGTGTTGCCGCTCGAGGGTGATTTCATGAAACCGCTCGGGCTGCCGGCCCAGGTCGCGAACTTGCCCAAGCTCGGTTTCTTTCCCGGCTCGACCATCGGCAACATGATCCCACTCGCCTCGACCGACCTGTTGCGCACGATGCGTGCCTCGCTCGGCGAAGGCGCGATGCTGCTGATCGGCATGGACCGAGTGAAGGACGAAGGCGAACTGGTTCGCGCCTATGACGATGCGCAGGGCGTGACGGCGGCGTTCAACATGAACCTGCTCGAACGCATCAATCGCGAGCTCGACGGCACGATCCCGATCGACCGGTTTCGTCATGTCGCACGCTGGAACGACGACCGCAGCCGGATCGAGATGCATCTCGAGGCACTGGACGATCTCGCCTTCACGATCGAAGGCCGGCCCTTCGCGATCGACAAGGGCGAGACGATCCACACCGAGAACAGCCACAAATATGGCCCGCGCGATGCGCGCGTGCTGCTGCGCGCGGGTGGCTGGACGCCGATCGCCGAATGGACTGATGCCGACGACCGCTTCGCACTGCTTCTGGCCGAGGCGCAACCGCCGCGGCTGGCGCCATAACGCGCCACCCGTTACGCCGGGCCGGCAATGACAGGCGGTGGAGGCGGGGAATGAAGAGGTTGCGGGCGGCGATCCTGTTGGTGATGGCCGCAGTGCCGGCGACGGCATCGCCGCGCCATGTCCCCGATCTGGCACTGGTCGGCAGCTACGGCGCGACTGAAAACGAGGCGATGATCCTCGAGCGTGACGGGGCGCTTTATCTGGCGCGCGGCGGTGCTCCGGCGGTTCGGCTGATCGCGGCGGGCACGCACCGTTATCGCGCCGACACCAGCATTGTCATTGTCGCCCGGGACGGCATCGTTGTCGACGGACGCCCTTTTCCCCGCCACGATTTCGGCGCGGAGACCGAGGCGACGATGCGGGCTGCCGTCCGTCGCGACGGGGCAGCGCTGCGCGCGGCGGCGCTGGCTGCCAGCCCGCCGGCCGAGCCCGCGACGCGAAGGACCGCCGACCTGGTCGCCCTCAAGGGCGTGGTGCCGCACGTCCGGGTCGACACGCGTTATGCCACCGCCAATAATTTTACCGGCCAGCCGATCTACGAGCGCACCGGCGCCTATCTTCAACGTCCCGCCGCGATGGCGCTGGCACGCGTTGCGGCGCGGCTCGCGTCGCGTGGGTTCGGCCTGGTCATCTATGACGGCTACCGGCCATGGTTCGCGACCAAGCTGTTCTGGGACGTGGTGCCGCCCGACAAGCATGTCTTCGTCGCCGATCCGGCCAAGGGGTCGCGCCACAACCGCGGCTGTGCGATCGATCTCGGGCTGTACGATCTGCGCAGCGGCAAGATCGTCTCGATGCCCAGCCGCTATGACGAGATGTCTGCGCGCGCCTATCCCGATTTCGCCGGCGGCACCGATGCCGAGCGTGCCCATCGCGCGCTGCTGCGTGCGGCGATGGAGCGCGAAGGCTTCACCGTCTATGAGGCGGAGTGGTGGCATTTCGATTATCGCGACTGGGCCGATTATCCGATCGGCACGATAAGCTTCACCGCGATCGAGCAAGCCAAGCGCTAGGCGGATATGGCTGTGGTGCGGTTCGCGCGGCGCCATGAGCGGCGGTTGGAACTTCCGGCCATCGTTACCCGAATTCCTTTGGTGTTATCCCGGTCAAACAAGCAGCCGTGTTCCTGCGAAAGCAGGAACCCAGGGCCACAAGCGTTGCGCGTCGAACCCTGGGCTCCTGCTTTCGCAGGAGCACTCCTTTGTCGGAGCGGAGTAAGCACCAACTTGTTTCGGCATGACGGGTTTGCGTTGGGCTCGCGAAGCGCGTTTACGGCCCGGCACAATTGCTGAGCGGAAAGATCATCCGTCGGCGCTGGCGATGCGGGAAGCGGCACGCTAGGGCCCACGCCAAGTCAGTGGGAGCAAGTGACATGCAGCATATCGGCGTCATCGGTGCGGGACAGATGGGTGCGGGGATCGCGCAGGTCTCGGCCCAGGCGGGCTACAAGGTGCTGCTGTCCGACGTCGATGCTGCGCGCGCCGAGGCGGGCAAGGCCGGCATTGCCAAGGCGCTCGATCGGCTCGTCACCAAGGAAAAGATCACCGCTGCGGCGCGTGACGCCGCGCTTGGCCTGATCGAACCGGTTGCCGGCGTCGAGGCGATGGCGCCGTGCTTCCTGGTGATCGAGGCGGCGACCGAGCGCGAGGAGATCAAGCGCGCGATCTTCGGTAATGTCGGCAAGGTACTTGGCCCGGACGCGGTGCTCGCCTCCAATACCTCGTCGATCCCGATCACGCGGCTGGCCCAGGCCTCGCCCGATCCGGCGCGCTTCACCGGCGTGCATTTCTTCAATCCGGTGCCGCTGATGGGGCTGATCGAGCTGATTCGCGGCCTCGCCACGTCCGATGCGACGGTGAAGATCGTCGAGGATTATGCCGTGAAACTCGGCAAGCAGGTGGTCCATGCCAATGATGCCCCGGGGTTCATCGTCAACCGCATCCTGATGCCGATGCTCAACGAGGCGTGCTTCGCGCTGGGCGAAGGGGTGGCGACGATCCGCGACATCGACCTCGCCTGCCAGCTCGGCCTCAACCATCCGATGGGCCCGTTGACGCTGGCCGATTTCATCGGTCTCGACACCTGCCTCGAAATCACGCGCGTGCTGTTCCAGGGCACCGGCGACCCCAAATTCCGCCCCGCGCCTCTACTCGTCAAATATGTCGAGGCGGGTTGGTACGGCCGTAAGACCAAGCGGGGTTTCTACGATTATTCGGGTGCCGAGCCGGTGCCGACGCGATAGGTCGATCGCGTATCTGGAGTATTCGAGCGATGTTGCCTGTTCTATTGGCGGCCGCGGCTGCGGCCGCCACGCCCGCCGCGATCACCCTCAAGGACCCGGACATCTTCGTCCGGCAACTCACCGAAATGGGCTATGCGCCCGAGTCGATCGACAAGCAGGGCGAAACCGTCACGATGCTCGCCCATCTGGCGAAAAGCGGCCTTATCGTGGTGCTGGGCGGCTGCACCGCGAGCAAGGATTGCGGCTATGTCGTGCTTCTCGGCACGTTCATAGACGTGAAAACCACGACGCCGGAATGGATCGCGAAGATGAACAGCAATTACGACCTGATCAAGGTGTGGAAAAGCGATGAGGGAAAGCTGACCTATTCCAGCAGCGCGGTCGCCGAGCAGATGCCGCGCGCCTCGTTCAGGAAGTGGATCGAACTGGTCGATCAGTCGTCGAGTGATCTCGGTCAGGAAGCGCTCAAGGCCGGCTTCGCGAAATAGGCGTGGGCGATCGCGGATGCTGCGCGTCCGGTAGATGTTGAAATTTGTTCGCGCGGAGGCGCGGAGGCGCGGAGAGGTTGCGTTTGCTGCCTCTGCCGCGCGTCAGCGCGAGTGTCTCGCGCGTTGGCAGCGAGCGATGTTCTTTGATGCTGTGCGATGCCGTCACCCCGAGCGCGACCCCTCCGCGCCTCCGCGCCTCCGCGTGAACAAATCTCTTCTCCCCCTCACGCCGCCAGCGCCTCGAGCCATTTCTGGTGCCACTCCTCCATGCGCTTCGGGAACAGCAAGCGGCCGGCGCGGGCGACCAGGCCGTATTGGGTTTCCTCGGTCAGGATCGTGCAGCCGGTCGCGGTGGGGGTGATCAGCCAGGCGTGATAGGCCTTCACGCCGGGGCTGGTCGCCAGCCACGCGATGCGGGTTTCGGGTTCGAACTCCAGCACGCGTGATTTGAGCGCGACGCCGAAGGTCTTCCAGGTGAAGCGCGCGCCGTCGAACAATTCGGCACCGCCACCCTCGACCTTCACGTCTTGCGCATTGGCGTAGATCGCCGGCCAGCCGGCCGCGTCGATCAGGCGGGTCCAGACCAGGCTTGCCGGCACGGTCGCTTCGATGCGGTTGACGACATGGATCGGTGCCTCGTCCGGGGCGTAACCCTTGAGCCAGTTTATGCCCTCGCTCATTTCGCCGCCTCACGCTGCGCCGGGAGAGCGAGCAGCGCGGCGATGATCTTCGCGTCGTCGGCCGGCGCGATGGGGGCGTGATAGGCCTTGCGCATCTTGTCGATCGTCCCCTGCCATTTGTCGGCGGCGAGCTTCGGCTGGGTGAGGATCATCTCGGGCGAATGACAGCCGGTGCAATTGGCGACCAGCAGGTCGATGCCGGGCCCGGGCGGAAAGGCGGTGGCGTCGCCGGGCAGCGCCAGGGATTGGGAAGCGAGCGTCACGCCGGCCGCCGTCACGCTGGTGTCGGTCTCGGTCACGCGCGGCGGCAGGTGCGCCAGCCAGCGCCAGCCCAACACGCCGAGCAGGATCAGCAGGAAAGTGAAGAAGGCGGCGCGGCGCATCAGGCGGTGCTCACCGATATCTGTTCGATGGCATTGCGCATGAAGCCGCTCGGGTTCCAGACGGGCGAGAAGGTCTGGGTCTCGCCGGCGCTGTTGGTGCAGCGCACCGCCAAGGTGCACGGCCCGGGCGGCAGCGCGGCGAGGCGCATCGACCATAGCCGGAAACTGTAGCGCCCCTCATCCGCGCCGAGGGTGGCGGCATGCCAGTTGCGGCCGCCATTGACCGACAGCTCGACCGCCCTGACGCCGTGGTCGCCGCCCATCGCGATACCGCGCAGCGCGACCGGCGCGCCGCGCGGCAGGGTCGCGCCATCGGCGACATTGGTGAAGAAGGCGCGCGGCACCATGCGATTGATCGGCGTGGTCGGGAAATCCTTGGCGCCCGGCGCGACATTGGCGCGAGGCGCGGTCGGGATCCGGTAAGCCTTGTCCATCCAATAGCCGGCGTCGGGCTTGTCGAGCACCTCAAGCCGGTCGAGCGCCTTGACCCAATAGGTCGAATACCAGCCCGGCACGATCAGCCGCAGCGGGAAGCCGTTGAGCATCGGCAACTGCGCGCCGTTCATCTGGAAGGCGATCATCACCTCACCGTCCATTGCATGGTCGATGGCGAGCGACTTGGCGAAGGCCGGGGCATCGCCCGGCGGCTGGTCGAGCCCGGAGGCGCGCACCCGCATCGCGCCCGACATCACCCCGGCGCGGTCGAGCACGTCCTTCAGCCGCACGCCGACCCACCGGGCATTGCCCATCGCGCCATTGGCCCATTGCGCGCCCGGCACGCGCGGACTGAATTCTCCGCGCGAATTGCCCGAACATTGATTGACCGCGGCCAGTGCGACGCGCGGCATCGCCAGCAGGTCGCCGAGCGACAGCGACAGGTCGCGCTGCGTCGCGCCGGTGACGGCAAGGCGGAATTTGTGCACATCGACCGACAGCGGGATGTCGGCATAATGCCAACGCACGAAAAAGCGGTCATTGGGGGTGAAGACCTGGCCGTCGAAAGCGTCGATCGGCGTTTCGAGCAGCGGCGCGCGGCTGCGCTGCAGGATCATGTTCTTCTTGCCGGGAAAGGCGTTGGTCGTCGGTCGCGTGCTGTTGCCGCCCGGCAGGCGCAGATCTACCAGCGATTGCGCCCAGAGTGGCGTGCCGGCGAGCCCGGCGCCGGCACCGATCAGCCCAAGGGCTTCGCGGCGGCCGAACTCAGCCATCATTTTCCTGCGGGCTCGGCGCCATCGAGGCGGCGAGCGGGGCGAAGCGCGCGACCTGGCGGCCGACCATGCACAATTGCTCGAGCACCGCCGGGTCGCTCGCCCCGCCTTCGTCGTCGAACTTGGTCGCGGCCGAATTGATCGCGGCGGCGAACGGCGTCGGCCAGCCGCGCAGCGCATGGACGATCGAGCGCAACGCGGCGATCGTGCTGCCGGTCGCCTGCCAGCCATAGGCGGTGGCGATCAGCCCGACCGGCATGTCGGCGAGATAGGGCCGCGCCGCGTCGCGCGCGGTCTCCTCGAGCAGATCGAGCGCGTTCTTGACCACGCCCGAGATGCTGCCGTGATAGCCGGGCGAGGCGATGATCAGCGCCGAGGCGCCCCGCACCGTGTCGACGAAATCCTGTTCTTCGGCCGTGCGTGCCGAAGCCTTGGGATCGTAAAGCGGCAAGCGCCCCATCTCCACACCACCGAACAGCCGGGTGCGAAAACCTTCGCGCCCCGCAGCGTCGAGCGCGATCTTCAATGCGCGCTCGGTCGAAGAGGTGCCGCCGATGGTGCCGCCGATGCCAACGACCAGGGGGGCATCGGGATTCGCATCGGGCATCGCATTTCCTCTCGCTACAGCGGCGCGTGATCGATGTTCGGCAACACATGTCGCGCGAACAGATCGGCCTCGGCGGCGTGGGGATAGCCCGAGAGGATGAACGCCTCAATGCCCATGTCGCGATAGGCGTTGAGTTTGGCCAATACCTGATCCGGATCGCCGACGATCGCCGCGCCGCAGCCCGAGCGGGCGCGGCCGACGCCAGTCCACAGATTGGCCTCGGCATAACCGTCGTCGGAGGCGGTCTCGCGCAGCGCGGCTTGGGCGGCGACGCCGGTCGAGGTCGAATCGAGCGACTTGGCGCGGATCGCCGCGCCCTGTTCTGCATCGAGCTTCGACAGCAGCCGGTCGGCATAGCTGCGCGCCTCGGCTTCGGTGTTGCGCACGATCATGTGCGCGCGGTAGCCGAAGCGCAGCGTGCGGCCATGTTTCGCGGCGCGCTCCTTCATGTCGGCGATGATCGCGGCGACATTCTCCTGCCGGTCGGGCCACATCAGGAACACGTCGCAGCCTTTTGCCGCCGCCTCGCGCGCATCCTCGGACAGGCCGCCGAAATAGAGCAGCGGCGCCTTGCCCGATATGGTCGCGACCTGCGGCGGATCGATATCGAGCTGCCAGAACTCGCCATCATGCTTGAGATGCTCGCCGTTGAGGAGCGTCTTGAGGATGTGCATCGCCTCGACCGTGCGGGCGTAGCGTGGCGCGCTGGCGAGCTTCTCGCCCGGCATGTCGGACGAGATGATGTTGACCTTCAGCCGGCCGCGCCCGGCATTGGCCGCGCTGATCCGGTCGATTGTGGCGATCTGGCGGGCGAGCTGCGCTGGCCAGGACTCACCGATGCGCACCGCCATCAGCAGGTCGATCGTCTTGGTTTCGGCGGCGATCGCCGCAGCGAAGGCGGTGGTGTCGATGCCCAGCTCATAGCCCGAGGGGAGCAGGATATTGTCGAACCCGCCGCTCTCGGCCTGCAGCACGATGTCGCGGCAATGTCCCCAGCTCGACTTGAGCCGCGCATCGGGCACGCCGAGAAATTCATAATCGTCGTCGCACAGCGCCGAGAACCAGGCGATCTCGCAGGGGCTCCGGGTCATGGCAACCGCTCTCCGCGCGATGCGACCAGTACCTCGTACCAGCGCGCCCGTGTCCAACGGACCTTGTAGACGTCGGCGATCTCGGCGATCCGCGCTACATTCTGCGTGCCGACGATCGGGATCGCGCGCGCGGGATGCGCCATCACCCAGGCATAGGTTGCGGCGGCGCGCGACACCCCGGCCTCCTCGGCCACCACATCGAGCGCCGCGGCGACGCGCTTGCCGCGCTCGTCCTGCGGATCGCCGAGGCGGCCGCCGCCGAGCGGCGACCAGGCGAGTATGGCGATGTCCTTCTCCATCGTCAGGTCGAACAGGCCGTTCTCGATCGGCTCCAGGTGCAGCGGCGAGAATTCCGGCTGGTGGCTGGCCAGCGGAATTGTCAGCAGCGCAGCGATCGCACGGGTTTGTGCCACGGTGTAATTGGACACGCCGATCGCGCGGACCTTGCCCGAGGTGACCATGTCCTCCAGCGTGCGCGCCACTTCCTGGTGATGGGCGAGGATGTCGGGGCGGTGAATCTGGTAGAGCTCGACCTGTTCGACGCCCATCCGGCGCAGCGAGTTGTCGAGCGCGCGCATCAGATAATCGCGACTCGAATCATAGGGCACCGGCGGGGTGATCCCACCCTTGGTCGCCAGTACCATCCTTGCCCGCAGGCCGGGCGCCGCCTTGAGCACCTGGCCGAGCAGCGACTCGGCATCGCCGAAGCCGCCGCTGCCGTTGAAGCCATATATGTCAGCGGTATCATATAGCGACACGCCGGTGGCCATCGCCGCTTCGATCAGCTTCTGGCCCTCCTGCGGAGAGGAGTGGCCGAAGCGCCACATTCCCCATGCGATGGGGCTCACCTGCAATCCGCTCTTGCCGAGCGGACGAGAATCGGGTGTAAGGATCAAATCAGACATCGTTGTCATACATAAGGGCAAGAGTGTTGGGAGAGCAAGTGCGTTACGGATTGGTCGGTACCGGCATGATGGGTATCGAGCATTTGAACAATCTGGCGATCACGCCGGGCGCGGTGGTGACGGCGCTCGCCGACCCGGTGCAGAGCTCGCTCGGCTGGGCGAAAGGCGCGCTGGGCGAGCGGGCCGATCAGGCGACCGCGTTCGACAGCGTCGCGGCGCTCGCCGCGAGCGGCCTGTGCGATGCGGTGATCGTCGCCTCGCCCAATTTCACGCATCGTTCGGTCCTCGCGCCGTTGTTCGACGCCGGCCTGCATATCCTGTGCGAGAAGCCGCTGGCCACCACGATCGAGGATTGCCGCTGGATCGTCGAGCGCGCGGCGCAGAGCGACCGCGTGTTCTGGACGGCGATGGAATATCGCTACATGCCGCCGGCGGCCGCGTTCATCGCGCAGATCCATGCCGGCGATATCGGACGCTTGCGCATGCTGTCGATCCGCGAGCATCGTTTCCCCTTCCTGCCCAAGGTCGGCGACTGGAACCGCTTTGCCGAGAATACCGGCGGCACGATGGTCGAGAAATGCTGTCACTTCTTCGACCTGATGCGGCTGATCGTCGGGTCGGAGGCGGTGCGGGTCTATTGCTCGGGCGCGATGGACGTGAACCATCTCGACGAGCTGTACGGCAACCGTCGACCGGACATCATCGACAACAGCTACACGATTGTGGATTTCGCCAATGGCGTGCGCGCCATGCTCGATCTGTCGATGTTCGCCGATGGCGCGGAGAATCAGGAAGAGATTGCTGCGGTCGGCGACAAGGCGCGGCTCGAGGTGCTGATCCCGGAAGGGGTGATCGTCCATTCGCCGCGCGTCGGTTTTCGCAATCCCAAGAACGCGTCGCGTCGCCTCGTGCACACCGACGAGACGGCGCTCAATGCCGGCAGCCATCATGGCTCGACCTTCTACGAACATCAGACATTCAACGCGGCGGTGCGCGGGCAGGGGCCGGTCGAGGTCACCGCGCGTGATGGGATGATGGCGGTCGCGATCGGCGCGGCGGCGGAACTGAGCGCGCGCGAGAAGCGCGTCGTGACGATGGAGGAAATGGGCGCCTGAGCAAAAGCCCGGCTTTAGGCACGCATAGTCGGACAACGCTGTCGCCCGCGGATCAACGATAATAACCTATCTACGCAGTAGGAATTCAGGAGGGAAATATGACCAAGGCTTTCTATCTGTCGGGCGCAGCATTGCTCGCGCTGACCCTCGCCGCGCCGGCACAGGCGCAGGACGCAGCGGCGCCGAGCACCCCGACCGCCGCGACGCCCGCCGATAACGGCGACATCATCGTCACTGCGCAGAAGCGCGAGGAGAATCTGCAGCGCGTGCCGGCCGCGATCAGCGTCGTCACCGGCGCGCAGTTCGAGGCACGCGGCGGGGTCAACATCCAGTCGCTCCAGCAACTCGTGCCGAGTCTGAATTTCAAGGACAGCGCGACGACGATCGATTCGTCGCTGTTCCTGCGCGGCGTCGGCACGATCAACTTCGCCATCGCCGCAGAGCCGAGCGTCGGCTTCGTGGTCGACGGTGTCACCTATGCGCGTTCGGGCGAGGCGTTTGGCGACCTGTACGATGTCGAGCGGATCGAGGTGTTGCGCGGGCCGCAGGGCACGCTGTTCGGCAAGAACTCCTCGGCCGGGGTGATCAATA
>NZ_JAQGLG010000024.1 GCF_028292965.1 Sphingomonas bacterium | reverse complement strand
CTGTAGCATTTCGCGCTCCGGGCTGAACCAGAAGCCGTTGTAGACCAGCTCGGCATAGCGCGGCGCGAGTTCGTCCTTGAGATGCGCCGCGCCGCGGTCGAGCGTCAACTGCTCGATGCCGCGATGCGCGAGATGATAGATGGTGCCGCCCGGCGTCTCGTACATGCCACGCGACTTCATGCCGACGAAGCGGTTCTCGACTAGGTCGAGCCGGCCGATGCCATGCTTGCGGCCGAGCTCGTTGAGCGCCTCCAACAGGGTCGCGGGGCTCATCCCCTCGCCGTTCAGCGCGACGCCGTCGCCATGTTCGAAATCGACGGTGATGATCTCCGGCTGGTCCGGCGCATCCTCCGGGTTGACGGTGCGCGAGAAGACATAGTCGGGCACCTCCTGCCACGGGTCCTCGAGCACCTTTCCTTCGGACGAGGTGTGCAGCATGTTGGCGTCGGTCGAGAAAGGCGCCTCGCCGCGCTTGTCCTTGGCGACCGGGATCTGGTGCTGCTCGGCGAACTCGATCAGGCGGGTGCGGCTGGTCAGGTCCCATTCGCGCCACGGCGCGATGACCTTGATGTCGGGCGCGAGCGCATAATAGCCGAGCTCGAAACGCACCTGGTCATTGCCCTTGCCCGTCGCGCCATGGCTGACCGCGTCGGCATTGACCTGCCGCGCGATCTCGATCTGGCGCTTGGCGATCAGCGGCCGCGCAATCGAGGTGCCGAGCAGGTACAGCCCCTCGTACAGCGCATTGGCGCGCATCATCGGGAAGACATAGTCCTTGACGAAGGTTTCGCGCAGATCGTCGATGAAGATGTGCTCGGGCTTCACGCCGGCCTGCTCGGCCTTGCGCCGCGCGGGCTCCAGCTCCTCTCCCTGGCCGAGGTCCGCGGTGAAGGTCACCACCTCGCACTGATAGGTCTGCTGCAGCCATTTCAGGATCACACTGGTGTCCAGCCCGCCCGAATAAGCGAGGACAACGCGGTTGATCTTCTCTGACATGGGTGCGGCTCCGGTCGTATAATGGGCGGCGCGCTCTAGGGCGGGTGGGGGGAAATGGCAACGTTTGGGCGACGGGTGACGAATCGCATCACTCAGCGGCGAGGGAGGCGTCGCCCCGGCTCAGCGGGGGTTCGTGCCGCAGCGCACATCCACGATGATATCGCCCAAGGGGCCGTCTGGGCCGCCATCACCCAGGCTGTCGCTGGCAATGTGTTCCGAAACGATCGAGAAATCGCACGTCGCGCCGATCGGTGGATACGCTTCGCCTGGGCCGTGGCCGAGGAATATGTCGCGGTCTCCGTGAATGAAATAGAGCTTTCGCCGCGATCCGTCCGACGTGATGACCTCGACGGAGCGGAGAGCCATGAGGATACCCGACCCGAATCCCGGCTGGTCACCGTAGCTAACGATCTTCGCCTGCGGCAACGTCACGGGGGCAGACGCGGGCGCCAGTGCCGAAAATGCGAAAAGCCAACTGGGGATCACGAGAAGCTCCATTGAAACCAGAGTCTTCAATAACATGATGGGGCACGTTACGTCAGTGACATCGATGCAATATGGTTAGCTTGCCGGCGGACTCCCCGGATCGAACAACATCGCCTGCAGCCGCGCGAGATAGGCGATCCACGCCGTTCGCCCCGCCTCGGTCAAATGACAGATTGTCTGCGGGCGGCGGTCGACGAACTTCTTTTCGATCGCGACATAACCGGCCGCCTCGAGCTTGCGCAGATTGACCGAGAGATTGCCGTCGGTGACCCCGGTCTTGGTGCGCAACTCGCCGAAATCCGCCGAGCCCGCGCCCGACAGATAGGCCATCACCGCCAGGCGGACGCGGCCGTGGATGACCTCGTCGATGGTGCGGTAATCGAGGCGTTCTGCGTCAGGCATGCGGGGTTGCCCGTTCGGCCGCCAGCATAATGTGGCCGGGTACGATCGACACCAGCACGATGCCAAGCGCGACCGCAGCGAATTGCCAGATGGTCCCGGCCAGCATGAGCGTGATCGGCACGAACAGTAGCGACAGCAGGGCGTAGCGCTTCAGCCGCGGGAACGCGGCGATCTCGGCCGAGGCCGCGAGTGCGATGGCATAGACGCCGAAGGTCAGCGCCGGCATGCCCATCATCAGCGCGAACAGCTGCCCGGAGCCGCTGGTCTTCAGCATGACATAGGCCGCTGCCACCGCGCTGAGCGGCGCCAGCGCGAGAAAGGCGCCACCGAAGATCCAGACGGTCCGCTCGATCCTCGCACCCAGATCGGGCCGGGCGTTCCCTACGCCGCGGGAAAAGGCCGGGTGTCGCGCGATCAGGCCGCCCGTGACCATGATCACCGGCCAGGTCAGCGCGATCGACATCGGCGGAACGGGCAACCAGTGGAGCGTGATCGCCGCCTGCGCCACGATCGCTGTGAAGATGGTGTAGCCCCACAGGATCAGATAACGCCCGCCGGCCAGCGGCAGGCGGCGGCCTTGTTCGGCAATGTCGCGCAGCCGCGCCAGATCGTCGAGGGCGGGGTTTCCGGTGCTTGTGTTCATGGCTGTGAGCCTTTTTCGGGTTGAGCGCGCGTTGTCACTGCGATGAGGCCGCCGGCAAGCGCATCGGCGGTTGCGATATCGAGGTGCCATCGTCGGGGTAGAACATGGCGAGGTCGAGCATCTTGCCGTCGGCCGGGACGGCGAACTTCACCTGGTTCCAAGTCGGCGACCCCAGCAGCTTCTGGCCGTTGCGGATCGACCAGCCGTCGAGCGGCGTGCCGTTCGGTTCGGTGGTGAATCGGCCATCCTGGTTGGTGTCGTGCCACACCAGCACGGCATATTCGCCCGGTGCGACATCGTGGAAAATGAAGGTCTTTTCGCCCGCCGCGACGCTCGCCACCACCTCGCCATAGCTGGCGCGCGCTTTCAGGAACTCGCCGCGCTTTTGCAGCGCGATATAGAGCTTGCCGGGCTTTGCCCGCAGCGCATGGAGGTTGATCGTCACATCACCAGCAAAGGCCGGCGTAACGGCCATCGCCGCCAGCAAGGCGAGGCCGGTCATCGATGCTTTTACGCGATTCACAAAGCGTCTCCTTCGGTTTGCGAATCACTTTATAAATTAAAGTCATCTGATTTGCAATGCGGTTTGTTTGGATGAGCGGAAAGTGGCCGGTTTGGCCTTCTCCGCCGCGAGCCGGCCCCTGACCAACATCCATGGGTGTGTGCCCCGTCTCAGGGCGGCGTTGATGCCTGATGTCACCCTGACAGGGGCGTCACGGAACGAAGGGCGTGCGCCTTCGTTTCATCCTGTTGGCGGGCTTCAGGGAAAATCATGGCAGAATCGGGACCAGCACAACGCCTCAACCGTTATGAACTGCTCGTCCAGAGCGTCACCGATTACGCGATCTACATGATAGACCCGACTGGCATCGTGACCAGCTGGAACGCAGGCGCGCAGCGCTTCAAGGGTTATCTCGAGCAGGAGATCATCGGCCAGCATTTCTCCCGCTTCTATATGACGGAGGATCGCGAGGCCGGCCTCCCTGCCCGGGCGCTGCACATTGCCGAACATGAGGGCCGCTTCGAGGCCGAGGGCTGGCGCGTGCGCAAGGACGGCAGCCGCTTCTGGGCCAATGTCGTGATCGATCCGGTGCGCGATGCGAACGGCACGCTGATCGGCTTCGCCAAGGTGACCCGCGACCTGACCGAGCGCCGCGCGGCGGAAGAGGAGTTGCGGCGCAGCGAGGAACGCTTCCGCCTGCTGGTGCAGAGCATCACCGACTATGCGATCTACATGCTCGATCCGACCGGCAAGGTGACGAGCTGGAATCCCGGCGCGCAGCGTTTCAAGGGCTATCGCACCGAGGAAATCCTCGGCGAGCATTTCTCGCGCTTCTACACCGAGGAGGATCGCGCCACCGGGTTGCCGGAGCGGGCGCTCGCGACCGCCGAAAGCGAGGGCAAGTTCGAGGCCGAGGGGTGGCGCCTGCGCCAGGACGGCTCACGTTTCTGGGCGCATGTCATCATCGATCCGGTGCGCGATGAAGGCGGAACGCTGGTCGGTTTTGCCAAGATCACGCGTGACCTGACTGAGCGCAAACAGGCGCAGCAACGCCTCGAACTGGCGCAGCAGGCGTTTTTCCACTCGCAGAAGATGGACGCGATCGGCAAGCTCACCGGCGGCGTCGCGCATGATTTCAACAATCTGCTCGCGGCGGTGATCGGTAGTCTCGATCTCGCGCGGCGACGTCTGGCCGAAGGGGGCGACGTCACACGTTATATCGACAATGCCATGAAAGCGGCGGAGCGCGGCGCCACGCTGACGCAGCGCATGCTGTCCTTCGCGCGCAAGCAGGAACTCGCGATGGAGGCGGTCGATGTGCCGGTGCTGGTGCGCGGCATGGCCGATCTGCTACAGCGCACGATCGGTGCCGGCGTGGCGATCGAAACCAGCTTTCCGCTGGTACTCCCGCTGGTTCATGCCGATCCGCAGCAGCTCGAACTGGCGCTGCTCAATCTCGCGGTCAATGCGCGCGATGCGATGCCGGAGGGCGGGCGAATCGTGATCGACGCCAGGGCGGAGCAGCTGACGAGCGAGGATGGTATGCCGCCCCGCGACTATGTCGCGCTGGTCGTCACCGACCAGGGCGAGGGCATGGATGAGGCGACGCTCGCCCAGGCGATGGAGCCGTTCTTCACCACCAAGGGCATCGGCAAGGGCACCGGTCTCGGCCTGTCGATGGTCCACGGGTTTGCCGAACAATGCGGCGGTAGGCTGGTGCTGCGCAGCGCGCCGGGCGAGGGCACGTCGGCGGCAATCTACCTGCCGGTGACCGATATCGCGCTACCCCTGGCAAGGGAGGTCTGGGTCGAGGAGGTCGGGCGCAAGATGGCATCGCTGCGTATCCTTGCCGTCGACGACGACACTCTGGTGCTGACCAATACCGCCGGTATGCTGGAGGATCTCGGTCACACCGTGCTGCAGGCGATCTCGGGGCAGGATGCACTGCGTTGCCTGCGCCGGCATGCCGTCGATCTCGTGGTCACCGACTTCGCCATGCCCCGGATGACGGGTGTCCAGCTGGCGGACGCCATCAAGGTCGAATGGCCCGATCTGCCGGTCCTGCTGGTCACTGGCTATGCCGAGACTCCGGCCGACACCGCGCAACATCTGCCCCGTCTCGCCAAACCGTTTCGGGAAGACCAGCTGGTACGTACGATCGATGACGTCATGGCGGCGAATCGCCGGCACGCCGGTGCCGTGGTCGAGGCGCCCGCGGCTTAGTTGCTCTAGTTGCCGGCGAGGCGCAACGCCGCTGCCGGCAAGCCGAACGTCCGCCGGAAGGTCCGGCTGAGATGCGCGGAATCGGCAAAGCCGGCCTGATGCGCTGCCTCGGTCAGCGATGCGCCATCGGCATATAATTGTACCGCGCGCTCCAGCCGCAACCACAGGACATAGGCCTTGAACGACAACCCGGTGTGCGCGGCGAAGAGATGGCGTGCGCGGCTGGGCGAGAGGTGAATATGGTCTGCCGCCGCCGGCAGCGTGATCCTGTCTTCGAGATTTTTGGCGGCATAGCCGATCATGCCGAGCACGCGCGGATCGGGTCGGCTGGCACCGGCACCGATCGCCAGCTCGGCGATGATCTTCCGGCCGAGGTCGCGCAGCGCCTCATCGCTGGCCTCGCTGTGAAAGCAATGCTGCAACGCCACCCTCGTATCCCTGACGGGTTGGCTGGTGAGAGACGCCAACGGACCTTGTCGGAAGAACGTAGCGGCGAGCGCGATTCCCGCCGCGCTTTCCGGCGCGACGAACAGGAAAGCGACGGCGCCGCGCCCCTGGAAAGTGTGGCGTGTATCGCTGTCGATCGCCACGACCGGACCGGTCAGGCATGTGCCGTCGGCACAGAGTTCGAACCCGCCCTCCAGTCCGAAGGTGATCTGGATCGCATGGTGCGCATGGGACCGCACGTCCGCCGCGTGGTGCTCGGACGCCAGCATCCACAGGCTGGCGCCTTCCCACACCACGATACGGCCCCGCCCGACGATGGAAATGATCTGGCCTCCCGCTCACCCGATGCCGACAGTTCAGCCGCTACGTTCAAGCGCGCGTCCCATGCCGGGCCTATTTCACCCACTCCACCAACCGAACCAATGGAGTTCACCAATGACCGAGAATTGCAAATGTAATCCCTGCAACTGCACCCCCGCCTGCAACTGCGCGCCGGCCCCCAAGGCGTGCAACTGCGGCCCGTCGTGCAAGTGCGAGAGTTGCTCCTGCGCGAAGTGACCGATTTGCGGCGGAGCGCCGACCCCCAGCCGATGCGCGTTCGCGATTCTCGCCGATGCGCGCGCTCCGCCGCACTACCCCATTTCCCTTCATGCCCAACCCGTGTAGCGCCGCCGGCCCATGTCGCGCTCCGCCCCCTTCACCCTCGGCCTCGACTTCGGCACGACCAACTCGGTCGTGGCGCAGGCGCGCGAGGGTGTGTCGAGCCTGGTGCAGCTCGACACGCCGCACGGCCCCGAGGCGGCATTTCGTTCGGCTTTGTGCTTCTGGGAGGATGAGGGCACGCGCGGCGGCATCGCCAGCGAGGGCGGCCCCTGGGCGATCGCCGAATATCTCGAATTCCCCGAAGGCAGCCGTTTTCTGCAATCGTTCAAGTCGGTCGCCGCCAGCCCGAACTTCGAGCATGCCACGATCTTCGAGCGGCGCCACCGGTTCGAGGATCTCGGCCGGCTGTTTCTCGGCAAGATGGCGGCGCGGGCCGGCGGGGCGCTCGACAGCGCGGCGCGGATCGTTGTCGGCCGGCCAGTCGAATATGCCGGGCACCGGCCCGACGACGCGCTGGCGCGGCAGCGTTACGACCTGATGTTCGGGGCGCTGGGCGAAGTGCATTATGTCTATGAGCCGCTCGGTGCGGCGTTCAGCTACGCCTCGCGCACCACCGATCCGGTGACCATCCTGGTGGCGGATTTCGGCGGCGGCACCAGCGATTTCTCGGTCGTGCGGATCGCGGCACCCGGCGCGGCGCAGCGCTGCACGCCGCTCGGCCATGCCGGTGTCGGCGTGGCGGGCGACCGGTTCGACGCGCGGATCATCGATCACCTCGTCATGCCGTTGCTCGGCAAGGGCGGGTCCTATCGTTCGTTCGACAAGGTGCTGGAAATCCCGCGCGGCTATTTCGCCGATTTCGCCGACTGGTCGCGCCTCGCGCTGATGCGCAACCGGCGGACTTTGGCCGAGCTGGAGAAACTGCGGCGCTCGGCGCTCGACCCGGATGCGATCGGGCGAATGATCGCGGTGATCGAGGAGGAATTGGGTTTCCGCCTTTACGAAGCGGTCGGCCAGGTGAAGCGCGACCTGTCGGCGGCGGAGACGGCGCATTTCCACTTCGCCGGTGCCGGCCTCGCGATCGAGGCCGACGTGACGCGCGGCGAGTTCGAAAGCTGGATCGCGCCCGACATTGCCCGGATCGAAGCGGCGGTAGACCGCGCGCTGACCATGGCGGCGGTCGAACCTTCGGCGATCGACCGGATTTTCCTCACCGGCGGCTCGTCGCTGACGCCGCGCATCCGCCGCCTGTTTACCGAACGCTTCGGTGAGGAGCGCATCGCCTCGGGCGGCGAACTCACCTCGATCGCGCACGGCCTCGCGCTGATCGCCGAGCAGGGCGACCTCGCCGCCTGGGCGGCGTGACGGCTCAGGCCCTCAGTCGGGGCTGTCCTATGAAATCGCGCTTGCCGAGCGTCACCCCCTTCCAGCGCAGGATGTCGTAGGCGGTCGTCGCGTGAAAATAGAAATTGGGCTGCGAGAAGGACAGCAGGAACTCCTCCGCGCAGAAATCCATGTGTCGCTCGCCCATGGAAAAACGCATGTCGCGGCCGACAAAGCCGTCGATCTCGGCCGGCTCGATCGCCGTCAACGCATCGCGCGCCTTGGTCACTGCTGCGCGCAATCCCGCGAAATCCAGCGGGAAGGCTGAACGATCGGGCGAGAACACCCCTGCGCGCACGCCTTCGATCGCGCCGAGCGAATGGCCGACGGTCGACTTCACCTGATAGGCGAAGGGCAGCATGTCCTCGGCGAGGCGGGCGTCGATCAGCTCTTCGGGCGCAGCCCCTGTCTCGGCGCAGAAGGTTTCGGCCTTGTCGAGCAGCCCGGCGACCGCGTTGAGAATCTGAAGGTCGGAGGGGATGATCGCGGCATAGAGCGAGAAGGCCATGAGCGTTCCTTTCGGGCGTAATGGCCGACCCTATGCGCCATCCGCGGAAACGTCACCCCGGGCTCGTGGTGCTTCATCGTCACCGATGCGGCGCAACAGCCCGGGCAAATGCCACCCCAGCGCCACCGCGCGGTAGACATAGCTGGCGAGCAGCGCGACCCAGATACCCGTCGCGCCCCAGGGTCGCAACGCCAGGTCGGTGAGGATATAGAGCGCGGTCGCGACGATCGCCGCGTTGCGCAGCGCGCGCCCTTGCGTGGCGCCGATGAAGATGCCGTCGAGCAGCCAGGCCGGAAAGCCGATCAGCGGCAGGATGACGACCAGCGGCAGCAGCGCGATGGCCTGTTCGCGCACGCCGGCATCAACTACCAGCAGGCGGATGCTCGGCGCCCCGAGCAAGGCGATCAGCACGCCGAAGAGCAGCGCGACGCCGAGCGAGAATTCGCCCGTTAGCCGGATCGCCCGCACCAGCGCCGCCCGCGAGCCCGCGCCGAGCGCGTGGCCCACGCGGCTTTCGGCGGTGAAGGCGAAGCCATCGAGGATGAAGGCGACCAGCGCGACCGCCTGCATCAGCACCTGGTTGGCGGCGAGCGGCGTCGCGCCCATCCGCGCGCCGGCGTTGGCGAACCAGCTGAACAACATCAGCAGTGCGACGGTGCGGATCATGATGTCGCCATTGACCGCGAACAGGCGCTTCAGTGCTGCCGGGTCGCCCAGCCGGGCTCGATCCTTCAGCGCATGGAGGTGCGGCGCGACCAGCCACAGCCCGCTGCCGAGCGCGACCCATTCCGCCATCGATGTGCCGAGCCCGACGCCGCGCG
>NZ_JAQGLG010000010.1 GCF_028292965.1 Sphingomonas bacterium | reverse complement strand
TGGCCACGTCGCTTGCTTGCGCGTAGCTTTGCTACGCGTCTGCGCTGCGCTCCTCGCCAGCGGCCCGCTCCAGGCGATCACGACCATTGCCGCTGTGGAGTACAGGCCCCTGTTCAGCGAACTTTCTGGAAGTCCGAATAGGTCGCGAACGCCTGGATCGTCTGGTCCTTGCCGAACAGCGAGCCGATGATCCTGCTGGTGGATTCGGCCGGCACCGCGAGACCATCGGACTGAACGCGATAATGGCCACTCGTCGCCATGCTCTGCACCGAGGCGACCAGCATCATGCGGAAGCTCTTGGTCGAAACCAGCCGGATACGTTCGACAAAGGGGCATTTGCCCTGGGTGTTGACCACGGCCTCGGCCTGCGTGTCCGCCGAAGCGTCGTGCGACCCGATCTTGAGCGCACCCGCCGGCAGGCGCGCGAAGCGATAGGTGACATAACCCTGCGCGCCATCACTCCGCATTGCGCCGCCGCCGAACCATTTGGCCAGCTGGTTGTAGGACGGCACCGGCCCGCGGTCGCCCTTGCGCCATGCGTCCAGATCCTTCGCGACCGGCGCACGCCCATCGACGCTGGCCAGCGACCACATCTGCCCCGCCGGTCTGCGGGGATCGAACTGCTCGACGAACACCTGGCGTGCCACGCCGGTCCGTTCGATCGTGATCGTACGGCGAAAAGCATAGAGGTCGGAGCGCGTCGCCCGCGCGCTAGCCAGCACCTGATCCTGCAGCGCATCGGCGTGCACGACGCCCGCCACCCCGCCGGTGGCCAATGCGAACGCCATCAGCTGCCGCGTGAATTTCATCATGTCTTGCTCCCGGTTGCCGCGCCTCTTCATCAGCTTTGCGGCAAGGAAAAGGCCCGCGCGCGAATATCGCCTGAGCAAAAGGATTCTCAATCACATCCTTAGGCCGGCCCGATCGGTGATGTTGCTGCTATGCAACATGATCGCCAATCTCGTACCGCACTCCCGGAAAGAACTTGATGTTGTAACAGCCTGGTCATACCGGCCCGCCAAGAGGCGCCGGTCACCAGCGCCCGATCCACAGACGTGGCACGACTTCAGGGAAAACCACCACATGACCTCTTTCAAGACCAGCACGCTGTTGCTCGCCGGTATCGCCACCCTCGCCATGATCCCCGGCGCGGCGCAGGCCCAGTCCGCTGACGCGCCTGCCGCTGCCCCCGCTGCGACGACGGAAGACCCGAACACCATCGTCGTGACCGCGCAGCGCCGCAGCGAGAACGACATGAACGTGCCGGTCGCGGTGTCGGTGATCAAGCCCGAAGCGCTGACCGACTTCCACGCCGCCGGCGCCGACACTTTGCTTTCGCTCTCCGGCAAGGTGCCGAGCCTCTATGTCGAAACCTCGACCGGCCGCATCTTCCCGCGCTTCTACATCCGCGGCCTCGGCAACATCGATTTCTATCTCGGTGCCTCGCAGCCGGTCGAGATCATCCAGGACGACGTCGTCGCCGAGCATGTCATCCTCAAGTCGAACCCGGTGTTCGACGTCGGCCAGATCGAAGTGCTGAAAGGTCCGCAGGGTTCGCTGTTCGGCCGCAACACCACCGCCGGCATCATCAAGTTCGATAGCGCCCAGCCGACCGAGAGCTGGCAGGGCCAGGGCTCGATCGGTTATGGCCGCTTCAACAGCGTCAACGCCGATGCCGGCATCGGTGGCCCGCTGACCAAGGACGGCACGCTGAGCTTCCGCCTGTCGGGCCTGTACCAGCATCGCGACAACTGGATCAGCAACACCTATACCGGCCCGTCGGACGACGGCACCATCCCCGGCCACAATGTCATGGGCGGCTTCAACGAGCGCGACGGGCGCTTGCAGCTGCTGTTCAAGCCGAGCAGCGCACTCAGCATCCGCCTGTCGGGCCATGTGCGCGACTATGACGGCAACGCCTCGATCTTCTATCGCGATTCGATCATCCCCGGCACCAACAAGGTCCCGGCCAGCTTCGATCGTTCGGTCGTCGCCTATGACGAAGCACAGAACAACGTCCAAAGCTATCAGACGCACGGTCTGTCGCTGAAGGCGGACTATGATCTCGGCCCCGCGACGCTGACCTCGATCACCGCCTGGGAGCATGCTTCCGGCTTCAGCCGCGGCGATACCGATGGCGGCGCGGCGGCCAATTTCGGCGGCGTCTCCACCACCGTTCCCGGCGGGATCTGCGCGGCCGGTTGCGGCCAATCGCAGGGTCGCCTGCGCGGTCTCGACCAGTGGAGCCAGGAACTGCGCCTCGCCAGCCCCGGCACCGGCACCTTCAACTGGCAGGTCGGCGGCATGTATTTCGATGCCCGCGACAATACCGAGTTCGACCAGCGCGGCTTCTTCCTGACCAGCAACGTGCTCGGCACCACCCCCAACCCGAACAACTGGGTGCTGCTGCATGACGTCAACACCTCCTGGGCGGTGTTCGGCCAGGCCAGCTACAAGCTGACCGAGGCGCTGACGCTGACCGGCGGCGTGCGCGTGACCAACGACACCAAGACCACCACGCTGCTCAAGGCCAACAACGTGGTTTCGGGCACGACGGGCTTCCTCGGCGCAACCAGTGTCCGGCTGAGCGCGACCAAGCCGAGCTTCGATGCCAGCCTGCTCTACCGTGTCGATCACGATGTCAGCCTGTTCGCCCGTGTCGCTCGCGGCTTCCGCGGTCCGACCATCCAAGGTCGTTCGGCGGTGTTCGGTGCGCCGTTCACTACCGCCAATGCGGAGACCAACACCAGCTATGAAGCCGGCGTGAAGACCAGCTTCCTGCACAACCGGGTGCACTTCAACGTCACCGGCTTCTACTACAATGTCGACAACATGCAGCTCAACGGCAACGACAGCAACGGCAACGGCGTGCTGTTCAACGCCCGCCGCGGCACCGGCTATGGCGTCGAGGCGGAACTCGAGGCACGTCCGGTCGACAATTTCCGCATCAACATGGGCCTCAGCCTGCTGCACACGCAGATCGAGGACTCCACTGTCTATGCCCAGGTCGGTGCGGCCGTTATTGGCGGCGTTGCCGTGCCGTCGGAAACGGTACTCAACCCGACGGTGAAGGTCGGCAACAACTATTTCGCGCAGATCAACGGCAACACGTTCCCCAACGCGCCGGACTATAACTTCAACATCAGCGCGCGCTACGACATCCCCGTCGGTGGCGAGAGCAAGGTGTTCGTCGCCGGCGACTTCAACATGCAGGGCAAGACCAACTTCGTGCTTTATCGCACGATCGAATATAGCGCGGACGGCAACAACGAGCTCGGCGCCAAGGTCGGCTACGCGTTCGGCAAATATGAGATCGCCGCATTCGTGCGTAACCTGACCAACAACACGAACCTGGTCGACGTGATCGACACGTCGAACTACCGCGCAGGCATCTATAACGAGCCCCGCATCTTCGGCCTTATGATCAGCGGTTCGTTCCGCTAAGACGATCTGCCCGCGCGTTCGCCATCGGCGGGCGCGCGGGTATAATTCTCACATCATCGAAACGCCGGGGTTGATCGCCGGCACTCCCCCCGGCACGATGCCGCGATGCGCATTCTTTTCCCGCTCGCCCTGATCGCTCTCCTTGCCGAACCGGCCGCCGCCAAGGAGCAGTCCGTACCGGTACCCGACCCGGCCCGCCTCAAGGCGACGGTCGAGAAGCTGGTCAGCTTCGGGACCCGCCACACGCTCTCTTCCCCCGACGATCCGGTGCGCGGCATCGGCGCGGCGCGACGCTGGGTGGCGGGCGAGCTGACCCGCGTCGCCGATGCCTGTGGCGGCTGCATCACCGTCGCTAACATCGCCAATACCTTCACCGGCCCGCGGGCGCCGAACGGGGTGGAGATCGTCGACGTGCTCGGTTTCCAGCAAGGGCTCGACCCAAAGCGCGTGATCATCATCGGCGCGCATATCGACAGCCGCGTGACCGATGTGATGGACGCCACGCACGACGCGCCCGGCGCCAATGACGACGGTTCGGGCGTCGCGCTGGTGCTGGAAGCGGCGCGTATCCTATCGAAGCAGAAATTCCGCGCGACGATCGTCTATGCGGTCTTCTCCGGCGAGGAGCAGGGCCTGTACGGCGGTCAGTTGCTCGCCGACACTGCCCGGCAGAGGAACTGGACCGTCTCGGCAATGCTCAACAACGACATCGTTGGCAACACCATGGGTCAGAACGGCATCCGCGTCGCCGATCGCGTACGGGTGTTTTCGGAAGGGATCCGCGCCTCCGAGGAGCTGCCGCAGCAGATCGCCCGGCGCGGCAATGGCGGCGAGGATGACGGCCCCTCGCGCGCGCTGGCGAAGGCGGCCGACGACGTCGCGCGCCAGATCCCGGGCGGCATCGACGTGTTCGTCGATCGCCGGCCCGACCGCTACGGGCGCGGCGGCGATCATGAGCCGTTCCTCAAGCTCGGCTATCCCGCGATCCGCTTTTCGGTCGCGGCGGAGAACTGGACCCAGCAGCACCAGGACCTGCGCACCGAGAATGGCATCACCTATGGCGACACCATCGATCGGATGGACTTCCCCTATCTCGCCAAAGTGACGGCGATCAACGTCGCGACGATCCGCCGCCTCGCCTCGGCCCCTGCCGCCCCGTCGGGCGTGTCGATCGCCGGCGCGCTGAGCTTCGACACCACGGTCAAATGGCAGCCGGTGGATGGCGCGGTCGGCTACCGCATCCACTGGCGCCGCAACGACGCGCAGGACTGGCAGAAATCCGTCGATGTGCCAGCCCCGGCGGTGATGACGGCGCTCAAGGACATCCCGGTCGACGACAATTTCGTCGGCGTCGGTGCGGTCGCGGCCGACGGGTCAGAAAGCCTGATCACCTTTGCCGGGCCGGAGCCGCGGCGGCCTTAGCGCGTCCAGAATTCTTCCGTCACCCCGGACTTGTTCCGGGGTCCACGGCGCCGCGTATGCGCAGGCCATTGCGTTCGCGGGACAGTGGATGCCGGAACAAGTCCGGCATGACGGGTTGGTTAGATCAACGGCACCCGCACGCGCAGGTGCAACTCCGCCGCACGACACGGTGCCGCGGTGCCGGGCGATAAACCCGCCGCGCCGCGCGATAGGTCTCGACATATTCGGTCGTCGTGGTGGTCACCACGGGCGCGGACTCGATCATCACTGTCGTGGTCGTCACCGGCGGATAATAATAACCGTTCGCGACATAGCCGCCGCCCGATGATCCCGCGCTGCTCGAATAGCTGCTGCTATACGAACCCTGCTGACCGCCGCCGCGATAGATCACGCGCGCTGGCGGCGGCGCGGGCGCCTGCTCGACATAACCCCGGTTATCGGCCTGGTCATCGGCCTGGTAATAATCCTGGCCGTAGGAGACACCACCCTGGCCACCCGCGCCGCCCTGTGCATAAGCGTAACCGTCCGAGGCATAGGCACTCCCGCCTTCGGCATAGCCATTGCCGTCCCAGTCCACGCCATAAGCCGTATCCGCGACGCGCCCGCGCCCATCGATCAGCACCGCATCGTCATAATAACGCGACCAGCCATAACCGGCCGGCGGCACCGACAGGCCATAGCTGCCATAATCGCTGATGTAGAAGCTCGGCGCGATCCAGTAGCGCGGCAGCGACCAGCCGCGCGTCGGGCGATGATAGGCGTTCCACCCGCCCGGCGCGTTCGTGCCGCCCGACCAGTGGCCACCGCTATGGCCCGACCATTGCCCGCCGCCGGTGTTCTGCCAGTGGCCGCCATTGGCGGGTGGCATCATCGGCGGATGCTGGGGCTGAGGTGCGGGATAGTTGGTGCCCGGTCCATGCGGCATGCCGCCATTCATCGGCGGCCGCGGCATGGCTTGCCCGCCACCCGACCATTGCCCACCGCCCATTACCTGGCCGCCGCCGGACCAGTGCCCGCCGCCGTTAACCTGGCCACCGCCCATGACGATCTGCCCGCCGCCCATCGGCGCCGGGCTGAGTCGCTGCGATTCGGCGGGCGTGACGGCGATCGCGGTAACCATCGCAAGGCCAGCAATCATCAGGGTTCGCATGGTAAACACTCCTCGAGCGACCCGACGACGCCGCTTGCGTCAACCGGATACTTAAGGTTTTACTTACCATTTCCGGCCGTTAGCGACCAGTCTTGCGGCTGTCCCGAAACGGATCAGCCGAGGCGTGGGGCGAGCAGCGCGATCAGCTTTTCGCACGCGGTCGCATCTACCGTGTCGAACCTGCCGGCGCTCGGGCTGTCGAGATCAAGCACGCCGATCAGCCGGTCGCCGACCATGATCGGCACGACCAGTTCGGAGCGGCTGGCCGCGTCGCAGGCGATATGGCCGGGAAAAGCATGGACATCGGCCACGATTTGCGTCGCGCGCGTCGCCGCCGCGGTGCCGCACACCCCGCTGCCCAGCGCGATGCGGATGCACGCCGGCTTGCCCTGGAACGGCCCCAGCACCAGTTCGCCCTCGATCAGCCGATAGAAACCGGCCCAGTTGAGGTCGGGCAGATATTGCCACAGCAACGCCGCGACATTGGCCAAGTTGGCGATCGCGTCGGGCTCGCCGGCGGTCAGCGCGTCGGCCGCCCCGAGCACATCGGCATAAAGTTCGTCCTTCGAACCGCTCGACACATCAAACTCGTACATCAATCGATCCTAATCTTGCCGCGCCCGGCCTTGATCGAAGCGCGGCCCTTCTTGTCGTCGACCCGCCGCGCCTTGGCCGCCTTGCTCGGCCTGGTGGGCCGGCGTTTCTTGGGCACGATCGTCGCTTCACGGATCAGCGCGATCAGGCGATCACGCACTTCCTGGCGGTTGAGCAATTGCGATCGCGCACCCTCGCTGCGCAAGACCAGCACACCCTCGCGCGTCATGCGCGATCCGGCCAGCACATCGAGCCGCTGCTTCACCGCCTCCGGCAAACCCGGAGAGTTGGCCACGTCGAAACGCAGCAACACCGCGCTGTCGGTGGTGTTGACGTGCTGCCCGCCCGGCCCGCTCGCCCGCGTGAAGCTCTCGATAATTTCGTCGCTGTCGATCGAGATCGAGCGTGAAATGGGAATCGCAACCATGCGCCGCCGCCTTCAGTCCGCCCCGAAGCCCGCCGCGACGAAGTGCGCCGGAATCGGCGCCTCGGCGGTGATCGGCTCCTTGCCCGCGCGCGGCACCGTCAGCGAGGCCGCGTGGAGCAGCATCGGCGTGCCGCCCGTGCCGTAGATCGGGTCGCCGACCACCGCGACGCCCAGCGCCTCGGCGGCATGGACGCGGATCTGGTGCGTGCGGCCGGTCTCAGGACGGAATTCGACCAGAGCGCGACCGTCCTTCACGGTCAGCACGCGCCATGCCGTACGCGCCTTCTTGCCGGCAGGATCGCCGCGCATCCGCCAGCCTTCTTCGGGGCTACTGATTTTGCCCAAAGCGAGGTCGATCATGCCCTCTTCGCCCGCCGGCACGCCTTCCAACACCGCGAGATAACGCTTTTCGACCAGCCCTTGCTCGAACGCCTGTTGCAGCCGGGCATGCGCCTTGGGGTTGCGCGACAGCAGGAGGCAACCGGACGTATCGCGATCAAGCCGGTGCACCGCCTGCGGCCAGCGTTTGAACCCGAAGGTCAGGCCGTCGAGATGGTTTTCGAGGCTGAGCGAGCCGTCGCGCGGCGGGTCGACCGGGAGGCCGGCGGGCTTGTCGAGGACGAGCGCCTCGCCGTCGATAAAAAGAACATGGTTGGCGAGCATGTCGGCGCTCTTGCCACCGCGCGCGCGCTCATGCCAGAGTTTCGGTATATGAGAGCGGGATCGAGCAGCATTTTCCGGATCGCCATGGCCCGGATCTCACTGGCGCTTTGCGGCCTACTGCCGTCGCTGGCGCTCGCCGCCGATCCGGTCGTTCTGTGCCCCGGCCAGGTCGTGTTTCCCGGGCTCGATGGCCGCGTGCTTGGCCACATTCCTTATGGCGAGGTGCCGGCGGGCGATCTGGTGCCTGCCCCGCCCGGCTTCGCGATCGGCGTGCCGTGCAAGGTGCAGCGCGATGTCCTGCCCGATCTCAGCCGCCTGCTCGCCGCCGTCGCGGCGACGCCCGGGGTCGGCCCGCGGCTGCGCGCCGTGTCGTGCTTTCGCTCGATCGCGCACCAGCGATCGGTATTCTGCAGCGAGATCGGCCCGCGCAGACGCTGCAAGAACGCCGCCGAGCGTGCGCAGAGCGTCGCGCCGCCGGGCTATAGCGAGCATGCCACGGGCTATGCGATCGATTTCGGGATACGGCCTTCGCCGGGTTGTGGCGATGTCAGCTCGTGCATGGCGTCGACCCCGACCGGGCTCTGGCTGATCGCCCATGGCCGGGAATATGGCTTCGAAATGTCTTTCCCTCCCGGCAATGCGCAGGGCGTGACCTGGGAGCCTTGGCATTGGCGCTGGGTCGGCGCGACGGTCGGCGCACCCGGCGCGGTGAAGGCGCGGCTGACCTTCACCCGCGCCCGCGCCAATTTCCCCGCCAACCCGGGGATCAACGATGTGTCGGATTATTGGCTGATCCCACAACGCAGCATCATCGCGCTGCCCGACACGCCACCGGCGACAATGCCCTATATCACACTGCCGCCGGCGCCTTAGATCGACGCAATGATTTTAACCGTCATCCCGACTTGTTCCGGCATCCACCGTTCCGCACACATATCGACATTTGCTTGCGCGGCGCGGGGGCTCCGGAACAAGTCCGGGGTGACGGGAAAGGTGTGGCTTACGCCACCAGCTTGGCCGCAACCTCGGCGATGCGCCGGCCCTGGTAACGCGCGCCATTGAGGTCGATCTCGCTCGGCTGACGGCTGCCGTCGCCGCCGGCAACGGTCGTCGCGCCATAAGGCGCGCCGCCGACCACATCGTCGACGCCCATCTGGCCCTGATGACCATAGTCGAGCCCGACGATGGTCAGGCCGAAATGCAGCAAATTGGTGATCACCGAGAACAGGGTCGTCTCCTGCCCGCCATGTTGCGTCGCGGTCGAGACGAACGCCCCGCCGACCTTGCCGTGCAGCGCGCCGCTCATCCACAGCCCACCGGCGGTATCCCAGAACGCCGCCATCTGGCTCGGCATCCGCCCGAAACGCGTCGGCGTGCCGACGATGATCGCGTCATAGTTCTTGAGCGCGTCAGGGCCTTCGATCACCGGATGCGCGGTATCGGTCTTGAAATGCGCCGCCTCGACCACCGCCTGTGGCGCGGTCTCGGGCACGCGGCGGATATCCACTTCGGCACCGGCAGAACGCGCGCCCTCGGCGACGGCATCGGCCATCTGCTCGATATGGCCGTAGGACGAGTAATAGAGCACGAGAACCTTGGTCATGTGGAATTCCTTCTTTTTCTTGCTCCCCTCCCGCTTGCGGGAGGGGGTGGGGGGGTGGGCGCCCGGCTGATTGCGGGCGATATCGTAGGAGGAAAGCGCGAGCCCACCCCTGCCCCTCCTGCAAGCGGGAGGGGTTCAAGAATGAGTGTTACTCCGCGTCGACCAGAACGATCTCGGCATCTTCCAGCGCAGTGATCGTCACCGTCTGGCCACCCGAAATCGCCGCGCCGTCACGCGCATCGAAGCGCACGCCGTCAATGTCGATCGCGCCGGTTGCCGGCACCAGATAGGCGTGCCGCCCGGCACCGACGGTGTGCGTCAGCGTCTCGCCGGCCTCGACCGTCGCCGCCAGCACCCGCGCATCGGCGCGGATCGGCAAGGCACCCTCGTCGCCTTCGTAGCCCGAAGCCAGCGTGACGAACTTGCCGCTGCGCTCGCCCTTGGGGAAAGGCTTGGCGCCCCAGCTCGGCGAACCGCCGGTCCGCTTCGGCTCGATCCATATCTGGAAGAGCGTCGTCTTCTCGGGCTCGAGATTATATTCGGCATGGCGCACGCCGGTGCCGGCACTCATCACCTGCACGTCGCCCGCGCCGGTGCGGCCTTCATTGCCCATCGAATCCTTGTGGGTGATGGCACCCTTGCGGACATAGGTGATGATTTCCATGTCGCGGTGCGGATGCGGCGGGAAACCCGAATTGGGGTCGATCTCGTCGTCGTTCCACACGCGGATGGTGCCCCAGCTGGTGCGCGCCGGGTCGTAATAATCGGCGAAATTGAAATGATGCCGGGCATTGAGCCAGCCATGCTGCGCATGGCCGAGACTGTCGAAGCTGCGTTTCTCGATCATGAGAACCTCCTTGTTGCCGCCAAGATAAGCCTCTTCTCACTCGCGTAAATGGAAACGGTGGAAACTGATTGTTTCCTGTTGTAACGTACCGGCCATGCGTCTTCCCGATCTCGAAGCCTGGGCGATCTTCGCCAGCGTGGCCGAACACCGCTCCTTTTCCGGCGCCGCCGAAGCGATCGGCCTGTCCAAGGCGACGGTCTCCAAAGCCATCACTCGCCTCGAGACGCATCTCGGCCAGTCATTGTTCCACCGCACGTCGCGTCGCCTGACGATGACCGAGAGCGGCAAGGCGCTGGCCGAGCGCGCCCAGCGCATGCTCGCCGAAGCGCAGGCCGCGGAGGAAGCCGCACATGATGCGGCGAGCGCCCCCGAGGGCCTGATCCGCCTTGCCGCGCCAATGTCGCTCGGCCTGCTCGCCGTGGCGCCGGCGCTGCCCGATTTTCTCGCCGCCCATCCCGGTATCGAGATCGACATGCAATTGTCCGACGCACGGGTCGATATCGTCGCCGAAGGCTTCGACATCGCGCTACGTGTCGCCACCTTGCCCGACTCTTCGCTGCGCGCCCGCAAGCTCGCCGACATGCCGATCCATATCGTCGCCGCGCCCTCCTATCTCGCCAAGCACGGCCGGCCGACCCACCCGGCGCAACTCGGCGAGCATCGCTGCCTCGGCTACACCAATGTCAGCGGGCCCTGGCGCTTCTCCGGCCCGGGCGGCGCCGAAATCTCGGTGCGCCCGCGCGGGCCGCTCGCCACCAACAGCGGCGACGCCATGCTCCCGACCCTGCGCGCCGGGCTGGGCATCGCCTCGCTGCCCGAATTCCTCGTCGGCGCCGACATTGCCGCCGGCCGCCTGGAAGCGATCCTCCTCGACTGGACGCCCCCGCCAAGCGCGCTGCACCTGATGACCCCGCCCGGTACTTTGCGCCCGGCCCGCGTCGAGGCGCTGATCGAATTCCTCGCGGAGCGCTTGCGCAACATCTGCGTTTCCCCAAAATGAGCCGCCTGACACCCGATGCGGACGATGCCCGTTTCATCCGCCGGGTGGTCATCCTGATCGTCATCCTCGCGGTGACGGTGGCACTGTACCGCGCCGGCGACCTGCTGATCCTCGCTTTCGGTTCGGTGCTCGGCGCAATCGTCATCCGGGCCGCGGCCGAGCAATATGATCGCCTGCCCCATGTCGGAAAGCGCATGGGCCTGTTGCTCGGCATCCTGACGGTGCTCGTCGTGCTGGGCTTTCTCGGCTGGTTGTTCGGCGTGCATTTCGCCGGCCAGGTCAACGCGCTGGTCGAACAGACGCCGATCCTGGCATTTCAGTTCGACCATTGGCTGTCGCAATCCCCGCTCGGCGCGCAGCTCTCCGACGCGCTCAAGGCTGGCTATGCCGGCTCACGCCTCGCCCAGGGGACGGGCGGCTTGCTGCGTGGCGGCGGCGAGTTCCTGCTCAACGCCATCCTGATGCTGTTCGGCTCCCTGTTCTTCGCCGCCGACCCGGCACTCTATCGTCGCGGCCTGTTGCTGCTCGTGCCGCCCACCCAACGCCCCGCCTTCGCCGACGCGCTGGAGGATGTCGGCGAGACGCTCAAACTGTGGCTGCGCGCCGAACTGATCCTAATGACGACGATGGGCGTGCTGATCGGCCTCGGCTTATGGATCGCCGGTGTGCCCTCGGCCGGTGCGCTCGGCCTGCTTGCCGGCCTCAGCGAGTTCATCCCCTATGTCGGCCCGACCCTCGCCATGCTGCCCGCGCTCGGCTTCGCCGCGACAGTCGGTCAGGGTCCGCTGATCGGCGCACTGGCAACCTATGCGGTTGTGCGGATCATCCAGACCAATTTCATCACGCCCTATGTCCAGGCCCGCGTCATCTCGATCCCGCCCGCTGTCACGCTCTTCTCCATCATCGGCATCGGGGTGGTGTTCGGGTTATTCGGGTTATTTTTCTCGGCCGCGCTTCTTGTGGTGATCTTGACCCTTATTCGTAGCCTCTATGTCCGCGAAACGCTCGGCGAGACCGTAGAATCCCCTAGGTAGATTCCCCGCGACTCGTGGATTCAGGCCGGTTAGCGGAAAATTAACCTTTTGCGTTCATTCCTCATCAGGTTAATAGATTGTGCTTGGTGCTGAGGCCGTGGGGGCATTCGGGCGCCGCGAAACGACAGAGGGATACTGCCAGATGCGCGTGCTGCTGATCGAGGACGAGCCGACGACCGCCAAGGCGATCGAGCTCATGCTGACGACCGAGGGCTTCAACGTCTATACGACGGATCTGGGTGAGGAAGGCTTGGATCTGGGCAAGCTGTATGATTACGACATCATCCTGCTCGACCTGAACCTGCCCGACATGCACGGCTATGACGTGCTCAAGAAGCTCCGCGTCGCCCGGGTGCAGACGCCGGTGCTGATCCTGTCGGGCATCAACGAGATGGACTCCAAGGTGCGTAGCTTCGGCTTCGGCGCCGACGATTACGTTACCAAGCCCTTCCACCGCGAAGAGCTCACCGCCCGCATCCACGCCGTGGTGCGCCGCTCCAAGGGCCATAGCCAGTCGGTCATCCGCACCGGCAAGCTCGCCGTCAATCTCGATGCCAAGACCGTCGAAGTCGACAGCAGCCGCGTCCATCTGACCGGCAAGGAATATGCGATGCTCGAGCTGCTTTCGCTGCGCAAGGGCACCACGCTGACCAAGGAAATGTTCCTCAACCACCTTTATGGCGGCATGGACGAACCCGAACTCAAGATCATCGACGTGTTCATCTGCAAGCTGCGCAAGCAGCTCAGCCTGGCCTGTGACGGCGAGAATTACATCGAGACCGTCTGGGGCCGCGGCTACGTGCTGCGCGAGCCCGACGAAGTGGTCGAGGCCAAGGTCGCCTAACGACTGACAATTTCAAAGGGGGACGGGCCGTGGC
>NZ_JAQGLG010000222.1 GCF_028292965.1 Sphingomonas bacterium | reverse complement strand
ATCCGGAAAATGGCGCTCAACACGCTCCGCCTCCACCCAGACAAAGGCTCCATCAAAACCAAAATCAAACGCGCTGGATGGGACGATGCTTTCCTCACATCCCTCCTCGACCATATGCGATAGCCCTGCCTTCCAGGGAGGGGCTGGGGGTGGGTCCGCCGAGGCACTCGGCGGCTTCCGACAGAAGATGCAAGGCGGCGTCTTCCGCGTTGGCGACCCGAAGAAGGCTCGCTGCGCTCGCAACCACCCCCTGCCCCTCCCCCGTCCCTTGCAGGGAGGGGAGAATAGACCCTAAGCCCGGAACGCCGCCCCGAACAAAAGCACCGGCTCGCCGGCGTCGGATACCTGCACCGACCCGTCGCCCTCGGTGACCAGCGCATGGACCAGATAGGCCGCCGCCGCGCGCGGCGTGACCACGCTGTCGCCGGTCTCACCGAGCAGCGCCTGGCGCAATTCGGCATCGAGGATGATACGCGGCCCCTCGGCCCGCACGACGATCTCCACCAGCCCGTCATGATATTCGGCGCCGATATCGAGCTTGCCGCCGCGGATCAGCGCGTCGCCGGCGAGCAAGGCGAGGTTGAGCAGCACCTTGATCCCGCCCTTGGGCAAGGTCGGGTCCTCGATCAGCCAGCCCAGTTCGAGCCGCTGATTGGCCGCGAATAGCCCCTCGATCGCGGCGCGCGCCTCGCGTGTGTCGATCGTCTCGCCGAACCCGCCCGCCGCGCCAAAGGCGAGACGGAAGAATTTCAGCTTGTTGGCCGAGGCCTTGGCGCTTTCCGCGAGCAGTTCGAGGCAGCGCTGGCGCATCTCGGGGTCATGCTCGTCGGCGAGCAGTTCGAGGCCGTTGTTGAGCGCGCCGACCGGGCTCAACAAATCGTGGCAAAGGCGCGAGCAGAGCAGACTGGCAAAATCGACCGGACTGATGGTCATGTAAGGGTTCGCTCCGGGTAATGATCGTGGCCCTTCTGACGATGCGGGGCGACGGGCGCAAGCCATGGCGGTTTTGTTACAGTCAGGCGGTCACTAACGCACGGTAGGTCGATCCGGGGCAACTTGATCGCGTTTCGCGCGATAAGCCCATTGTTAAGCATCCGCGCGGATTGCCCCGACCCGCTAACTCCCCTACGCAACTGGAAAAAATGGGGTCGCGTCTTTTCGTGGGGAAAGTCGCATGGTCAAACCGTTCAATGCCTTCGAAGCCGCGATCCTGAAGGCGCTGACGCAGGCGCTGTTTCACGGCGTTGACATGGCGATCACGCCCGAACAGGTCGTCGACAATATCCAGCGCCAATTCTCCTGGTTCCACGGCAACATGCCGCGCCAGATCGCGCTGTCGCTCTGGGTGATCTGGTTCGTGCTCGGCGGGCCGTTCTTCCATCTCGGCGGCCCCGCCTGGCGCGCCCGCCGCGTCGCGCACCGGCTGGAAAAATCGACCAACAACCTGATCCAGGATCTCGGCCGCCTGCGCGGCGTGATATATGCCGGCTATTACGGCCATTGGCAGGGCGTCACCCAGGACGACAATCGCGACAATCCCGTGCTCGCGCAGATCGGCTTCACCCTCCCCGCCCACCGCGTGCGCGGGCCCGGCGACGTGCCGATCACCATGTTCGAAGGCCGCGACCTGACGCACGAGGACATGCTCGGCGCCGAGGCCGTGCCCGAAAGCGCAGGGGTGATCGTGATCGGCTCGGGCGCCGGCGGCGCGGTCGCGGCGGCGACGCTCGCGGCGCAGGGCCATGACGTGCTGATCGTCGAGGCCGGGGCGCATTATCCTTCCTCGCGCATCACCCATCAGGAAGCGCGGATGACCGCGCGGCTGTTCGTCGATGGCGGCCTGCAGAACACGCGCGACCATGACATCATCGTCTTTCAGGGCCGCTGTGTCGGCGGGTCGACCGTCATCAACAACGGCATCTGCCTGCGCGTGAAGGGGGAAGGCCAGGTCCATCCGCTCGCCGACGACGTGTTCGCGCGCTGGGCCTCGCTCGGCGCACCGGTGGACGAGGCCCGCTTCCTCGCCGCTTATGAAGCGGTCGAGCAGCGGCTCGGCGTCGCCCCCATCGATCCGATAAGCGGCCGCAACAACGGCCCCCACCTCACGCGCGGCTGGGCCGCCTACGCCGCCGCGACCGGCGAGGCGCGCGACGCGGCCGCGCCCGCCCCCTGGTTCCGCAAGAATTACGGTCCGGACAGCATCGGCGCGAACTGCGCCTATTGCGGTTATTGCAACACCGGCTGCCCCTATGGCCGCAAGCAGGGCATGGCCCAATCCTACCTGATCGATGCACGCAAGCATGGCGCCCGCATCCTGCCCGAGGCGGAGGTGCAGCGGATTCGCTGGAAAGACGACACCGACGATGGACGCCGCATCGCGGACGGTGTCGAGGTGCTGATGGAAGACGGCACCACCCGTTTCATCCGCGCCACCAAGGGCGTCGTCGTCGCCGCCGGCACGATCGCGTCGAGCCGCATCCTCGACAGGAGCGACATCGTGGGCACCGGCACCAACATGTCGCTCAACATCTCCTCCCCCGTCGTCGCGCTGATGCCCGAGGGCCGCGAGATGAACGTCTGGGACGAGGACCAGATGGCGACCTATGTCGATCGCGGCGATTTCCTGCTCGAATCGCACTTCCAGCCGCCGATGAGCATGTCGACGTTGATGCCCGGCTGGTTCGGCGATCACGTCCAGCGCATGCGCAACTATGGCCGCCTCGCCTCGGCCGGCGTGCTGATCCCGGCCGATCGCCAGGGCAGCCTGAGGGGCGGCAACCTCCATCTCAAGCTGCGCGACGATGTCGAACTGCCGCTGCTGCGCCGTGCGCTCGCCACCCTTTCCCGCGTCCATTTCGCCGCGGGCGCGATCGAGGTCTATCCCCCGCTGGCACGCGGCTTTGCGCTGCGGCCCGACGAGGATGTGGATGCCTTTTTCGAACGCCACATCACCGAGGCCGATGACGTGACGTTGGCAAGCTCGCACCCCCAGGGCGGCAATGGCCGCAATGCCGATCCGGCGCTGGGTGTGGTCGATCTGGAGTGCCGCGTCCACGGCACTACCAATGTGCTGGTGACCGATGCCAGCACCTTCCCCAGCTGCATCCGCGTCAACGCGCAGCTGACCACGATGGCGATGGCCCATTATGCGACGGCGCTGAATCCGTTCGCGGGGTGAGTGGTGCGAGCCAGTGGGTTGCGGCTTATGACTGACCTCATGCCCTCAAAACAGTCCACCCCGGCGAAGGCCGGGGCCCAGTTGGGAAACATCGGCAGCGACCCGCTGCCCTCTCCATTGACGTCTCGATACTGGGCCCCCGGCCTTCGCCGGGGTGGTACACAGCGGAGGTACAAGCACTGAGACACTAGCAGGCTTCGATAGCCACCTCTTCAAACACGCCCACCACCCGTGTCCGCCAGAGCCGCCCCCCGGTCCCGGTCAGGATCAACCACAACGCCCCGTCACCCATCGCCGCCTCGGCATCCCGCGCCGACGGTTCGCATGACCCATTTGGGTGCGAATGATAATGACCGAGCAGCCCCGGCCCGCCGGCACGAGCGGCCTTGTGCGCTGCGATCAATGAGGCCGGATCGACCTCGAATGTAGTGGCCGGATCGGCCGCGACATTGGCGCATTTCACGGCGTGAACCACCTCTTCGCCCGTGCCGAACAGCAGTCCGCAGACCTCGTTCGCGGATGCAGCAGATTCCGCGACCAATCTTGCCAGCAGGGTGCTTGAAATTTTCAACCTCATTCCCATCTTCCTAGCCTAATGAGCCGGGGGGTTTCCATCATCGAAGCGCGGATTTCGGACGAGGCCAAGGGCTGGCGTCTGGACCGTGCCCTGGCCGACGCCGTGCCGACCATGTCGCGCGAGCGGCTGAAGGCGCTTATCTCGTCGGGTGCGGTGAGCGATCCGGCCGGCAATCTCGTTCGTGACCCCTCGCGCAAGATCGATGGCGGCCTGCTGTTCAACATCGTCGTGCCCGATCCCGCCCCGGCGCATAACGAGGCGCAGGACATCGCCTTGAACGTGGTGTTCGAGGACGAGCACCTGGTCGTCATCGACAAGCAGGCCGGGCTGGTCGTCCACCCGGCGGCGGGCAATTTCGACGGCACACTGGTCAACGCGCTGCTCCATCATTGCGGCGGCAGCCTATCGGGCATCGGCGGTGTCGCGCGGCCAGGGATCGTCCACCGGATCGACAAGGACACCTCGGGCCTGATGGTCGCGGCCAAGACAGACCGCACCCATGTCGGCCTGGCCAAACAGTTCGCCGATCACTCGATCGACCGGCGCTACAAGGCGATCGTCACCGGCCGGCCGATGCCGCGCGAAGGCAGCGTCGATGCGCCTCTCGCGCGAAGCCCGCAGAACCGCAAGAAGATCGCCATCGTTGCAGGCGGCAAGCGCGCGGTGACGCATTACCGCACGCTCACCCGCCTCAACGAGGCCGCTTTGGTCGAGTGCCGGCTCGAAACCGGCCGCACGCATCAGGTGCGTGTGCATATGGCATCGCTCGGACACCCCTTGATTGGAGACCCGGTTTATGGTAGAACAAAACAAGTCCACAGACCGATTCTCGAAACGATCGGTTTCCACCGGCAAGCCTTGCATGCCGCCCGGTTGGGGTTCATCCACCCGGTGAAAAGTATCGCTTTGGCGTTCGATAGCGAAATGCCTGCCGACATGCAGGAACTGTTCAGTAAACTCGACGTATAACGACTACGCGCGAACCGCCTCTCTGCAGGGGCTCGCGCACAAGGGAAGGAAGACGATCATGGCAAACCGCAGCAACGTCCCCGCGACGATCCCTGCACTCGGCGGCGAGGCGAGCCTCAACCGCTATCTGTCCGAGATCAAGAAGTTTCCGATCCTCGCGCCCGAGCAGGAATATATGCTCGCCAAGCGCTTCGAGGAACATGGTGACACCGATGCCGCCGCGCAGCTGGTGACCTCGCATCTGCGCCTCGTGGCGAAGATCGCGATGGGGTATCGCGGCTATGGCCTGCCCGTGTCCGAACTCATCTCGGAAGGCAATATCGGCCTGATGCAGGGCGTGAAGAAGTTCGAGGCCGATCGCGGCTTCCGCCTCGCGACCTATGCCATGTGGTGGATCCGCGCCTCGATCCAGGAATTCATCCTGCGCTCGTGGAGCCTGGTGAAGATGGGCACCACCGCCGCGCAGAAGAAGCTGTTCTTCAACCTGCGCCGGATGAAGTCCAAGCTCGACGCGTTCGAGGACGGCGATCTGTCGCCGGAGCATCTCGCCAAGATCGCCACCGACCTTGGCGTGACCGAGGCCGAAGTGACCAGCATGAACCGTCGCATGGCGATGGGCGGCGACACATCGCTCAACGTCCCCATGCGCGAGGATGGCGAAGGCCAGTGGCAGGATTGGCTGGCCGATGACTCGCCCTTGCAGGATACGGTCGTGGCCGAGGCACAGGAAGCCGACGTACGCCACGAGATGCTGACCTCGGCGATGGATGACCTCAACGAGCGCGAGAAGCACATCCTGACCGAGCGTCGTCTGACCGACGATCCCAAGACGCTGGAAGAGTTGAGCCAGGTTTACAACGTCAGCCGCGAGCGCGTCCGCCAGATCGAGGTGCGCGCGTTCGAGAAGCTTCAAAAGGCGATGATGCGCATTGCCGGCGACCGCCGGATGCTCGCTTACGCCTGATCCATGGTCGGCACCGTCGTCATCGGCGGCGGTGCGGCCGGGATTGCGGCGGCGCGGCGGCTGCACGACGCCGGGCATGACGTACTGATTATCGAAGCGCGCGACCGTCTCGGCGGTCGCGCGCTTTCTTTTTCACACGAGAGTCAGGCGTTCGATCTCGGCTGTGGCTGGCTGCATTCGGCGAAGCGCAACCCGTGGACGGCGATTGCCCGCGCTCGCGGTTTCGACATCCGCACCGACACCGCCAATTGGGGCACCCAATGGCGCGATCTCGGCTATCCGCCTGACGAACAGGCATCGTTCCGCAAGGCTTGGGAGCGTTGGGAAGAAGCCGCCCATGCCGCCCTGCCCTGCTCCGATCGTCCCTTGTCGGATTTCATCGCCCCCGATGACCGCTGGCGCCCGCTGATTGATGCGATCTCGGGATTCGCCAATGGCGCGCCGCTGTCACGCGTCTCGCTGCATGACTGGGCCGCCTATGAAGACGCCTCGACCGAGGACAATTGGGCGGTCATCCAAGGTTATGGCACGCTGATCGTTGATCACGCTGGTCAGGTGCCGGTGCGCTTATCCACGCAGGTTGAACGGATCGACCATCGCGGGCGGACGCTGCGGGTCGAAACCTCGGCCGGCACCATCACCGCCGACCGTGCCATCATCTGCGTGCCGACGACCGTATTGGCGCGCGGTGACATCGTCTTCGACCCGCCGCTACCCGACAAGCAGGCCGCCGCCGCCGCGCTGCCGCTCGGCCTCGCCGACAAGGTGTTCCTCGCCGTGCGTGGCCCGGTCGAATGGCCCGCCAACGCCCATCTCACCGGCAATCCCCACAGCGCGTGCACCGCCAGCTATCGCCTGTCGCCCCTCGGCGCACCGGTGATCGAAAGCTTCTTCGGCGGCGACTGCGCCGAGGCGCTGGAGGACGCCGATGCCACTGCCTTCGCGATCGACGAGATCGTCGCGCTGCTCGGCAGCGACTGGCGCACCCGCCTGAAGCCGATCGCCGCCACGCGCTGGCGCCACGAGCCCTTCATCCATGGCAGCTACAGCCACGCACAGATCGGCATGGCGCCGCAACGCGCGGTACTCGCCGCGTCGGTCGACCGGCGCCTGTTCTTCGCCGGCGAGGCCTGCTCGGCGCATGATTTCTCCACCGCGCACGGCGCTTATGCGACGGGCCGTGCACAAGCTGATTCAATCCTCGCGCCAAGTGCATAGACAGCGACCGAGATCGCGCGATAGGCTCGCGCGTGCTGATCGATCGGGGGTGCATGATGTGGAGCTGGATCAAGATCCCGAAAGGCATCGCGCTGGCGGCCTTCTTCCTGCCATGGGTCACGGTGTCCTGCTCGGAACGCAAGCTGATCTCCGCCTCGGGCTGGCAACTCGCCACGGGCCGCGTGTCCTTCTTCGGCGACGCCGCCCAAGCGAACAATAATCACCCCAATCTCTACATCGCGCTGGCGCTGATCACGGTGATTGCCGGTCTGGTGCTGAGCTTCGGCCCGGCCCGTCGCGCCTTGTGGACCTTGGCCACATCGCTCGCCGCGCTACTGCTCGTCTGGCTGGGCACCCGCGGTCTCACCGGCCAGTCGATCGCCGAGCGCGCCGCCGAACAGCGCCGCGAAACTCTCGATGCGGCGGTGGCCTCCGTCATCCGCGTCGAGTGGCAATGGGGTTATTGGCTCACCAATGTCGCGCTGATCGTCGCTGCCATCCTCGCCTGGATGGCGATGACAGGACGCCATGTGTCGCTCGGCAACGATCGAACCCCGCCCGCCTCATGACCTTGATGACAGGGAATAGAACCCGGACACCGCGTCAGCGCTCGCTTTTCATGCGCGTGCTGCGGGGCTTCATCTTCGGGGTGCTGTGTTTCGTGCTCGGCTCGATCCTGTGGGTCGCGGTCTATCGTTTCGTGCCGCCGCCGATGACGCTGACCATGCTCGGCAACGCTATCTCGGGCAACGGCCTGACCAAAAGCTGGATGCCGCTGTCGCGGATCGATCCCAATATGGCGCGCGCGGTGATCGCCGGCGAGGACGGGCATTTCTGCACCCATCACGGCTTCGATTTCGAGGCGATCGAAAAGGCCATGCAGCGCAACGCCAGGGGTGGGCGCATCCGCGGTGGCTCGACGATCAGCCAGCAGACCGCCAAGAACGTCTTCCTGATCCAGGGCGGCGGCTATCCGCGCAAGGCGCTGGAGGCGTGGTTCACCGTGCTGATCGAGACGATCTGGGGCAAGCGCCGCATCATGGAGGTCTATCTCAACGTCGCCGAGACCGGCATCGGCACCTATGGCGCCAATGCCGGGGCGCAGCGCTATTTCGGGCATGATGCCACGCATCTGTCGCCGAGTGAGGCCGGCCGCATCGCCGCCGTCCTCCCGCTACCCAAGAAACGCGACGCGATCGATCCACGCGGCTTCACCCGGCGTCACGGCAATGTGCTGAGCCACTGGGTCGGCATCGTGCGCAACGACGGACTGGACTCTTGCCTGCGCTAAGTCGCTCAGAAGGGCAGCTTGAACCCCGGGGGCAGCGGCAGCCCGCTGGTCATCTTGGCCATTTCGGCGCTCGACGCGGTGTCGGCCTTGGCCTTGGCGTCGTTGAACGCGGCGACGACCAGGTCCTCGAGCATCTGCTTCTCGGCCGGCACGAGCAGCGAATCGTCGATCGAAATGCCGATGATCCGTCCCTTGGCCGAAGCCGTGACCTTGACCAGCCCGCCGCCGGCCGCACCTTCGACCTCGATCGTGTCGAGTCCGGCCTGGGCTTTTTGCAGTTCGTTCTGAACGTTCTGCGCCATGGCCATGATGTCTTCGAGGCCCTTCATGATGCTTTGCTCCTCAGCGAGACCAGGCGGTCCCATTCTTCCTTTTGTATCTCGGCGTCGGGAAAGGCCTCGAAGGCCGCCCGCACCACGGGGGTCGCCAGCACCGCCTGCTTGATCGCATCGGCACCGGCTTCCAGCTGCTCGCGCATCGTCGGGTCGCCGGCGACCTGCTCGGTGGTTATCTTCCACACGCGATCGGTCAAACGCTTGAGCGTCGCGCCAAGCTCCGCCACGAAATCGGCCGGCAGCGGTCGCAACGCACTCAACGCCAGTTCCGCGCCCGACAGGCGCACCACGCTGGCATGGAACATCAGCCGCGAAGCGAGCGCCTGTTCGGCCGAATTCTCCAGCAGTTCGGCGATCTCATGGATCGACGAGGGCAGCGGCGCCTCGCTCGGTTTCGCAGCCGGCGGTGGTGCGGCAGGTGCGGCGACCGGCGGCGCGCCATTGGCGATCATGCGCGCCAGTTCGCCGGGATCGGGCAGGGTCGCGGCATGAACGATGCGCAGCAACACCATTTCGCAGGCCTCGATCGGGAGCGCGGCGCGGGCCACCTCGTCATGGCCCTTGAGCAGCAACTGCCACAGGCGGTGCAGAGCCGCGAACGACAATTGGCTCGCCCAGCCGGTCAGCGCCTCGCGCTCCTCGGCCGCGTGGCCCGGGTCGGGTGCTGCACCCAGCTTGATCAGCGTGGTGGCGTGGATCGTCTCGAGCAGGGACCGCAATACGCTGAGCGGGTCGACGCCGAGATCATATTGCCGGCGCAGCGACTGCAGGGCGCCCTGCCCGTCCCCGGCCAGCAACCGGCCAAGCAGGTCGCGCATCGCCCCGCGATCCGACAGGCCGAGCATCTCGCGTACCGCGTTGGCGCTGACACCGCCGCCCTCCATGCCGGCATGGGCGATCGCCTGATCGAGGATCGACAGGCCGTCCCGCGCCGAGCCTTCCGCCGCGCGGGCGATCAGCGCCAGCGCCTCGGGTTCGGCCTCGACCTGTTCGGCCTCGGACACGCGGGCGAAGTGATCGGCCAGCTTGTCGGCCGGGATGCGGCGCAGGTCGAAACGCTGGCAGCGCGACAGCACCGTGACCGGCACCTTGTTGACCTCGGTGGTGGCGAACAGGAACTTCACATGCGCAGGCGGCTCCTCCAGCGTCTTGAGGAGCGCGTTGAAGGCGTTCTTCGACAGCATGTGGACTTCGTCGATGATGTAGATCTTGAAGCGTGCCGACACTGCCGAATAACGCGACGCATCGATGATCTCGCGGACATCGTCGACGCCGGTATGGCTGGCGGCATCCATCTCGATCACATCGATATGCCGGCCTTCCGTGATCGCGCGGCACGGTTCGCACACCCCGCACGGATCGATCGTCGGACCGCCCTGCCCGTCCGGGCCGATGCAGTTGAGCGCTTTGGCGATGAGGCGCGCGGTCGAGGTCTTGCCGACCCCGCGCACGCCGGTCAGCAGAAAGGCATGCGCCAGCCGGCCGCGCTTGATCGCGTTGCCCAGCGTGGTGACCATCGCATCCTGGCCGATCAGCTCGCCAAAGGTTTGCGGACGGTATTTGCGCGCCAGCACGCGATAGGCGTCGTTGCGCTGCGGCTGGGGCGGTTCGCCAAGATCGAAGGAGTCGGACATTGCACCCTATCTAGGGCGCGGATGTGCGGTATGGTAGGGAAAGGTTGGGGTTGGCTGTCGAAAGCGAAGCGGCAAAGCCGCTTCGTCGAACGGCGCTTTCAGCTCCGCCGGCCGCGCTTGCCAGCGTGGCGCTGCGCAGCAGCGCTCTCGCTGGCTGCGCGGTGGGAGCCGGAACGACCCGCGGCGAAATCGTTGCGGCTGCTTCCTTCCGGATCTGACCGGGTTGGCGACGACCACGTCCGCCCGACTCCCGCGCGCCATATGGCGGGGCCGGGCGGCGCGATCAAGGGCTAGTTACCAGCGGACGCGCACGTTGCGGCACACCACACGCTTGTGGCCGTGGTTCCAGCTGGTCTTGCAGACCCGTTTGGTCTTCCAGCCATGGCCGTGATGGCCACGATCGGCAGAAGCCGGCGCGGCGGCGAGTACGGCCGTGGCCACCAGGCCAGCGGAAATCATTGCGAGCAGTTTCATGGTTTTCTCCTGCGAAAATCCCCGGGCGTGCCCCCCACTCCGACGCGGAGGCTAGCACAGCACAATGGAATGCCAAGCCCGCAAACCCTTAGCGGCCCTGCATATTCCTCACATCGCCGGGAATGCGTACGGTCAGCTCGGCGAGTTCCGCATCGACCCAGATCTGGCACGCCAGCCGGCTGGTGCGCGTCGCGCCGGTCGCGAGATCGAGCATGTCCTCCTCCATCTCGGTCGCCGGTGGCAGGCGAGCAAAGTCTTCCGGCACGACGATGACGTGGCAGGTCGAGCAGGCCATCTGCCCTTCGCAGGTGCCCTCGAGCGGCTGGCCATTGGCCTGCGCCACATCGAGCAGACGGTCGCCGAGCTGTGCCTCGACCTCGCGAATCGATCCGTCAGTAGCGATGAAGCGAACAAGGGTCATGCCGCGAGTCTTTGCGCATCAGTTGCGGCAAGAATGCGGTCGATCGCGGTGATCAGTTCGTGCTCGGTGGTATAGCGTCCAAAACCGAGGCGAATGCTCGATCGCGCCTCCGCGTCGGTGAGCCCAAGGGCGCGAAGAACGTGGCTAAGGCGACCCGATCCGCTGGCGCAGGCCGAACCGGCGGAAAAGGCGATGTCGCGCAGGTCGGACATCAGGCGGGCGACGTCGAGATCGTCATGCCGCAGGTTGAGATTGCCGCGATAGCGATAGGCGGTGGAACCGTTGACCGACCAGCCGGCGCCTAAGCGCTTGAAGGCTGTTTCCCATAAATGGGCGACGTGCGCCTCATCCTGTTCGTGGCGTTCGGCCATCAACAAGGCTGCCGCGCCGAAGCCGGCGCACAATGCAGGTGACAAGGTGCCTGAACGCCCGGCCGCTTCCTGCCCGCCGCCGTGCAGCAACGGTGCCAGCGTCACGCCCTCGCGCAGCCACAGCGCGCCGATCCCCTTGGGGCCGTGGATCTTGTGGGCGGACAGCGCGACCATATCGCAGCCGGCGGGGATACCGATTCGTCCGGCGCCCTGCACCGCGTCGCACAGCATCAGCGCGCCGGCGGCATGCGCCAGTTCGGCGAGCGCGGCGATCGGCTGGACCACGCCGATCTCGTTGTTGACCAGCATCGCCGTGACGAGCCCGGTTCCTGGAATGATGGCTTGCCGGGCCTGGTCCAGGTCGACCTCGCCGTCGGACCCAACCGGCAGGATCGTGACCGCTCGCCCTGCCCGGCGTTCCGCTTCCACGGTGTCCAGAACGGCGGCATGTTCGGTCGCGAGCGTGACGATCGGCCCGGTGGTGCCCTTGATCGCCCAGTTGAGCGCCTCGGTCGCGCCGCCGGTGAAGCTGACCGCACCGCCGGCCGGCAACATCGCGGCGACCTTGTCCCGGGCCAGTTCGACCACTGCGCGGGCGGCGCGGCCTTCGCGGTGCGCGGAATGGGGATTGGCGTGCTGGCGCTCCAGCCAGGGCAGCATCGCCGCCAGTGCCTCGGGGGCGAGCGGTGTGGTCGCCTGATAGTCGAGATAGGTCATGCCGCCCGGCTCCGTGCTTCGCGGGCGATGGCGCGCCAGGCGGTGATGAAGGTGTCGATCTCGGCGTCGCTGGTCGTTGCGCCGAAGCTGACGCGCACCACTTCGCGCAACGCCGGTTCCTGCCAGCCCATCGCGGCGAGGACATGGCTCGGCTTCATGCTGCCCGACGAACAGGCGCTGCCCGCCGACACGGATATGCCGGCGAGGTCGAGCCGGATCAGCTGCACCGTCGCGGCGACGCCGGGCATGCGATAGGAGCCGATCGCGGGATGACGCGGCGCGGCGGCCCCGACCACCTCTCCGCCCGAACGCAGGATGGCGTCGTCGAGCCGGGCACGCATTGCCGCCCAGTGCGCGATGTCGGGCATTTCGCCCAGCGCCGCGGCATAGCCGAGAACGCCGGGCACATTCTCGGTGCCGGCGCGATAACCACGCTCCTGCCCGCCGCTCGGTTCGAGCGTCGCGAGGTCGCGGACCAGCAACGCCCCGACGCCCGGCGGCCCACCGCGCTTGTGCGACGACAGCGCGATGAAATCGGCATGATCGCCGAGCGACGGGTCGGCGCCCGGCGGCATCTGTGCTGCGTCGACCAGCAACAGCCCGCCTGCGGCATGGACGATCGCGGCGATGTCGCCGATCGGCTGGCGCACCCCGGTTTCGCTGTTCGCCCATTGCACCGCGACCAGAGCGGGCGGCGAATCGGCCAGCAGGGCGGCGAGCCGGTCGAGATCGATCAGGCCCGAATCATCCACCGGCATGACCTCGGCGCCCGGTGCGGCGCGAATCACCGCGTCATGCTCGGTCGCGCCGATCAGCCGGCGCGGCACCGTCGCCCGGCCCAGCGCGATCGCCAGCGCCTCGCTGGCACCACCCGTCAGCAATGTTTCGCCGCTCCAGCCGTGCGCCGCCGCGATCGTCGCGCGCGCCTGTTCGAACGCGGCCCGCGCGGCACGCCCCTCGGCATGGGGCGAGGACGGGTTGGCCCAGTGGCGCATCCCCGCCTCGACCGCCGCCATCGCGGCGGGCAGCATCGTGGTCGTCGCGGCATGGTCGAGATAGATGCGTGTCGCCAACTCTATGGTCATCCCGGCAGAATGATTGCGCCAAGGCGCTTCGTGACTATATAGCGCGCAATTCCGCGACGTGCGCGCGCCCATTCCATTTTCGTCAGCAGGTAAGATGCCCGAAGTAATTTTCCCCGGCCCCGACGGCCGTCTCGAAGGCCGTTTCGCTCCGGGCCCGCGCCCGCGTGCGCCGGTCGCGATGATCCTCCACCCGCACCCGTCTTCGGGCGGCACGATGAACAACCGCATCGTGCAGGAACTCTACAAGACCTTCCAGCGCCGCGGCTTCGCCACGCTGCGGTTCAACTTCCGCGGCGTTGGCAAGAGCCAGGGCACGTTCGACAATGGCGTGGGCGAACTGTCCGACGCGGCCAGCGCGCTCGACTGGGTGCAGAGCTTCCATCCCGAAGCCTCGACCACCTGGATCGCCGGGGTCAGCTTCGGCGCGTGGATCGGCATGCAGCTGCTGATGCGCCGCCCGGAGATTCGCGGCTTCATCTCGGTCGCGCCGCCGGCCAACATGTACGACTTCACCTTCCTCGCGCCGTGCCCGGCCTCCGGCATCATTATCCAGGGCGAGGCCGATGAGGTCGTCACCCCCGGCGCGACGCAGAAGCTGGTCGACAAGCTGCGCACGCAGAAGCACATCACGATCCATCACGACACGATCCCCAAGGCGAACCACTTCTTTGAGCATGAAATGCCCGAGCTGATGGGCAGCGTGGACAAGTATCTCGATATGCGGCTGGACCCGAACTCGCCGATCCGGTGAGTCTGGCGGGCGAGCTGCCCATCGAACATCATGGAAGGGCCGTCGCGACAAGCGGCGGCCCTTTTGTTTTGTGCGAGCGCCGTCCGGTATCGCCCGCCAGCCGTCGTGCCACTTCGCTTTCGACGGCGGCCTTGAAGCGCCCCTGCTGCTCGGCCGCTTGTCGTTCGCTCTCTTCCGCGACCTGCTTTCGCCGTTCACCGATGATGTGGGCGAGATCGGCGTCCGGCTCGGGCACGCGAGCCCATGGCCTTGGACGACGCATCGCTAACCAGTGCAGCGCGGCGCGGACATCGGCGGGGACATGGACGTTGTAGAACATGACAACCGGGCCGCCGCCGGGTGGGGTGACGATCTTCTCGGCGGTATAATCGTAGCCGACGGCGCGCTGGTAGAGCGAGCGCTCGACGCGGTCGTCGGCGGCCTCCTTGCCGACGCTGATGGCGGCGGTGAAGTCATCATGCTGCAGGCACCAGCGATAGAAGGTCCGCACCGAAATGCCGAGAATATCAGCGACCTCGATATCGGTCGCGCCGTTGCGGCACAGCCGCCCGGCGATGCGGGCGAAGTCGGGCTTGTATTGCGAAGGGCGTGCGTCGGTCATGGGTGCGGCTGATAACGGGTCCTCGCGGCACGTTGAATCACGTCGTCACCGAAGCGCCGTCGCCCCCTGATCGCGCAGCACAATTATGTCAGGGGTCCCTGGCTGGTTTTCTCGGGCTTCCTTCTGTAGTTAATATTATTGTATTTCAATATCTTATGTCTCTACTGACTTAAGCCTCGATTCATGTTGATCATGCCAGAGCTGTCGGGCGAAGGCACCTGCTCACAGGCGCGCGGCACGGCCTTATGCGTGCATGGCGCTTTCATCGCTCACAAAAACAGGATCGCGCGGGGCCGGCCAGGATATTCCAGCCCCGCGCGAAGCAGGCAATGCTGTCGTTCGTTCCTATCTTTCCCGCGCAAGGATCAGAACTTCACCTTGGCGCTGATGAACCAGGTGCGACCGACCACGTCATAGGTCGCGGCATCGGTGGTCAGGGGTGCCGCACTGATGAAGGGCGGTGCCTTGTCGGTGAGGTTGGTGAAGCCGGCGCCGAGCGTGAAGCGTCGGTTGATGGTATATTGCACATTGGCGTCGAAGTAGCTGTAGGCGGGGACGCCGGGGGTCACGGCGGCGGCGTTGGCGACCTTGTCCGAATGGATCATCGCGCCGATGTAACGCCAGCGTCCGGTGAGCGAGAACGGCCCATTGCCATAGGTCAGGCTGGTATTGGCCTTCCATTTCGGATGCGAGATGCCGCCGCCGACGCCGCCATAACCAGCGCTGCCCGCATAGTTGAGCGTCGGTGAGCCCAGCAGCCCGGCCACCTTGTACGTATTGAGATAGGCGACCACCGTGTCGAACTGCAGCGAACCGGCCGAAGACGACATGCCCAGCGCATCGAGCCCGAACTTCCAGTTGATCTGGGTATCGATGCCGGCGACGGTATAGGTGGCGAAGTTGAACAGGCCCTGCTGGCCGAGCAGGATCACGCCCGTCGCGGGATCACGCGTGATGCGGGAGCAATAGGCGTTGCTGACCGAATAGCCGGGGTTGCTGGCGCCATCCGAGTTGAAGCAGCGCGGCAGGATGTCGGTCAGCAGCAGCGAGCCGATCGCTCCCTTGATCTTGATATTGTAATAATCGACCGAGAGATTGAAATTGTGGAAAAGCGCGCCCGAGAAGCGCGGCGTGATGACCGTGCCGAACGAATAGGTCGTGGCCTTTTCAGGCGCCAGGTTGACGTTGCTGCCGTCCTGCCCGGCGACCGAGGCGACGCCATAGGTGTAGGTCGGATAGAGCGCGCTCGGCACGCCCTGCGCAATACACAGGGTCTGCACCTGGGAGGCGTTGGCACCGGTGCGGAAGACGCTGCCGACAGCGCATGGATCGCCCGCGCTGGGCGGCGTGCCGATGTTGAGCTGCCCCACACTGGTCGGGCCGTAGAGATTGGCGAGGCTCGGCGCCCGGATGGCGCGCGAATAGCTGCCGCGGAAACGGATCACATCGGCCGGCGCCCAGGTGCCGTCGATCTTCCAGGTGCTGTTACTGCCCGACTGATTATAGTGCGAGTAGCGATAGCCCAGGTCGAGCGAGAGCTCCTTGAAGAAGGGCCGGTCGGCAAGGATCGGCACGAGCAATTCGCCGAACGCCTCGTACACCGTCTGCTTGCCCGAGGCCGGCGTGATCGATCCGTAGGACAGCGAATCGTTGGTGGCGAGCGTCGAGTCCGGCCGGAAATCGAAGCCGACCTCGCGATAGTCGCCGCCGACCGCGAAGCGCAGGTCGCCGGCGGGCAGCTTGAAGATCGGCCCTTCCAGCGTGCCTTCGACGACCTTCTGCGTCATGGTGTTGATGCTGTGATCGTCGCGCCGCGTATATTCCAGGCAGCCCGGGGAGAGAGCATTGTTGCCCAGCGGGTTCCACGCATAACCGCGGCAATTGCCGGCATTGCCGGTATAATTGGCGGTGCCGTTCAGCACCGAGGTGATGGCGGCGCGGCTGACGTCACCGAAATTGTTGTTGATGAACTGGCTGTGCCCGAGCGAACCGTAGATGTCGTAGTTGAGGTGCGTGCCGGGAATGCTGCCCTTGAAGCCGACGACCGCCTGCCACACGTCGTATTTGAAGGTCTCGACGCGGTTGCCGAACGCGCTCAGCAGCTTGGTGACGATGATGTTGCCGGTGGGCGCCGGCGTGATCGAATTGAGGATGCTCTGCAGCGCGGCGTTGCCGGTGACGAACGGATTGTTCTGCGGCACGATCAGCGGCAGCGCGGCCTTGCTCGACCCCGGCCCGGTCTGGTCGATGGCGGTCGATTCCATATAATTGAACTGGGCATAAGCCGTGACATGATCGGTCAGTTCATAGGTGGTGCGCGCGAAGATGTTGTATTTGGTCAGCGGCACCTGCACGCCGAAATACTGGCCGAGCGCCACCTGCGCCGTGGTGCAGTTGGGGCTGATATTGACGCCCTTGATCCCACTGCTCAGGCCTTTGTAGTTCTGGGCGCAATTGGCGCCCGCGGCAGTGGTAAAGATCGTGCCGTCGGTGTTGAGGCCGATCGCGCCATTGTAGAGCCCGTTGGCAGTGGCGGTGATCGGCGTCGTGCCGGGATAGCCGGCGAGCACCGCGTTGACCGCCGCGACGGTCGGCGCGCCGCCGCCATAATTGCCGGCGGCGAGGATGCCCTCGGGCGGACGGGCGAGCTGGCGGATATTGGCGAAGAACGGGCGCGTCGATCCTTCGACCAGTGCGCGATCGGAATATTCGAACGCCAGCACGGCATTGCCGCGGCCGTCGCCGAAATTGCCGCCGACGATGCCGCTGAACTGGTTGGTGGCGCCATCACCCTTGGTCGTCGCGCCATGCTGGGCGCTGAGTTCCAGCCCACTGAACTTGGTGCGCAGCTTGAAATTGACCACGCCGGCGACGGCGTCGGAACCATAAGTGGCCGAGGCGCCGCCGGTGATCACCTCGACCGATTCGATCATCGGTGTCGGGATGGTGTTGAGATCGATCGATCCTTCCGGGCTCGACGGCATCAGGCGGCGGCCGTCGAGCAGCACCAGCGAACGGTTCGGCCCGAGACCGCGAAGATCGCTGTACGACTGGCCGCCGGAGAAACCGAGGCCACCCTGCACGTCGCCGACTTCGCTCGCGCCCTGGGCGGCGGCGAACTGCGGCATCTGGCCGATGGCGCGATCCAGTGAGGGCTGGCCCGAACTGGTGATCTGCGCGCTGCTGATGGTCGAGATCGGGCTGTCGGACTGGAAGTCACGCCGCGAAATGCGCGAACCGGTGACGATGACCTCGGCAGGCGCCGCCTCAGGCTGCTCCGCAGCAACGGCCGTCGGGGCCGGGGCGCTTTGCTCCGGTGCCGCGCTCGCGCGGACCCGGCCGTTTCCCAAGCGCACGATGGCGATCGCGCCCGAACTGTCGCTGTGAATCGCGAAACCGGTGCCGGCGAGGATCGCCTGCAACGCCGCGTCGGGGGCCATCGCGCCGCGGACGCCCGAGGAGCGGACCGTCTTCACGTCATCGGCCTTGTAGACGACCTGGCGGCCCGATTGCCGGGCATAGGCGTCGAGCGCCTGGGACAGGTTACCCGCCGGAATTTCGAATGTCATGGCTTGCGCTTGCGCCGGCATCGCCATGGCGACGATGCACGTACCGGTGGCCAATGCGGCGATCAAATGCCTGTTCATGCTAACCCCTCCTACAGGACGCGGTTTTCGCGTTCCTCAGCAATTCAAGACAAACGTCCGTCGCGAACCCGTAACGTTATTCAGTTGGAAATCGTCACGCTGTCGGGGCCGGTCTCGACGCGGAGGCCATAAGCGTCGTGCAGCAGCCGCACAAAGGCATCGACATTGGCCGCCTGGAAGGTGCCACCGATGCGGATTTCGCCCGTCTCGCTATCGGCGATGACGATTTGCTTGCGGTTGTAGCGGTTGAACTCCTTCACCGCGTCGGCGAGCGAGGTGCGGTCGAAATTGAGCACGCCCCCCCGCCACGCCAGCGCCGCCTCGACCCGCTGTTCCGACTTGGCGGCGAGCAAGGTCGCCGGGCCGCGCGCGACCGCCACGTCACCAGCTGTGAGGATCGCGGTGGGCACGGCATCGACCTGACGCGCATCATCGACCTTCACCCGGCCCTCGACCACCGAGACGGTGACGCGGTCGCCCTCACGACGGACCGAGAATTTGGTGCCGAGCACGGTCACCGTGCGGCTGCCGGCATGGACCACGAAGGGGTGGTCTTCCATATGCGCTATTTCGAAATAGGCCTCGCCCTGATCGAGCCAGACCTCACGATGTTCCGCGGTGACGGCGGTGCGCATCGTCGTGGCGGTGTTGAGTTCGACCTTGCTGCCGTCGACCAGCGGCACGATACGGCGCCCGCCGACAGGAGTCATGAAATGCTGCGCAGCGACGACCGGTGCCGGCCCGGGCCGGACCAGCTCGACCGCGCCGAACGCCAGCATGGCGACCAGGGAGGCCGCCGCCACCATCGGCCACCAGCGTGTGGCGAATGATGGTGGCATCTCTTCCTCGGCCGGGACGAGGCCCAGTGCACCGATCCGGTCAGCCTCGCGCCAGCCATGTTCCAGCCGCCAATAGGCGGCCTTGTGCGCCATCGACTCATCGAGCCAGGCATCCAGTCGGGCCTGATCCCCGATCGACCAGCCCGGCTCCTCGCGCCGCATCAGCCACTCGGCGGCGCGCTGCTCGATGTCGGTCACGGCGCTCATGCCGTTTTGTCTTTCCGGCGCAGCCGCGGAAAGGCCGGCCGCTGGATCTTGCCGGTGCCGCCGAGCATGAAATCCGACAGCGCGCGCATGCCCATGGTCAGCTGGCGCTCGATCGTGTCTATGCCCACGCCTAGACGCTCGGCAGCTTCACGCGTCGTCAACCCTTCCACCTTGCGCAGCCGCACCACTTCGCGACAACGTGGCGGCAGGACATCGAGGCCGGCCTGGGCGCGGCGCAGTTCGTCCCGCGCGCCGAGCTGGCGTTCGGTGGCGAGAAAATCCACGTCTCGCTCGATATCCTCGAGATCGGCGACCAGTTCGAACGACACGATACGCGCGCGCCGCGCGCGGTTGATCAGCAGGTTGCGCGCGACGGTGAAGACATAATGACGCGCGTGCAGCGGCAGCGCCTGACGCGCGCCGTTGAGGGTCTGCACATAGGTTTCCTGCCTCAGGTCGATCACATCGTCCGCCACTCGCCAGTTTCGTTGAAGGAAGCGCGTCAAGGCGGGTTCGAGCGGCAGAACCTCCCGGCAGAACCACGCATTGAGGCTCGCATCATCGATCATCGCGCGCCGGCATCTCCCATCAAATCACAGCTATCGTCCGGCAAGGACAATCCACCGGCGAAAACCCGTAACATCTTTTCGGTGCTTATCCATGGCGGACACGGTGGCGCCGGCCGCCCTTACCTGTCGATAGCAAGATAGCGCGTGATCGTCTCCGTGGTCTCAGCGGTCTTGTCCGCCACCCGATGCGCAGGGCGAGAGCGACCACGATCTTGTGCAGATCGGGCGCGAACTGGTGCGAGACGAGAGCCGCGACGCGATCACAGACTATCTCGAGATGGCGGCCTGAACGTCGCACCGCACCTCGTCTCGCTTCGAAAGCAAGCCCCGGGGTGCCACTTGTCCGACATGTGTGAGGATGCGTCCGACAAGCAAGGACGGGTCATGCAAACAACCACATTACAGGCCGACAGGAGCGCGGTGGAATCGATCGACTGGACGGCCGTCGCGGGGGGTCTCGATGCCCAGGGCTGGGCGGTGTCGCCGAAATTGCTATCCCGCAGGCGTGCGACGCGGTGGCGGGGCTTTATGACGGAGGTGCGGCGTTCCGCAGCCAGGTTGTGATGGCGCGACACGGCTTCGGGCGTGGCGAGTATAAATATTTCGCCTATCCGCTGCCGCCGCTGGTCGAAAGCCTGCGCGCCAGTCTCTACCCGCATCTCGCGCCGCTCGCCAATCGCTGGCACGAAAGGATGGGCATGGAGGCTCGCTTTCCGAGCGACCATGAAGCGTACATCGCGCGCTGCCATGAAGCGGGTCAGACGCGGCCGACGCCGCTGCTGCTGCGCTATGGCAAGGACGATTATAATTGCCTGCATCAGGATCTGTACGGGGCACATGTCTTTCCGCTTCAGGCCGCGATCCTGTTGAGCGAACCGGACCGGGATTTCACGGGCGGCGAGTTCGTGATGACCGAGCAGCGCCCGCGCATGCAGTCGCGCGCCATGGTGGTGCCGCTGCGCAAGGGCGACGCGGTCATCTTCGCGGTCAACAGCCAACCGGTGCAGGGTTCGCGCGGCACCTACCGCGTCAATTTGCGTCACGGCGTCAGCAAGCTGCGTTCGGGCCACCGCCATACGCTGGGGATCATCTTCCATGATGCCAGCTGACGCGTCGGCGCCGATCCGTGACCTGTTCGGCGAGGTCGCGCGCGACCTGCCGCTCGATGACGGCGCGGTGGTGCTTGGCGGCTTTGCGGCGTCGATCGATCGCGAACTGCTCGCTGCACTGACCGACATCGCGCAGAGCGCTCCCTTCCGGCATCTCATAACGCCGGGTGGCTGGCCCATGTCGGTGGCGATGACCAATTGCGGTACGACCGGCTGGGTATCCGATCGCACCGGCTATCGCTACGATCCGGTCGACCCCGAGAGCGGGCGACGCTGGCCGGGCATGCCCGGCATCTTTGCCGATCTGGCCGCGCGTGCGGCAGCGGCGGCGGGGTTCGGGGCGTTTGCGCCGGATGCCTGCCTGATCAACCGCTACGCGCCGGGCGCGCGTCTCTCGCTGCATCAGGACAGGAACGAACGGCGTTTCGACGACCCGATCGTCTCGGTTTCGCTCGGCGTCCCCGCCATTTTCCTGTGGGGCGGCCAGGCACGCGCCGACCGGCCGCGCCGCGTGCCGCTGGTGCATGGCGATGTGGTCGTATGGGGCGGGCCGGCGCGCATGACCTTTCACGGCGTGCAGCCGCTCGAAGAGGGCTGTCATCCGCTGACCGGGAATGTGCGCTACAATCTGACCTTCAGGCGCGCGGCCTGATCCACAAATTCAGCGTGCATGCGTCTCGCCCCAATCGACCATCGCGTCGAGAATCGGCCCGAGCGTCAGGCCGCGCGCGGCAAAGGCGTATTCGACGATCTGTGGGGGTTCCGGATCATGCACCGTGCGGGTGACGATCCCGTCGGCCTCCAGCGCGCGAAGCTGCATGGTCAGGACGCGCTGGGTGACATCGGGCATCAGCCGACGCAGCTCGTTGAAACGGCGTGGACCGTTCTTCAGATGGAGCAATATCGTCGGTTTCCACTTGCCGGCGATCGTGTCGATGGTCGCGGCCACCGGGCACCAAGGTTCGACGTTCATCCTGCCCCCTCCCAGGCGCTCGGTATAGAAATTGTACCTTCTTTCGGCCGTCCGCAGCGTCGCTTAGCGACGGCCGGCGAAGGGTGCGGAAGGAAAGACCATGACGATGGAACGGTCAATCACCCTGCTGACGCTGCTCGGCGCGTTCGGTGCAGCGGTGGTCGGTGGCTTTTTCCTGGCCTTCTCGACGCTGGTGATGCGGGCGCTCGGCGCCCTGCCCGTTCCGAGCGCAGTGGCGGCTATGCAATCGATGGATCTCGTCGCGGTGAAGTGCCTGTTGATGCCCGCGATGTTCGGCACCGCGCTGATTTGTCTCATACTCGGGGGCGTTGCGCTGGTTCGTTGGGGAGCGCCCGGGTCGCTCTGGCTGCTGGCCGGCTGCGTCATCTATCTGGTCGGTGCAATCGGCGTGACCGTTGTCTTCAACGTGCCGCTGAACGACGCGCTGGCGGCGGTCGATCCGACCAGCGCCGCCGCCGCGCAACTGTGGCACGACTATCTGCCGAACTGGACCACCTGGAACCATGTTCGCACGGTGACGGGGATGGTGGCAGGGGCGGTGCTCGTTGTCGCGGCTTCGCTGGGGTGGGTCCGATCGTGAGAGTCGCAAGTGTGATTAAGTAAGCTGCAGCGTCACACAAGACGATTTTCCTGCTGTGTGACACGCACCGATACCAAGCGCCTAATAAGTGACAGGCAGGTTTAAGTGTAGGGGCACCTGTACAGTAATTATACAATATCATCAGCGCGCTTCCCGCGAGCCTTACGATGTCAGCTTCTTCATGGCATACGCGGCGAAGGCCGCCCTGAAAGCGTCGCGAATTTCAGCACGGGCGGCATCCGCCTGATCATCGGCTCTTGCTGGGAATTTTTCCAACGCCGTTTTGCCAAAACCCAGTACGAAGGTTGGCAACGTTCGTCCCGTAAAATCACGATACGCAATATTCACGTACAAATTTCCGCGAAACAGCGCTGCTTTGGAGTAAACCACGGAGCTAATAATTATTTCAGCGTAACACTGAGCCGTTGAAGATGTGCGTCGCCTAGAATTCTTCGATAACGACTTGGTCTCTTTCCAGCTCAAGACACCGGGCTCAGCTACAATCCGTAAGCCCGGTCTTTTTAGCATAGTTGCGAGATCAACTTTTTGGAGTTCAGCGAACTCCGCATCTACGTCGAGATACTGAGCCATCTGCCCACCGATATCCCGCGCCGGGCGTTTGCTAACGGCCATATCAACGATAGCGCCGACTGCTCCGAAGCCTTCCAACAACCCGTGTTGCTGCGCAACGTAATCCGTGCTGGTCCAAACGTGAAGTTCACAAACTCCGCCTTCGGCGGGCAACGACGAAGACGGCGATACGGATGTCACCTGTGCCCATCCCGTCGCCGGTATGCCGATCATGTAAACTGCGACGATGGACGTCGACAGGCGGACAATTATCCCCTTGTTCATGTCAGCCTACCCACCCCTTGTCCGTCAAATTCGGTCACAGCGTCCAGATCAGCACATTGGCTACCAGCACCGCTGCCATCACCAGCATCAGCGCACCCTTGCGGCGTTCCTGGCGGCGGATCAGCGCGATGCCGCCGATCACACAGGCAAACGCGCCGAGCATGGCGATGCTCGGGAAGACCGGGCTCAGCGGATCAATGCCATACATCAGCTGAGTTGCGTGAGCGCGGGGCGCGACGCCTGCTCGACGGGTTCGCCGGCCAGCACGCGGGCATAGGCCGCGCGATCGACATTGCCGCCGGACAATATCACCAATGTGCCCGGCGCAACCGGCACCTTACCCGCCAGTAGCGCGGCCAGCGCCACCGCTCCGCCCGGCTCGATCACCAGACGCAGCTTGTCGGCGGCCCAGCGTTGTGCCTCGGCGATCTCTTCCTCGCTGACCGCGACGCCTATTGCGTCGCGCCGCGACAGCACGTCGAAGGTCAGTTGCGAGACGCGTTTGGTCTGGAGCGCATCGCAGGCGGTGTGCGGCGGATTGTCGCCGACCTCCTCGATCCACGACGATTCGAGGCTGCGGCGCATATCGTCCCAGCCCTCGGGCTCGGCGACGGTGATCGCGGCGTCGGGCAGGCCCAGCGCGATACCCGCCGCGAGGCCGCCACCGCCGCACGGAATGACCACGCGAATCGGCTTGCCCAGCCCGATCGCCTCCATCTGTGCCGCCGCCTCGATGCCGGCGCTGCCCTGCCCTTCGATCACCCAGGGATCGTCGAAGCTCGGCACGAGGGTAGCACCGCGTGCCTCGGCAAGCGCGCCGGCGATCGCCTCGCGGCTCTCTGTCGCGCGGTCATGCGTCACGACCTCGGCGCCCAATGCCAGCGTGCCCTCGCGCTTCGACGCGGGCGCATCCGACGGCATCACGATCAGCGCCGGCATGCCCAGCCGTTTCGCCGCCCAGGCGACCCCTTGGGCGTGGTTACCCGACGAGAAGGCGACGACGCCTTTGGCGCGCATTTCGGGGTCGATCGCGGTCAACCGGTGCCACGCCCCGCGCAATTTGAACGCGCCGATCGGCTGCAGCGATTCGGCTTTGAACGCCACCGGCACACCCTTGATTTCACTCACGAATAACGGTGACGGCGGGAGGATCGCGGCAATCTTGGCGGCCGCGTCACGCACCCCGGCCCGGGTCGGTTGTCTTAAAATCGTCACGCGTCACCTCCGTGAATCGATATTCGCTTTACATGCGGGAATGTCGATCCTATTTCGCCCATCCGCTGCCCCATGGGACTTCCAACCGCAAGGCAGCTTTTCACCGTTCGCCGAAAGGCACTTGGAGGTCCCTTGAGTTGCACAAGCATCATAGCGCGCTGGGGCTAGCGAAAGCCCACTCGACCACCGTCACCGGAGTCGAAATCGCCAGGCAGCGTCCGGTCCAGCCGGTCACGCTGATTCGTCCCCACGCCGCGGCGCGGGCCGCCCGATTCTTCGTCGAGAAGTTTCCGGGTCGTTCGATGTATGCGGTCAAGGCGAACCCCTCACCCGACCTGCTCCAGATCCTCTGGGACAGCGGCATCACGCATTACGATGTCGCCTCGATTTTCGAGGTGCGGCTCGTCGCGCGTACGCTGCCTGAGGCGACCCTGTGCTTCATGCACCCGGTCAAGGCCGAGGAGGCGATCGAGGAGGCCTATTTCACGCATGGCGTGAAGACCTTCAGCCTCGATTCGATCGAGGAGCTGGAGAAGATCGTCCGCGCCACGCGTGGTGCGAGCGACCTTACCTTGTGCGTGCGGCTGCGGGTTTCCTCGGAGCATTCGAAGCTCAGCCTCGCGTCGAAATTCGGCGCGGCGCCGGGCGAGACGAAGGAATTGCTGTTCCGCACGCGGCAAGTCGCCGATGCGCTGGGCATCTGCTTTCATGTCGGCAGCCAGGCGATGACGCCGGAAGCCTATGCCCAGGCGATGGAGCGCGTGCGCGCGGCGATCGTCGAGGCGGCGGTGACCGTCGATGTGGTCGATGTCGGCGGTGGTTTTCCGTCGACCTATCCTGGCATGGAGCCGCCGCCGCTCGAGCGGTTTTTCGAGACGATCCATCGTGCGTTCGAGAGCCTGCCGGTGAGCTATTCGTCGGAGCTGTGGTGCGAACCCGGCCGGGCACTGTGCGCGGAATATTCCTCGCTCATCGTGCGCGTCGAGCGGCGGCGCGGGTCGGAGCTGTATATCAATGACGGCGCCTATGGCGCGCTGTTCGATGCGGCGCATATCGGCTGGCGCTTTCCGGTGACCTTGCTGCGCGAGCCCGACAGCCGGGCGCGTGACGTCGACTTCAGCTTTTATGGCCCGACCTGTGACGACATGGACCATATGGCAGGGCCGTTCGCCTTGCCGGCGGACGTGGCAGCAGGCGACTATATCGAGATCGGCATGCTCGGCGCCTATGGCTGCGCGATGCGCACCGCGTTCAACGGCTTCGGCTCGGACGAGACGGTGATCGTCGAGGACGAACCGATGGCGTCGCTGTATATCGGCGACGAGCGCGAGGTCGCGTCGAACGTCGTCACGCTGTAACAGGCTTTCATTATCGTCCTCCCTCCTCCCCTCCCGCTTGCGGGAGGGGTCGGGGGTGGGCTGCCGCTATCCGCTAACGGTGCGCTCGCTTGAGCCGGGCGCCCACCCCTAGCCCCTCCCGCAAGCGGGAGGGGGACAAGGAGAAGAAGAAAAATGACCGACGCCATCAACGATACCCGCAAGGCCGAGCTGCTCTCGACCATTGTCGAGCATATCGACATCACCAAGTTCGACGCACGGCCGATCGTCGATGCGATGAAGAAGATGAGCTTCACCAGCCGCGACCTGGGCCGTGCGACCGACATCTACAATCAGATGCTGGCCGACCCGGATTGCTCGATCTTCCTGGTCATCGCCGGCTCGACCTCGGCCGGCGGGTGCATGGACCTGTACGCCGAGCTGCTGCGCAACAACATGATCGACGGTGTGGTCGCGACCGGCGCGTCGATCGTCGACATGGATTTCTTCGAAGGGCTTGGCCACAAGCATTATCAGGCGCTGGAAGTGCCCGATGACGACACGCTGCGCTCGCTGCTGATCGACCGCATCTACGACACCTATATCGACGAAGAGCAGCTGCAGGATTGCGACCATACGATTCTGGAGATCGCCAACAGCCTTGAGCCGCGCCCCTATTCGAGCCGCGAGTTCATCCGCGCGATGGGCAAATATCTCGTCGAGAACGGCAAGAAGGACAACAGCCTGGTCAAGCTGGCGTACGAGCATGACGTGCCGATCTTCTGCCCGGCATTCGTCGACAGCTCGGCCGGCTTCGGACTGGTCAAGCATCAGGTCGATCGCGCCAAGGAGGGCAAGCCGTACATGGTGCTCGACGCAATCGCCGATTTCCGCGAGTTGACCGACATCAAGATCAAGGCCGGCACCACTGGCCTGCTGATGATCGGCGGCGGCGTGCCGAAGAACTTCATCCAGGACACGGTCGTCTGCGCCGAGATCCTCGGCCATGACGATGTCCAGGTGCACAAATACGCAGTGCAGATCACCGTCGCCGATGTGCGCGACGGGGCATGTTCTTCATCGACGCTGCAGGAGGCCGCGAGCTGGGGCAAGGTGAATACCGGGATCGAGCAGATGGTTTTCGCGGAGGCGGGCTCTGTTGTGCCGTTGATGGCATCCGACGCTTATCATCGCGGCCACTGGAAGGACCTACCGAAGCGCGGCTGGGCAAAGCTTTTCGCCTGTCCGCACTATGCGCTAG
>NZ_JAQGLG010000202.1 GCF_028292965.1 Sphingomonas bacterium | reverse complement strand
GCCAGGTCAGCCGGCTCTGCGAAGAGATCGACGTTCGGGTGAAGGCGTTCCTCGATCGGCCGATCGAGGGCGACTGGCCTTACGTCTGGATCGACGCCACCTACCTCAAAGTGCGCCAGGCCGGCCGTATCGTCTCGGTCGCGGTGACCATCGCGGTCGGGGTGAACAGCGACGGCAGGCGTGAGGTGCTGGGCATAGCAGTTGGTCCGTCCGAAGCCGAAGTGTTCTGGACCGACTTCCTGCGCAGCCTCGCACGACGTGGCCTGCGCGGCGTGAAGCTGGTCATCTCCGACGCGCATGAGGGCATCAAGGCCTCGGTGTCGCGCGTGTTCAGCGCAACCTGGCAGCGCTGCCGCGTCCACTTCTCCCGCAACGCGCTTGCCCATGCCGGCAAGAGCGGCCGGCGCGTTGTCTCCGCGTTCATCGCCACTGCCTATGCGCAGGAAACGCCCGACGCGGCCAAGACCCAGTGGCGCAAGGTAGCCGATCAACTAAGACCCAGCGTTCCCAAACTCGCAAAGCTCATGGATACCGCCGAGGAGGACGTCCTCGCATATATGAGCTTCCCGCCGCAGCACCGTACCAAGCTGCACAGCACGAATCCGCTCGAACGCCTCAACGGCGAGATCAAGCGGCGCACCGACGTCGTCGGCATCTTCCCCAACGAGGACGCCATCATCCGCCTGGTCGGCGCGATCCTGCTCGAGCAGAATGACGAATGGGCGGTCCAGCGCGCCCGCTACATCACACTGGAAAGTGTCGCCCAGTTGAGCGATGATCCACTCGTCACGCTGCCAGCAATGGCCGCATGATCAATCCGGCCAAGCCGGAAGATCGTCGTGCCCGCGCCGACGAACCTACACCACGAGGTGGGACACGATCGTAGTTTGAAAAAGGCTCACTACTTTCGCGTCCAGCATGGGTGACAGTGTATCTGCGCATCCTGAGAGTTTATCGCGACAGCGAATGTCTGCAACTGGGGCGACTCCAGACCGACCGCTTACCGAGTTTACTCGCTTGCGCCGCCTCAGGCGCTCCTATTCGGAGGTGCAGGGATGACATGATTCGCCCAAGCATCCATCAACTTCCGTCGTCGTTCAAAAAAATCTGTGCGCCGATACGCTGCCTCGACGCGGTCGACCAACTGGTGAGCCAACGCCTTGTCGACCACCTCCTTTGGGAAATCGGTCTCCTCTGCCGCCCAGTCAGTAAAGGAGCTGCGAAAGCCGTGCACCGTGATCTCGGCCATACCCATATCCCGGACCACTTTGGTCATCGTCATGTCGCATAGTGGTTTCGTCCCAGAGTTTGAGAATACCAAACCACTTTCTGATCGCAGGGTCAGGCGCCTTTCAAGCATTTGAATGACCGGCTCTGCCAAGGGCACGACATGCGCCCGCTTCATCTTCATGCGTGATGGGGGAATCGACCACGTTGCGGACGGCAAGTCGAATTCTGACCATGTCGCCAGCCGCGTCTCGCCAGAGCGAGCCGCTGTCAGGATGGTGAACAGGAGCGCATCGCGTCCCGCGGCCAGCGGCAATTTCATGAGGCGCGCGACGAAAGCCGGCACTTCGGCGTAAGGCAGGGCAGGGTAGTGGTTCTCTTCCGCCGGCTGGCGCGGCAGTCCCTTCCGAACTGACCTCAGGCTGGCTTCATTCGGCCGCCATTCCCGGATGTGAGCGTAATCGAGGACCACGCCGACGCGCTGCAGCACTCGTCGCGCAGTCTCAGGGATGATGAGCCAGATCGGTGCGATCGCGTCGCGTATCGCGATGCTGGTCACGGTATCGACCGGAACTGTACCGATGGCCGGAAACATATGGTTTTCGAGTGATGCGAGCCAGGATTCGCTGTGACGCCTGTTGGCCCAGCCGCTTTTGAGCGCCTCATGACATGCCTGCGCGGCTTCAGCGAACGTTGGTTTTGGCTTGGGCTTTGGCGGCGCCTTCGGCCGGATCTCTTCACCGGCTTTCAGCCGCGCACGCATATCTGCGGCCTTCCCACGTGCAGCAGCGAGGGTCAGTGTGGCTGCCGAACCTAGGCCAAGGTCCCGGCGAGCGCCTGCGATCTGGGCTCGCAATACCCAAGCTTTCGACCCACCTTCGCGGACCACAAGGTAAAGTCCGCGCCCGTCGGCGTGCCGGCCGACTTTGGCGTTCTTGACCTGGAGCGACGTCAAACCAGCCATACTTTCATCTCCGTTCGGTCCCACATTCGGTCCCACATTCCGTGCCGGATTGTGTGGGACGAACCAGAATCGTCAGAGACGCAGCATTTTACAAAACTATAGTAAAACAAAGAGGTAGGGACGGTATGGTGCGCTCTGACACCATAGACTTAGAGCCCTCAGCTCCACCAGGCTCCACCGTCAATCGTTCCAGTAAAGCCGCATCGGATTATCGATCAGCAACTTGCGCTGCAGCTCGGCCGTTGGCGCGATACGCGGGATCATGTCGACCAGCGCGCCGTCGTCGGGAATGGCATCCTGCATGTTGGGGTGGGGCCAGTCGGTGCCCCATAGCACGCGGTCTGGATAATCCCCGACGAGCGGGCGGACGGCGGCGGCGAAATCGTCCCAAGGCGGGCCCTTGGCGTCGAGTCGGTCGGGGCAGGTGACCTTGACGTTGATGTCCGGGCGCGAGTCCAGCAGGCTGCGGAAGGTGCGCATGTCGGCACCATCGGGACCCTGCGTCACGTCGGGCCGGCCCATATGGTCGATCACCAACGGCACCGGGATCGCGTCGAGGAAGGGGCGCAGCTCTTCGAGGATATCGGCCTCGAAATAGACCACGACGTGCCAGCCGGCCGGCAGGCGCGCGGCGACGTCGAGGAACCGGTCCTTGGGCGCGTCATCGACCAGCCGTTTGAGGAAGTTGAAACGGATGCCGCGGATGCCGCCCTCGTGCAGCGCGGCCAATTCCCCGTTGCTGATTGCCGGATCCACCACCGCCACGCCGCGCGCCTTGCCGTCCGACAGGGCGATCGCGTTGAGCGTCGCGCTGTTGTCGGTGCCGTGGCAGCTCGCCTGGACGATGACGTTGCGTGTGAAGCCGAGCTTGTCGCGCAGTGCGAACAGCATGTCCGGGCCGGCATCCTGCGGCAGATATTTCGCCTTGGCCGAAAACGGGTACTGCGCGGCAGGGCCGAACACATGGCAATGTGCATCTACCGCGCCGGGCGGCGGCACGAAGCGTGGGGTCGAAGGTGTCTGGGTCCAGCTCGTGATCCGGCCCTCGCTGTCGACACTCATCCGAACACCTTTCCGTCCATCAGCTTGCGCGCCGTGCGCAGCAATGCAGCGCTGGTCACCGCGCCGTTTTCGTCGAGTGCGAGCACACAGCTCATCTCGCCGGTCGGATGTTCGACCGACAGCGTCTTGCGTGAGCCCTCGGGGATCGAGGCCACGTCCGCGGCCGGAGAACCGGCGACCAGGCAGGCGGTCGCCACGCTGACCGCGCCGAGCACGCCGATCGTGGCATGGGCGCGGTGCGGGATGAAGCTGCGCACGGTCACCGCGCCGCCGTGCGCGGGTGGCGCGACGAGCATCATCTTGGGCACCGATTTGTCGGTCACATCGCCGAGGTTCATCATCGGCCCGGCCTTGAGCCGGATCGCCTCGATCTTCGCCTTGAGTTCGGTCGCCGCGTCGAGTGCGTCGCGATCCTCGTAACCGGTCGCGCCGACACCGACCGCCTTGAACACCACGCACGGCATGCCGTTGTCGATCAGCGTGCAGGCGACGCCATCGATCATGTCGACAGCATTGCCGGTCGGCAGCAGCGCGCCGCACGACGAGCCGGCCGTGTCGCGGAATTCGAGCGGGATCGGCGCCGCGCTGCCCGGCACGCCGTCGATGCGCGCGTCGCCGTCATAGGTCGGGATGCCGCCCGGTGTCTGAATCGTGGCGACGGCGATCTGGCCGGTATTGACCATGAAGATCGCGACCGAGGTCTCGTCCCCGGTTGCGGCGACCAGCCCGCGCTCGATCGCGAACGGGCCGACGCCGGCGAGCATGTTGCCGCAATTCTGCGCGTCGGTGACGATCGCCTGATCGACGAACACCTGCAGGAACAGGTAATCGACATCGACACCCTCACGCGCCGATGCCGAGACGACCGCGATTTTGGAGGTGAGGGGATCGGCGCCGCCCATCCCGTCGATCTGGCGCGGGTCGGGCGATCCCATCACACGCAGGAGCAAGGCGTCGCGTGCGGCGGCGTCGGCAGGGAGGTCGTCGGCGAGGAAGAAGCCGCCCTTCGACGTCCCGCCGCGCATCCACATGCAGGGAATGCTGCTCATAAATTCCTCCCCGGTACGGGGAGGGGGACCGCGTAGCG
>NZ_JAQGLG010000183.1 GCF_028292965.1 Sphingomonas bacterium | reverse complement strand
GTCGATCAACGCCCAGGCCGAGTTCTGGATGAAGATCGGCATGCTGGGCGAGGCCAATCCGACCCTGTCGTTCAACCATATCGTGAAGCTGCAACTCGACGGCGCGCAGGTCGGCATGACGGACGCGCTGGCCGCCTGACATGATCAAGACACCGGACGAACTGTCGCTGATGCGCTTGTCGGGCAAGTTGCTCGCCTCCGTCTTCGAGATGCTGGACGGGCAGGACCTTGCCGGGATGTCGACGATGCAGGTCAACGACCTGGTCGAGCGCTACATCACCATGGACCTTGCCGCGCGGCCGGCGAGCAAGGGGCAATATGGCTTTGCCTATGTGCTCAACTGCTCGATCAACCATGTCGTGTGCCACGGCGTGCCCGACGCGCATGAGATCATCCGCGACGGCGACATCATCAATCTCGACATCACGCTGGAAAAGAACGGCTTCATCGCCGATTCGAGCAAGACCTATGTCGTCGGCGATGCGCCACCCGCCGCGCGCCGGCTGGTGCGCGTGGCGCAGGAGGCGATGTGGAAGGGGATCAAACAGGTGCGCCCCGGCGCGCGCCTGGGGGATGTCGGTTTCGCGATCGAGCGGCATGCCAAGAAGCACGGCTATTCGGTGGTGCGGGAATATTGCGGGCACGGCATCGGCCGCGAGATGCATGAGGAGCCCTCGGTGCTCAATTTCGGCAAGCCCGGAAGCGGCCTGATGTTGCGCGAGGGCATGGTGTTCACGATCGAGCCGATGGTCAACCAGGGCAGCCGCGTGGTGGCGACCGAAGACGATGGATGGACGGTGGTGACGCGGGACCGGAAGCTGTCCGCGCAATTCGAACATACCGTCGCGGTGACCGCAGACGGCGTGGAGGTGCTGACCTTGCGGCGCGACGGGACCTGATGGTCCCGCCCCGGCGCGCGGGGGGCGGCCGGGACGGGTAGGATGTCGCTCAGTTTCGAGCGACCTACCGATCACGTTGCTGCTCCGATGCCAGGCGCGCGCCGCAATCATATTGTTCGCGATCTCGGCGTCGTTCTGACGGGTGTCTACCCGGTTGCCGCACGGCGCCGGGTCGCGCTTTGCGGGGCTTCATGCTAGCCGGCGACGATGACCGACCTGTCGCGCATCATCGCGGACATCGCCGCCGAGATCGCCGACATGCCCGATCGCGGCGCGGTGGCGGATTATATCGCGCCGCTCGCCGCGATCGACCCGGCGCGCTTCGGCCTTGCGGTGATCGAGGCGGACGGGACCTGCCATCTCGCCGGCGATGCCGAGGAATCCTTCTCGATCCAGAGCGTCGGCAAGGTGTTCGGCCTGACACTGGCGCTGGGCCTTGTCGGGGACGCCTTGTGGCGGCGCGTCGGGCGCGAACCGTCGGGCACGGCGTTCAACTCGATCGTCCAGTTGGAGACCGAGCGCGGCATCCCACGCAACCCGTTCATCAACGCCGGCGCCATCGCGGTGTCGGACATCATTCTGTCGGGGCACCAGCCGCGGGAGGCGATCGGCGAGATCCTGCGCTTCGTCCGCTCGCTGGTCGGCGAGGAGGGCATCTATATCGACGAGGTGGTGGCCGAGGCCGAGCAGCGCACCGGTTACCGCAACATCGCGCTGGCCAATTACATGCGCGCGTTCGGCAATCTGCACCATCCCGTCGACCTGGTGCTGGGGGTCTATTTCCACCAGTGCGCGCTGGCGATGAACTGCCGTCAGCTGGCGCTGGCCGGGCGTTTCCTGATGGCCGGCGGGCGCAACCCGGCGACGGGGCATTCGGTGGTCTCGGCGCAGCGCGCGCGGCGGATCAATGCGCTGATGATGACTTGCGGCCATTATGACGGATCAGGCGAATTCGCCTTTCGTGTCGGCCTGCCGGGCAAGTCTGGCGTTGGCGGCGGTATCCTGGCGGTGGCGCCGGGCAAGGCGAGCATTGCCGTCTGGTCTCCCGGGCTGAACGACCGGGGCAATTCGCAGCTCGGTACGGTTGCGCTGGAACGGCTGGTGCAGCGCACGGGGTGGTCGGTGTTTGAGGGGTGTGAAACGGCCTGAGGCAGGTTGGTTGCATTCGCTGGATAGCGGGAAGATCGGGAGGATCGACGATGAGTTTGTTGAAGCGGCTGTTCAGCCGGAACGAGGCCGCGCCCGAGGTTGCCGACGTTGCCACAGAGCCGCTCCTCATAAACGCCTATGCAACCGTGCGCGACCTGCCACCGCTCGACTTTCCCCATCGCTTGCTTGGCTGGCGTGACCTGTCAGATCCCGAACTGGCGCCGCATCTGCGGGGTTTCATCGGTTATGTGATGTCACGCGGCGACGGCCAGATGACCAAGATGCGCTACCACCTTTGGCGGCATATCCAGCGCGTCCGTAACCATGTCAGCTTCGACGCGGCGGTGTCGGATCTGGCCGGAGTCGAGCAATGGGCGTGTCGGGCCAACGCGGTGCTGTTCCTTCCCGAAGGAGCGGTGAGAGCGCCGGACATGGCGGTGATCATGTTCGCCAACGGTGATACCGATCCTTCCGCCGCCTTGCCGTACCAAGCCGACGCCATCGCGCGGCGCGCCGTGACGCGTGAACGGCTGAAGGACGTGCAGCCGCAACCTCCGACGAGCATGCCACCGGCAATCGGCGAAGCCGAAGCCGATCCGCGACCTGCACGTGAAGTGCTGCAGCGGGCGCTTGCCCTATTCTATGTGGCGGTGCGCGCGCAGGTACATCGTGTCGGGGGTGAACCGATACCCGGCGGGCAGAACGAATCGAATGCGATAGGCGCCGCATCAATGACAGCAAAGGAGGCCGCGTTCGTCGAATCCGGGATGTCGGATCCTGCGGCCACTATCGCGATGACCTGGCGATTCGAAGCGGCAAACATGCTGCTCTGGGCGCTGGGCTTCGATGCGGCGCGGATCGCACGCAGCGACGAGATGATCGATGTCGATGCACTATGGGCATCGGTCGCGGATTTCGGCTGCGATGCTTTGGCGGGAGACAGCGTGCGGTTGCGTCCGACCGGCGAAATTCTCGACGCGCTGGACCGAACCTGGCTCGAACATTGGGTCACGCGGCAGGCCCATCAGACCGGCACGCCGCTGGCAATAATAAGCGGCAATATCGTGCAGGAACGCCATGTCGCACTCAACTGGCTGACGAGCTTCCAGAACGACTTCGGCGTGGCATGGGATGACACCGACACGCCGAGCTGATTCTGCAATATCGTGCTGGCCGGGCGTTGTCCGATGGCGGGGGAGCATCGCGGTGGGGTCGCCGGGGCTGAACGAACGGGGGAATTCGCAGCTCGTTATGGTGGTGCTGAAGCGGCTGGTGCAGCGGGCCGGTGGTCGGTGTTCGAGAGATAGGATGCGGGCATCCCCTTGCTGCCCGACGATCTTGCGTTAGGCGAGTATTGCGGCGAAACTGCGTTCATCGTTACGCGTCGCGATGTGGGGGCGATATGTCTCGTTTGATGACGACGATCTTGTGTGCCGTGCCGTTGCTGATCGCGACGCCGGCTTCGGCTAATAACTGGGAAAAATTCTTCGATCGCTACACGAGCGATTATTTGCCAGCCACGTCCGCGCCTGAGCAGATCGATCTTGGCGACGACAACATGGCTATTAGCGATGAGATGTTTCGCAAGGGCTATGCCGTCATCGGCGTATCGTCGTTTGAGACCGCGAGCGGCAGCAGCACGAAGGATGCCGTTAAGGTGGGTGTGAAGCTGAAGGCACGCTATATCGCGCTAAGGTTGAACGTCGTGGGGCGCCAGAACATGTCGATCCCGATCCTGTCCGGGACGACGACCAATTCCAGCACCAGCGGCAACGTGTCGCTGTCGGGGCCCAACGGTCGCACCAGCGGCACCTATTCCGGCAACACGACGTCATACGGCACACAGACGACCTACATGCCAATAAGCTTCAACCGCTATGAAAAGGTGGCGATCTATTATGGGCTTGCGCCGAAGGTGGGCGCCGGCGTGCTGTTTCGCTATTTCACGAAAGCCGAAATCGTGACCGCCGAAACCCAGCATGGCTTTGCCGTCCGCGCCACGCGCGAGGGTTCGCCTGCGGACCTGGCCAATTTGCTGCCAGGCGACCTCATCGTGACGATCAACGATCTGCCGGCGAGCATCGCGGGCTGGAAGGCCGTGGTGGCGGGTGGCGACGCCGTGCCGATAAAAATCCATCTGTTGCGAGGCGGGTCGCCGCGCGACGTCGTGCTGATCATCCCGCCGGAGTGGCGGCCGACGGCCGGTGCTGCGCCTGCCGATGACAAGGACTTGAGTCTCATTCGTTGAGCGGCAAGCGGCGACAGTATAGCCGCAGCACGGGTGTGACGAGCTGGCGCCGATGCGCGCAAGGCGGGCAAGCGCCACGAATCGTGGATCTTCCGTGACGAGGGGCATATGCTTTCGAGGCGGGCAGTGGAGCGGGGCGCCGCCGCCGTCGCGTGGCTTCGCCGCTTCGACCAGATCGGCACTGCGCGCCACCGCGATCGATGCGTTCCGCCCGCAGCCGTTCGAATAGGTTGCGCCCGCCGCCTGCGCTCTGCTAGCCGCGCGGCCATGTCTGTAGATACCGCAACCGTGAAGAAGGTCGCGAGCCTGGCGAGGATCGCGATCAGCGATGCCGATGCCGAGCGGCTCGTGCCCGAACTCAACAACATCCTCGGCTGGATCGAGCAACTCGGCGAGGTGGATACCACCGGCGTCGCGCCGATGACCGCCGTGATCCCCAACCATCTGCGCCTGCGCGACGATGTCGTCACCGACGGCAATGTGCGCGACGCGGTGCTGGCCAATGCGCCGGTCGCCGAGCATGGTTTCTTTGCGGTGCCGAAGGTGATCGAATGACCGAGCTGACCGATCTCGGCGTCGCGGCGATCCGCGACGGGGTGGGCAAGGGTGCCTTTTCGGCACGCGAAGTGGCGGAGGCGTTTTCCGCCAAGGTCAGCGCGGCCAAGGCGCTTAACGCCTTTCTGGTCGAGACGCCGGACCATGCGCTGGCCGCCGCCGATGCCGCCGACAAGGCGCGTGCGGCGGGCGAGACGCTCGGGCCGCTGGCCGGCGTGCCGATCGGCATGAAGGATCTGTTCTGCACCAAGGGCGTGCCGGCGAACGCGGAGAGCCACATCCTGGAAGGGTTCACGCCGCCCTACGAATCGACCGTGTCGGGCAATCTGTGGCGCGCGGGTGCGGGCATGTTGGGCAAGCTCAACATGGACCAGTTCGCGATGGGCTCGTCGAACGAGACCTCAGCGTTCGGCAATGTCATCTCGCCGTGGCGGCGCAAGGATGGCGGCAACGCTCCCTTGGCGCCGGGCGGTTCCTCGGGTGGCAGCTCGGCGGCGATCGCGGCACGGCTGTGTCCGGCGGCGACCGGCACCGATACCGGCGGCTCGATCCGCCAGCCTGCAGCATTCACCGGCATTTCGGGGATCAAGCCGACCTATGGCCGCTGTTCGCGTTGGGGGGTGGTGGCCTTCTCTTCGTCGCTCGACCAGGCCGGGCCGATGGCGCGTGACGTGCGCGATTGCGCGATCATGCTGGAGGCGATGGCCGGGTTCGACGCGAAGGATTCGACCTCGCTCGACCTGGCGGTGCCAGCCTGGACCCAGATGCTGGATGCCAGCCTGAAGGGCAAGCGCATCGGCATCCCCAAGGAATATCGCGTCGACAATATGCCGGCCGAGATCGAGGCCCTGTGGCAGCAGGGCATCGACTGGGCTCGTGACGCCGGAGCGGAGATCGTCGAGGTTTCGTTGCCCCACACGAAGTATGCGCTGCCGGCCTATTACATCATCGCGCCGGCCGAAGCGTCGTCCAACCTCGCGCGTTATGACGGCGTGCGCTACGGTTTGCGCGACCTGCCCGATGGCGCGAATTTGCAGGGCATGTACGCCGCGACCCGCGCCGCCGGGTTCGGCGACGAGGTCAAGCGCCGTATCATGATCGGCACCTATGTGCTGTCGGCCGGCTTCTACGACGCTTACTTCACCCAGGCCTCGAAGGTGCGCACGCTGATCGCGCGCGATTTCGAGCAGGTGTGGGACAAGTGCGATCTGCTGCTGACGCCGACCGCGCCTTCGGCGGCGTTCGCACTGGGCGAGAAGAGCGCCGATCCGCTGGCAATGTATTTGAACGACGTGTTCACGGTGCCGTCTAGCCTTGCCGGGCTGCCGGCGATGTCGGTGCCGGGCGGGCTCGACAAGGACGGGTTGCCGCTCGGCCTGCAGATCATCGGCAAGCCGCTCGACGAGCAGGGCGTGCTGAACGCGGCGCTAGCGATCGAGGAGCGGGCCGGATTTACGGCACGGCCTGAGGCGTGGTGGTAATTGCCAAATGATAGCGCAGGTGTTACCTGAGGTAACACTGGAGTTCCCACGATGAACATGCCCGAGAAGATCGAAGGCGGCACCATGACCAGCAAGGGTCAGGTCCTGATCCCCAAGGCGATCCGCGATGCAGTCGGGCTCGTGCCCGGCAAACCCGTTACTGTGCGTCTGAACGAGAATGGCGAAGCTGTCGTGGCACCCGTTGGCATGGGACCGGAAGATGGCTTGGAGCGTCGTCGTCGTATGCGGGAGGGATTGCTGTCGATCGCGGGAAAATACGCGACCGGGCGAACCACCGATGAGATCATGCGAGAACTGCGCGGCGATTACGAGCCGTGATACTGGTCGATTCAAACGTCCTGATCGATGTACTCGAAATGGACGCGGTATGGGGGGGCTGGTCGTTCAGACAGTTGGAAGACGCCGCAGAGATCGGTCCGGTCGCGATCAATCATGTCGTCGTCGCTGAGGTCGCGCCGCAATTTGGCGCGCTCGATGTGTTTCTGGATCGCATGAAGGTAATGATGATCGGCATCGAACCACTGACCGACGCGGCCGCAATGGCGGCGGGGGTGGCTTTCCGGGCCTATCGCGCGCGACGCTCCGGTGCGAAATCCGTCTTGCCTGACTTCCTGATCGGTGGTCATGCGCTGACCATGGGCGCGACTGTGCTGACGCGCGATCCTAGATTTTACGTGAAATATTTCCCCGACCTTCCTCTCATCACACCCGAGACCGACAATGGCTGACGCAGCGACCCCTTACCGCATCCACGGCGCGACCGGCGAATGGGAGGTCGTGATCGGCCTCGAGGTCCATGCCCAGGTCACGTCCAATGCCAAGCTGTTCTCCGGCGCGGCGACGGCGTTCGGGGCGGAGCCCAATACGCAGGTGTCGCTGGTCGATGCGGCGATGCCTGGCATGCTGCCGGTGCCGAACCGCGAGTGCATCCGCCAGGCGGTGCGCACCGGCATGGCGATCGACGCCCAGATCAACAAATGGTCACGGTTCGACCGCAAGAATTATTTCTACGCCGATCTGCCGCAGGGTTATCAGATCAGCCAGCTTTATCATCCGCTGGTCGGCGAGGGGCGGCTGATGATCAGCCTCGACGACAAGAACCCTGACGAGAACACCAAGGAAATCGGTGTCGAGCGCATCCATGTCGAGCAGGATGCCGGCAAGCTGATGCACGACCAGCATCCGACCCAGTCCTATGTCGACCTCAACCGCTCCGGCGTGGCGCTGATGGAGATCGTCAGCCGGCCGGACATGCGTTCGCCGGCGGAAGCGGGGGCGTATCTGCGCAAGCTGCGTGCGATCCTGCGTTACGTCGGCTCTTGCGACGGCAATATGGAAGAGGGCTCGATGCGCGCCGACGTCAATGTCAGCGTGCGCAAGCCTGGCGGCGAATTGGGCACGCGGACCGAGACCAAGAACGTCAACTCGGTGCGCTTCGTCATGGCGGTGGTCGAGCAGGAGGCGCGACGCCAGGTCGATGTGATCGAAGAGGGCGGGCGGATCGTCCAGGAGACGCGGCTCTACGATCCGGACAAGAATGTCACACGATCGATGCGCTCCAAGGAAGATGCGCATGATTACCGCTACTTCCCGGACCCCGATCTGTTGCCGCTCGAACTCGACGATGCGTTTCTCGAGGCGTGCCGGGCGAGCCTGCCCGAACTGCCCGATGCCAAGCGTGCGCGCTACGAGGCGCTGGGTATTACGGCGTATCACGCGGCGGTGTTGACCGCCGAGGTCGAGGCGGCGCGATGGTTCGATGCGTTGCTCGATCTGGGCGCCAAGCCTGCCGCTGCCGCGAACTGGGTAACGTCCGAGCTGTTCGGCGCGCTCAACCGGTTGGGCAAGAGCATCGAGGACTCGCCGGTCACGACAGGGCAGGCGGCGGAATTGCTGGCGCTGGTAGCGGACGGCACGCTGTCCGGCACGCTGGCCAAGCAGGTGTTCGAGGTGATGCTCGAAACCGGCGATGCGCCGGGCAAGATCGTCGAGGATCGCGGGCTCAAGCAGACCAGCGACACCGGCGCGATCGAGGAGGTGATCGCCGGCGTGCTGGCGGCCAACCCCAACCAGCTCGAACAGTATCGCGGCGGCAAGGAAGCCCTGTTCGGCTTCTTCGTCGGCCAGACGATGAAGGCGATGGCGGGCAAGGCCAATCCGGCGGTGGTCAACGAATTGCTCAAAAAGGCGCTGGGCTGAACGGACACGGGAGCAGGGCGATGAAGGCGATACTGCGGGTGATGATGCTGGCGCTCGGCCTGATGGCGATGCCGGCGATGGCGCAGACCGATCCGGTCGCGACACCGACGCCCGTGGCGACGCCGACCCCCGGGCCTGTCGTTCCTTCAGGACCGCCGTTGCCGCGCGTGGCGGTCGTCACCACCGCCGGGCGCATCGTGCTCGAACTGGAAACGGTCAAGGCGCCGGTCACCGCGAACAATTTCCTGCGTTATGTCGACCAGCGCCGGCTCGACGGGGTCAGCTTCTATCGTGACGTGCGGGTCGCCGAGCGCTTCGGTTTCGTGCAGTTCGGCGTGCTAGGCGACCCCAAGCTGATCTTGCCGCCGATCAGGCATGAGCCGACTACGCAGACCGGGCTGAAACATTATGAGGGGACGATCTCGCTCGCGCGCCTCGCGCCGGGAACGGGGCGCGGCGATTTCACGATCAGCGTCGGCGACCAGTTCTCGCTCGATGCCGACCCGAGCCAGAAGGGCGACAATCTCGGTTATGCGACCTTCGGCCGGGTGGTCGAGGGAATGGATGTTGTCATGAAGATCTTCAGTGCACCGATTTCACCGACCGCGATGATTCGCGGTACGTTCAGGGGCGAGGTGCCGGTGGCGCCGGTCAAGGTGATCTCGGTGCGGCGTATTCCCGTGGGGAAATAGCTAGGGCTATTGCGCGTCGGCGTCCTGATTGCGGGTGATGCCGCCGGTGCCGCCCACGCCATCGGGCAGGCCGGGGCTGGTGAAAATATCCGGCTCCCGCCCACCTTCGCCGCGCTCGACCGCATCGCGCCGCGCCTCCACGACCTGTTGAATATCGCTGCGGCCATCGCCGGATGGCGGCTGTGGCGTCGTGGCGGGCGAGGGCACGTCCACATCCGGCGACGGTGGCGGAAGTTCGGACGGTGCCCGTTCGGGCGTCGGCGGCGCTTCGGGCTGCGGTGTCGTGGCCATGATCTTCTCCTCTGCGACACCAACGCGCGGTTGCGCGGGTGGTTGCTCGTTCCCCTTGCTCGCGCAAATCCTTCCGCTATTCAGTTGGCTAGGGCTGAACCCGGGGGGGCATGGTGTTACGGAAATTGATCGATGGCGTCGCGATGGCGGCGCTGGTGCTGGCGTCGGTTTCTCCGGCGGCGGCGCAGAGCGTCGCATCCACGGCACCGCAAGATAGCCCGGCAGCGCCGCCCGCACCGACGCCGGGCGCGCCGGCCGCAGAAGAAGAGGCTGTCTCAGTCGATCTGCTCACGGCGATTCCCGACCAGGCATCGGTGGTGATGCCGGCGCTGACGTTCACCGCAACGCCCGAGATCGAGGTGGTGTACGACAAATATTATTACTTCCATCGCGCCGATACGAGCTTCACCGCCGCACTGGCCGACCTTCGCGAATGCGATGCCTTCGCCCGCGGGCTGACCACCGGGATCGGCTATACCAGCACGCCCTATCCCTATGCCGGGACGATGGCCGGGGCGCTCGGCGGGGCGATCGCCAATGTCATGGTGATGATGATTTTCGGATCGGCCGAGAAGCGCAAGCTGCGCCGCACCAACATGCGCCGTTGCATGCATTACAAGGGCTACGAGCGCTATGGGTTGAAGCGCGATCTGTGGGAGAAGTTCAACTTCGAGGAGGGGCTGTCCAGCGTGAAGGAAGTCGATCGACAGCGCTATCTCGCGCAACAGGCCAAGGTCGCATCGACTCCGGGTATCGCGCAGAAGGACCTCGGACTGTGAGCGCGCGGGCTATACTCGTCGCGGCGCTGCTGATGGTGCTGCCGGGTGCTGTTTCGGCGCAGGCGGTGAAGGACAAGCCGCAGGTCACGCTCGACGCGGGCACGGCTTATATCATGTATACGGCCAAGGCGCCGGCCGCGCTGGAGTTGATCCGCGAGCCGACCGAGGCCGATGTCGCGGCGTACAATACGCGCCGGAAGACCGCGCTCGACAAGGCGCACGGTAAATATCTGCGCAAGATCAAGGACTGGCAGACCCAGGTCGCCGCACACAAGGCGAATCCCGGCCTTCCGCTCGTCGGTACCGAGCCGATCGAGCCGACCGAGGCGAATTTCTCGTTCCCGCCGATCGAATTCGACATGATCGTGGCGATGGGGCCGCTCAACCGCTTCTCCAAAGCCGATGATATGAGCGTCTATCTCCAGGCGGTGCCGCCGGGGAATTACCGCGTCTATGGCCCGATCTTCGTCGGCGTGGACAACACGGTCGCGGCGGGCGTGTGCATGTGCATGGGAACGGTGCAGTTTCGCGCCGAGGCCGGCGCGATTACCAATGTCGGCACGCTGCGTTTTCCGTTGCTGGACGCCATTCTGGCGGCCAAGGCGAGCGGCGGGGAGAAGCCGAAGACCGCGCTCGACCTGCCCGACGGCACGACCAGCTTCGCGATCGTGCCGGCCGCGGCGGGTGCGGCGGTCGACCCGCGAATCGGCAGCTATCCGGTCAAGCCGGCACTCTATCGCGGCGCGGGAAAGATGCCGAACTGGTATGGCATCGAGGTCGATCGGCTGACCGCGATGCCGGGGGTGCTTGCCTATGATCGCGACCGGATCGTCGACCTGACGGGAGCACCGCCAGCGACAAATCATTGAGCCGAAGGCGGCGTGGTGAAGGTGGTGTAGGCGGCGTGATGCGTCGCGGCTTGCCCCCGCGCACATCACTGCTATAGAGCGCCGCCACCGGCGGTGTCCCATGCGGGCGTGGCGGAACTGGTAGACGCGCTTGGTTTAGGTCCAAGTATCGCAAGATGTGGGGGTTCGAGTCCCTTCGCCCGCACCAGTCCCGTCGCGCATGACGGGACATGGCAACTCCACTATTCTCAAGGCTTCGGGTTAGATCATGCAGACTGTCGAGACGTTGAACGAAGGCCTGAAGCGTGGCTACACGCTGAAGATCACCGCCAAGGATATCGACAAGCGCGTCGATGCCGAGCTGAAGAAGGTCGCCCCTCAGGTGCGCATGCCCGGCTTCCGCCCCGGCAAGGTACCGGCGAACCTGGTGCGCAAGATGCACGGCCCGTCGCTGATGCAGGACGCGCTCAACAGCTCGATCCAGGAAGGCATCCAGCAGCTCATCGCCGAGCAGAAGATCCGCCCGGCGATCCAGCCTTCGGTCAGCCTCGATGACGGCTATGAGCTCGGCCAGGACGCCGAGGTCAAGGTCGAGCTGGAAATCCTGCCCGACGTGCCGACTCCGGCGATCGAAGCCTTGAAGCTCGAGCGCCTGACCGTTCCGGCCGACGACAGCGCGGTCAACGAGCAATTGCAGAAGTTCGCCGACCAGCAAAAGCGCTGGGACGATGCCAAGGCGACCTACAAGGCGAAGACCGGCGACCTCGTCGTGATGGACTTCACCGGCAAGGTTGATGGCGTGGCGTTCGATGGCGGCACCGGCACCGACATGTCGGTCGAGATCGGCACCGGCCGCCTCATCCCCGGCTTCGAGGATCAGGTGATCGGCGTGAAGACCGGCGACGAGCGTCAGATCAACGTCACCTTTCCCGAAGATTATCAGGCCAAGGAACTGGCCGGCAAGGCCGCGACCTTCGACCTCGTCATCAAGGCGGTGAAGACTGCGGGCGAGAGCAAGATCGACGACGATCTCGCGACATCGCTGGGTCTGACCGATCTGGAGCAGCTCAAGGGCCTGCTCAAGGGCCAGGTCGAGCAGGAATTGAACGGCCTGACGCGCACCCACATGAAGCGCAAGCTGCTCGATCAGCTGGCCGAGGGTCATGACTTCCCGGTACCGCCGTCGATGGTCGACGCCGAGTTCTCGCAGATCTGGCAGCAGCTGGAGCATGAGGCGACGCACGAGCCCGATCCCGAAGCGGCGCTCAAGGAAATGGAAGCCGAGCGCGACGACTATAAGGCGATTGCCGAGCGTCGCGTGCGCCTCGGCCTGCTGTTGAGCGAGATCGGCCAGGCCAATGGCGTCGAGGTCAGCCAGCAGGAAATGAACCGCCTGATCGCCCAGGCCGCGCAGCAGTACGGCCCGGAAGATCGCCAGCGCTTCATCCAGTATGTCCAGCAGGAGCCGATGGCGGCCGCCCAGCTGCGTGCGCCGCTGTACGAGGACAAGGTGGTCGACTGGCTGTTCGACAAGGCCGAAGTGACCGATCGCGAAGTGACGCGCGAGGAACTGGAAGCGGCGATCGAAAGCGAGGAAGGCTTCTCGACCGGCACGCACAGCCACGACCATGACAACCACAAGCCCAAGGCAGCCAAGAAGGCCGCGGCAAAGAAGGCCGATGCGGGCGAGGACAAGCCGGCCAAGAAGCCGGCGGCCAAGAAGGCCGAGGCTGCGCCCGCGGCTGAGGTGGTCGAGGAAAAGTCGGCTGCGAAGAAGGTTGCCAAGCCGAAGGTCGAAGCCGTTGCTGAAGAGGCACCGGCCAAGAAGCCCGCTGCCAAGAAGGCGCCGGCGAAGAAGTAAGTTTTTCCCTCTCCCCTCAGGGGAGAGGGTTGCGCAGACTTGGTCCGCATTCTTCATGCGGGCCTAGTCGGAGCTGGGAGAGGGGTGTGCGGCGTTTTCGCGCCGCGCGGTCGCCAGCGACCGCTCGACCCCTCTCCCAACCTTCGCTAGGCAGCAAGCTACCAAGCTACGGTATCCCTCTCCCCTGTCCCAGGGGCGAGGGAAAGGGAGGGCGCAACCTAAGTGACGAACACACGTATCGCCGTCCTGCTGCCCTGCTATAACGAAGAGGCGGCGATCGTGCAGACGGTGGCCGGCTTCAAGGCCGCGCTGCCGGGCGCGACGATCTACGTCTACGATAACAACAGCAGCGACCGCACGGTCGAGGTGGCTGCGCGCGCTGGTGCCGTGGTTCGAACCGAGCGCATGCAGGGCAAGGGCAATGTCGTGCGGCGCATGTTCGCCGATGTCGATGCCGATATCTATGTCATGGCCGATGGCGACGCGACCTATGACGCCGCCTCGGCGCCCGCGTTGGTCGCGCGATTGCTCGACGAGCAGCTCGACATGGTGGTCGGATCGCGGGTGACGCAGGCCGACGCCGCCTATCGCCGCGGGCACAAGTTCGGCAATACCGTGTTGACCGGCATGCTGACTCGGCTGTTCGGGCGCAGCTTCAGTGATATCCTGTCGGGCTACCGCGTCTTCTCGCGGCGCTTCGTGAAGAGTTTTCCCGTACTGTCCTCGGGCTTCGAGATCGAGACCGAGATCAGCGTTCACGCGCTCGAACTCAAGATGCCTGTGGCGGAGATCGAGACGCCGTATTTCGCGCGCCCCGAGGGCTCGGAATCGAAGCTCAGCACCTATGGCGACGGCTTCCGCATCCTCAACACCATCGTACAGCTCTATCGGCTGGAGCGACCAATGCTGTTTTTCGGCGTGATCGGCGCATTGTTGGCGCTGGTCGCCGTGATCATGGCGGCGCCGCTTGTGGTGACCTATCTCCATACCCATCTCGTGCCGCGTCAGCCCACCGCGATCCTCGTCACCGGGCTGGTCATTCTCGCCGCGCTTAACGGTTTCACCGGACTTATCCTCGATACCGTGGTGCGCGGGCGGCGCGAAGTGCGGCGATTGGCGTACCTAGCTCACAAGGCTCCGCAGCGCGGGGCTTGAACTCAATTCCCCCAGCGCCGATGTAAGGCGCATCCACGGGGCATAAGGACCAGAATTTCACATGCATAATCCGTTCGAGACCGGCGATTTCTCCAGCCCCCTGACCCAGGCCGGGCTTGGCCTGCAGCAGACCCAGGCCGGCCTCGTGCCGATCGTGATCGAGCAGTCGAACCGCGGCGAGCGCAGCTTCGACATCTATTCGCGCCTGCTGCGTGAGCGCATCATCTTCATCACCGGCGGGGTCGAGGATCATATGGCCTCGGTCATCACCGCCCAGCTGCTCTTCCTCGAGTCCGAGAACCCGAAGAAGGACATCTACATGTACATCAACTCGCCGGGCGGTGTCGTCACGGCGGGCATGGCGATCCACGACACGATGAAATATATCCGCCCGCGCGTCGGCACGGTGTGCATCGGCCAGGCCGCCTCGATGGGCAGTTTCCTGCTCTGCGCCGGCGAGCCGGGCATGCGCGTCGCGCTGACCAATGCGCGGATCATGATCCACCAGCCCTCGGGCGGAGCGCAGGGCATGGCGACCGATATCGAAATCCAGGCGCGCGAGATCC
>NZ_JAQGLG010000159.1 GCF_028292965.1 Sphingomonas bacterium | reverse complement strand
CAAGGAAGGGAAAAAGAAGTAATGAGCACCAAGGGTCTCTCTCTCTTCGCGAAGCGTCGTCTTCGCGTCCGCACCACGCTGCGCAACCGCGCCGCCGGCCGTCCGCGGCTGTCGATCCATCGCTCGGGCAAGCATATCTATGCCCAGGTGATCGACGACGCCCAGGGCAAGACGGTGGCTTCGGCCTCGACGCTCGAAAAGGACGTGCGCGGCACGTCCGGCGCGAACATCGATGCAGCGGTTGCCGTCGGCAAGCGCGTCGCCGAGGCGGCGAAGCAGGCGGGCGTCACCCAGGTCGTCTTCGATCGCGGTGGCTTCCTCTATCACGGTCGGGTGAAGGCGCTGGCGGATGCCGCGCGTGAAGCCGGGTTGGAGTTTTAAGAATGGCTGACGAAATCATTCCGACGGAAGCCTCGGCAGCGCCCGAAGGCGCGCCGCAGGACGCACCGCAGGGCCGTGGCCCGCGTGGCGGCCGTGGTCGTGGCGGCCCGGGCGGCGGCGGTCAGAACCGTGGCGGCCGTGACAACCGTGGTGGTCGCGACAATCGCGGCCGTGGCGGCCCCGGCAGCGACGATGGCGGCGAAGAGCTGATCGAGAAGCTGGTTCACATCAACCGCGTCTCGAAGACGGTTAAGGGCGGCAAGCGCTTCGGCTTTGCGGCACTCGTCGTCGTCGGCGATGGCAAGGGCCGGGTCGGCTTCGGTCATGGCAAGGCGCGCGAAGTGCCGGAAGCCATTTCCAAGGCGACGGCCGCTGCCAAGAAGGCGATGGTCCGCGTTCCGCTCCGCGAGGGTCGCACGCTGCATCATGACGGCAATGGCCACTTCGGTGCCGGTCGCGTGACGCTGCGCTCGGCGCCGCAGGGTACCGGCATCATCGCCGGCGGTCCGATGCGCGCCGTGTTCGAGAGCCTCGGCGTGGCCGATGTGGTGACCAAGTCGGTCGGCACGTCGAACCCGTACAACATGATCCGGGCGACCTTCGAGGCGCTGACCTCGCAGACCTCGCCCAAGGCCGTGGCCCAGCGCCGTGGCAAGAAGATCGCCGACCTGCTCGGCCGTGGTGGTTCACAGACCGCCCAGGCCGACGCCGAAGCGATCGCGGAGTAAGACAGATGGCAAAGAAGCAGGAAGCTGCCGGTGGTACGGTGACGGTGACCCAGACGGGTTCGCCGATCCGTCGCGAGAAGGATCAGCGCGCAACGCTGATCGGCCTCGGCCTCAACAAGATGAACCGCACCCGCGAGCTGCAGGACACCCCCGAGGTTCGGGGCATGATCCGCAAGGTCGCGCACATGGTGACGGTCGCAAAGTAAAAGCGCTAGCTCGTTGTCGCTTCGGCGATCATGGGTTAGGTGAGGGTCTTCTTCTTCCTCCCCCCTCGGGATTGGGACGAAGAAGGCCCTCACATCATTCAACACGAAATTTCCGCTGCCTCGGCAGGGGAATGCGCGACAAAAGCGAAAGCGAGTGCACGACATGAAATTGAACGAAATCCGCGACAATGCGGGCGCCCGCAAATCCCGTATGCGCGTCGGACGCGGCATCGGTTCGGGCAAGGGCAAGACTGCCGGCCGTGGCCATAAGGGCCAGAAGAGCCGTGAAGGCGTTTCGATCGCCGGCTTCGAAGGCGGCCAGATGCCGTTGCACATGCGTCTGCCGAAGCGTGGCTTCAACAACGTCTTCGCCAAGGACTTCGCCGAGGTTAACCTCGGCGCGATTCAGAAGGTGATCGACGCGGGCAAGCTCGACGCCAAGGCCAATATCGATCACGACACGTTGAAGGCCGCCGGCCTGGCGCGTGGCGGCAAGGACGGCGTCCGTCTGCTCGGCAAGGGCACGCTGACGAGCAAGCTCACCTTCACCGTCAACGGCGCGTCGAAGGGCGCGATCGCGGCCGTCGAGAAGGCCGGCGGTTCGGTCGAGGTGATCGCCTTCGTCCCCGCGGCCGAAAAGGCTGCTGCCAAGAAGGGCAAGGCGCGTCTCGCACGCATTGCCGTCAAGGCGGAAAAGACGGCTGAAGCGGCCAAGACCGCCAAGGCTGCCAAGGCAAAGTAAATTTCCTCCCGGCCTTTTGTTCGCCGGGGTTAGACAAGGCCGATTGGGCGCCTATATGAGCGGCGGGGGCGCGGACAACGCATCTCCGCCGTTCTTGTTTCCAGGACCAACATCATAATGGCATCCGCAGCCGACCAGATGGCCTCCGGGCTCAACCTGTCAAAGTTCGCCCAGGCGACCGATCTCAAGAAGCGCCTGTGGTTCACCATCGGCGCGCTGATCGTGTTCCGCCTGCTGTCCTATGTGCCGCTGCCCGGCATCGACGCCACGCAGCTGAGCTTCCTGGCCGACAAGACCACCGGTGGCGTGCTCGACTTCTTCAACAATTTCTCGGGCGGTTCGCTCAAGCGGATGAGCATCATCGCGATGGGCGTGATGCCGTACATCACCGCCTCGATCGTCGTTCAGCTCGCCACCTCGCTGTCGCCGCAACTCGCCGCGATCAAGAAGGAAGGCGAAAGCGGGCGCAAGCGGCTCAACCAGTACACCCGCTACGGCACCGTCGCGCTGACCGCGGTGCAGGGTTATTTCCTCGTCGCCGGGCTCGAAGCTTATGGCGTGAACGAGGGCCATCCGGCCGTGGTCATCCCCGGCATGCTGTTCCGCGTCGGGGCGGTCATCTCGCTGGTCGGCGGCACGATGTTCCTGATGTGGATCGGTGAGCAGATCACCAGCCGCGGGATCGGCAACGGCATGTCGCTGATCATCATGTCGGGCATCGTCGCCAACCTGCCGACCAACCTCTACAACCTGGCGGAAGGTGGCCGCTCGGGTTCGCTCGACGCGACGCGCTTCATCGGCATCATCGTCGCGGTGGTGTTCCTGGTGCTGTTCATCTGCTTCATGGAGCGCGCCCAGCGGCGCATCCTGATCCAGTATCCCAAGCGCCAGACCCAGCGCGGCATGCAGGCCGATCGCAGCCATTTGCCGCTGAAGCTCAACACCGCCGGCGTGATTCCGCCGATCTTCGCCTCTTCGCTGCTGCTGATGCCGGTGACCATCACCCAGTTCGCCGGCAGCAAGCCCGGCGGCACGGGCTGGTGGAACGATCTGGTCATCACGCTCAACCAGTACCTGCAGCATGGCTCGCTGGTGTACATGCTGCTGTACGGGGGCGGCATCATCTTCTTCTCGTTCTTCTACACCGCCGTGGTGTTCAATCCGGAAGAGACCGCCGACAACCTCAAGCGCTATGGCGGGTTCATTCCCGGCATCCGCCCGGGCAAGGCGACCGAGAATTATTTCGATTATGTGCTGACGCGCATCACCGTGATCGGCGCCGCCTATCTCGCGGTGATCTGCCTGGTGCCGGAATATCTCGTCTCGGCATTGGCCATTCCATTCTATCTCGGTGGCACCAGCTTGCTGATCGTCGTCAACGTGACGATGGACACGGTAACGCAGATCCAGAGCCACTTGCTCGCGCACCAATATGGTGACCTGATCAAGAAGGCGAAACTGAAGGGTGGGCGTCTCCGCTAAGAGAGGCGCAAGCCGTAAGGGAGTTAGGGCTTGAACATCATCCTCTTGGGCCCGCCAGGTGCCGGCAAAGGCACGCAGGCGAGCCGTCTGGAAGCCGATCGCGGCATGGTGCAGCTGTCGACCGGCGACATGCTGCGGGCGGCGGTAAAGTCGGGCACCCCAGTTGGGTTGCAGGCCAAGGCCGTGATGGAGGCGGGCGAGCTCGTCTCCGACGCGATCGTCTCGGGCATCATCGGCGAACGGCTCGATCAGCCCGACACCGAGAAGGGCGTGATCTTCGACGGCTATCCGCGCACCGCGGCGCAGGCCGATCAGCTCGACGCGTTGCTCGCCGAGCGTGGTCGCACGCTCGACAAGGTGATCGAGCTCGAGGTGAATGAGGACGCGCTGGTCGAGCGCATCGTCGGCCGCTTCACCTGCGCCAATTGTGGGGCGGGTTATCACGATGTGTTCAAGCAGCCCAAGGTCGCCGGCACCTGCGATGTTTGCGGCCAGCACGAGTTCAAGCGCCGCCCCGACGACAATGAGGAAACCGTGCGCACGCGCATGGCCGAATATCGCGCCAAGACCGAGCCGATCATTCCGATCTACGAGAAGCGCGGCCTGCTCGCGCGGGTGGATGGCATGGCGGATATGAGCGAGGTGACGCGCGCGATCGAGGCGATCCTCGACGGCACGAAATAGGTTCGACTGATCATCTCTTACCGTCATGCCGGACTTGTTCCGGCATCCACCGTCCCGCCAACCATCAAGCGTTGTTGACGCGGCACCGTGGACCCGGGGACAAGTCCGAGGTGACGAGAGGATAGCGGTCGAGAAAGACGCGGATCGGCGTCCTGAGCCATTGCGGGGATGACGAACGCGCCCGCGACCGGCTAAGGTAACCTCTCACCGATCGGGGAGGTCCCAATGTTCCGCTTTGCCTTGCTCGCCGCCCCGTTGCTGATGCTTAGCGCCGCCGCGCCGGCGGAAGTCACCCAATCCAGTGCCGCCGGTTTCGAGATCAGCCAGACGGTTACCGCCGATGCGCCGATCGCCCAGGTATGGGAGACGCTGCGTGCCCCGCAGCGCTGGTGGGACAAGGAACACACCTATTCGGGCGACAGCGCCAACCTCTATCTCGATAGCCAGGCGACCGGCTGTTTCTGCGAAAGACTGCCAGGCAAGGGCAGCATAGAGCATGCCCATATCGTCTACATCCAGCCGCCGCGCATGATCCGGCTGGTCGGTGGTCTCGGCCCGCTTCAGGCCGAGGCGGTCAATGCGACGCTGACCTTCAAGCTCGATCCCGAAGGGGCGAACGCCACCAAGATCACCATGACCTATGTCGTCGGCGGTTATGTCCGCGCCGGGGCGGATACGCTGGCGCCCAAGGTCGACGAGGTGCTTGCGACGCAAATGGTCAACCTCAAGGCCGCTTCGGAGGCGCCACCACCGCCGCCGAAATAAACCCCTCCTTGTGCTCCTGCGAAAGCAGGAGCCCAGGGCCACGAACGGCGGCGCCTGAAACCCTTAGCTCCTGCTTCCGCAGGAGCACGAGCGGGGGAAGCCGCGGTGGCCATATCGCGATGACAAATTCTTCATGCCGACTTCATCGCCGCGCGCGGTGCGTTCGCCTATCTGGAGGGCATCGCCGCTGCTCGCGGTGGAAGCTCTTACCAGTTCGGTGTCCGCACTCCCGGGGACACCGAAGGCCGGCGGAAAGCTTGCTTTCCGCCGGCCTCATTTCATCCTACGCTGGCCGTTCGTTTCGGAAATGCCGCCTATGACCCGCAAGCTGTTGATCGTCGAGGATGATGCCGCCACGGCGAGCTACCTCGCCAAGGGCCTGGGCGAGGCGGGCTTCTCGGTGGAAACCTGTGCCGATGGCCGCGACGGCCTGTTCCTCGCCACCGAGGGCATCTTCGACCTGATCATCGCCGATCGCATGTTGCCGGGCCTGAACGGCCTGGCGATGGTCGGTGCGATCCGTGCCGCCGGTATCCGTACGCCGACCCTGATCCTGTCTGCCCTGGCCTCGGTCGACGACCGCATCGATGGCTTGCGTGCTGGTGCCGACGACTATCTGGTCAAGCCTTTCTCCTTTGCCGAACTGTCGGCGCGGATCGAGGCGTTGCTGCGCCGCGCCGATCATATCCCGGCCAACGCCCAGCCGACGCGCCTGACCGTCGGTGATCTCGAGATCGACCTGCTCGGGCGTACGGTGACGCGCGAGGGCCGCTCGATCGCGCTCGGCGCGCGCGAGTTCAATCTGCTCGAATATCTCGCCCGCCATGCCGGCCAGGTCGTCACCCGGACGATGATGCTGGAGAAGATCTGGAATTATCACTTCGATCCCGGCTCCAACGTCGTCGATGTTCATATCGGCCGCCTGCGCCGCAAGATCGAGGAAGGCTTCGGCGCGCCGATCCTCCATACCGTGCGCGGCGCCGGTTACCGCCTGTCGGTAGAAGCTTAATCGGGCCGATGCGCCTGTCGGTCACGGCGCGTATCGCGCTGCTGGCGATCGCGCTGGCGCTGGTCTCCAACCTCGTCCTCGTCGCCTTTGTCTGGCAGCAGATCCATGACGATGCGATCGACGCGCTGCGCCGTGACACGATCGAACAATCGGACGCGCTGGTCGCGGTCTATCGCTCGGGTGGCTTGCTCGCGCTGACCCGTGCGATCGAGGAGGCGCGCGCGCCGGGGGACCGCTCGCTGGTCATCGCGGTGGTCGACAATGAGGGGCGGCGACTGATCGGCAGCGGACCGGATGACATCACTGTCTCGGGCTCGCCGGCACCGACCAATTTCCGCATGGGCATGATGGGCGCAGCACCGCCCTGGTCGGAGCGCGAGGCAGGATATGCGGTGCGGCCGGTCGGACCTAATTGGCTGGTAAGCGGGCGGTTGCTCGATGATTGGGAGCAGGAACAGCGCGGCATCGAAAGCGCGATGTTGCTTGCGACCCTGTTGTCGCTCGCGCTCGGCATCGGCGGCGGCCTGGTGGTGACCCGTTATGTCGGCCGCCGCCTCAACAGCGTCGCCGATGCAATTGAAGGCGTGTCGAGCGGCGATCTGTCGCGGCGCGTGGTTGGTGCGCCGGGCGGCGGTGATGCCTTCGACCGCCTGGCGACCCGGCTCAACGCCATGCTCGACAAGGTCGAACGGCTGATGATCGAGCTGCGTGTCGTCACCGACAGCCTCGCCCATGACCTGCGCTCACCGCTCGCCCGGCTGCGCACCAAGACCGAGACGGCGGTGCTGCTGACCGATACGGCGCAGCGCGACGCTGCACTGGGCGGGCTGCTCGTCGAAACCGATCTGGTCATGCGCATGCTGACCATGCTGATCGAGATCAGCCGTGCGGAATCGGTCTCGCGCGATCGGTTCGCGACGGTCGACCCGGCCGAACTGGTCGAGGAGATCGCCGAACTCTACCAGCCGGTTGCCGAGGAAGGTGGGTTGAAATTCACCACCGCGATCGAACTGCACCCATTGCGTGTCACGCTGCACCGCGAATTGATCACCCAGGCGATCACCAACCTGATCGACAATGCCTTGCGCCACGGCGCATCGGGCGGTGAGGTGACGCTGCGACTGTCGAGCGACCATGGCGAGATGCGCTTCCAGGTCGAGGACCGGGGGCCGGGCATCGCCGACGAAGACCAGGAGCGTGCGCTTAGTCGGTTCGGCCGGCTGGACAATGCCCGGAGCACTCCGGGCGCCGGGCTGGGGCTGTCGCTGATCGCTGCAGTCGCGCGTCTCCATGGCGGCCGATTCGAATTGCGCGATAACGCGCCGGGACTGGTCGCGGCGATCATCATCCCGTTGTGAGCCGGGCAGGGCATTGCCCCGGCTGCCCTCACGAAAGCGGATTGATCGCCGCGCGACGGCGCGCGATGCTGGGCGGATGACACGACCGGAAGAACCGACACGATGAGCGACACCCCGCCCATTTCATCCCAGGCCGAGGCGATGTTGCGCCGCGTATCGCCCGAGGGCCGCGCTCGCGCTGCGCGAGAGCAGGACAAACGGCGTCGCGCGACGATGCGTGTCGTCGGGCGCTGCCTGCTTGCCTTGCTGGTGATCGGTCTCGTCATGGCGGTGGTCGGCGCCTCGACTGCGCCGGTGACGCCGATCGGGTGGCTGGCCGCGCTGGTCGTCTACGCGCTCACCTGTGCCGGCATCGCCTACGCGTCACGCGAAGCGCCGCCGAGCACGGCGGGCATTGCGGGCGCGAGTCTCGTTGCCTTGCCCGAGCGCACCGCCGGCTGGCTCGAACAACAGCGCGCTGCGCTACCCGCACCGGCGGCGCGGCTGCTCGACGGGATCGAACTGCGGTTGGAAGCCATGGCACCCCAGTTGCGTGAGCTCGACCCGCGAAGCGCGGGCGCCGATGCGGTGCGCAACCTGCTGGCGGTCGAACTGCCCAATTTGATCGAGCGCCATCACCGCATCCCGGCGACGCTGCGCGCCGACGAACGCGATGGCCGACCGAGCGCCGATGCCCATCTCGCCAATGGCCTTGGTATCGTCGACGCCGAGATCGCCCGCATGACCGAGCAACTGGCGCGCGGCGCGTTCGACGAACTGGCGACACAGAACCGCTTTCTCGAGCTGAAATATGAAGGGGAGGGCGGTCTCGGATAACGAGCCCGCCCGGCGCGATTCAACTGGCGCGAAAATGCTCCAGGACATGGCGACGCGCGTCGTCCACCCGACTCGCCGGCTCTTTCGCATCGTGAATCAGACCAGCAACGCGCCAGCGCGGTGCGGCTCCCTGTTCCGTTCCCTGTTAGCCGTATGGCACTCCCTGTTGCCGGAGCAGGGAGTGCCATGGTCATCTCATTGAAATGGAACGCTCCTCTCCGTTCCGGTCAGCGACATCGCCAGGCAAAAAACTTTTCTGCCGAAAGCAGGGAGAAAGCAGGGAGAAAGCAGGGAGAAAGCAGGGAGCGGCCGATCCTGCGGTGTGGCCGGCAAGACGGCGCTAGCTGTTGACCGACAGCACCAGCTTCGGGTCGGGAATCTGGTCGGGATGCGACCCGCCCTCGATCGGCACGACCGCCGTGCCGATGGCGAAGAACTCGATCACATGCGTCGACCAGCCATGGCTGCCCTCGTGCAGATCGGCGCCCACCACGCCCTCGGCACTGGCCTTCGTCGCTTCGAGCTGCATGCGCTCCATTGCCAGTTCGCGCGCCTCGTACAGCGCGATCGAGAAGTTGGTCAGCTCGACATTGCGGCCGATGCTGCCGAGCGAAGCGAACGGCCCGCGCCGCGCGACATGATAGACGCAACTGCCCATGACCATCTCCAGCGGGCGATAGCCGGCCTGGAGCAGGGTCCAGAAGTCTTGCCCCGACAAGGCCGAAGTGAAGGGTTGGCCGTTCGGGCCTTTGAAACCCTGGTGGCCCTTGGCGTGTACGATGCCGGTGCCGATCGCGACGAACTCCAGCACCTTCGAATCCCATTCGAGGCGTTTGACCGTCAGCCGCACGCCGACGATGCCGTCGGCGCCCATCTGCTGCGCCTCGGCGCGCATCCGTTCCATCGCCAGCGCGCGCGCCTCGTACATCGCGGTCGACAGTACATCGAGCTCGACGCTCGATCCCCAGCCCGCCATCTGAAACCCGACATGGTAGATGCAGCTGCCGACGCACAGCCCGACTGGCTCGAACCCGGCCTTGCGCACCAGCAGGAACTCGTTGACCGAAAAGTCGGAGGTGAACACGCCGTCGGGATGGCCTTGGCTGCGCAGGCCGGCGAGGCGAGCCAGCGCGTGCTGGGGGATGTCGGTCAGTTCGGGCATCAAATGCCTCCCTCTTCGTCCTGCATGTCGGCGTGATAGCTTGAATGGCGCGGCGCATCGGGCGTGCGCAGCGGCGACAGATCGTCGCGCATGTCGATCACCGGTTCGATATCGACCGTGAACGGCGCCGCCTTTCGGGTATCGACCACGGTGCCGATGACGATGTGGCGGCCGAGATAATTGGGCGGCTGCTTGTCGCGTTCGCGCCGCAGCAACTGGCCGAACTGGGTGTGGGCGAGCACCCCATTGCCCTGCAACGCGGCGGCGCGGCGCAGATCGGCATGCGCTTCGCGCCTGATGCCCTCCCAGAAATCGGTCAGGTCCATCAGCGGCTGGTTGCTCCACGAACGGCTCTGGCTTTGCGTACGCCAGGCATCGCTGCCCCAACTGCTTCCGCCCCAGTTGCTGCCCCAATTGTCGAGCCAGTCGTAACGCGCGCCGACCGCGATACCGACCGGCACGATGTCGGCCTCCAGCAGCCGCACGAATTCCAGCGCCGGGATGGTTGCGATGACGGGTGTCGCCCCAGGTTTGACACCGTCTATCCGCACCGCGGTGCCGATGAGCGTGAAGTCCATGCTCGCGCCGATCTTGTGCCGCAGCGTGCGCATCCGCACATCGACCACGGCATTGGCACCGGCCGCAACGGCTTCGCGCCGCAACCGGTCAAGCGCCTCGTGCCAGCCTTCGGCATGGCCCTCGGTCCAGCTCCAGCCATAGGAGAACCAGCAGGTCCCAGACACGGTCGCGATGGGTCGGATGCCGTGGCTGCGGATGATTAGTAGCTCGGCCGGGGTCATCGTTGCGACCCACGGCGTCTTGCCCGTGGCGGCGTCGTTCAGCCGGCTGGTGACGAAGTCGGGTAGGCCACCATGTTCAAGCGCCACTTCCCACGCATCGTTGCGCGCGGCGTGATCGCGTTCGCTCAGTTCGATGTCGCCCCCGGTCATGCTGGCTTTGTGCCCAAGTCCCGGATATTGCGCCAGAGGGACTTGGCGCCAAACGCCCTCGCGGTGAAGAATTCATCAAGCTGTCATGCAAGGGATTTATCCCGGCCTTCGCTTGACAAGGCGTGACCCAAAGCTTAATTGGACCTTATTCCGAAACACCGGTCTCCGGCGGCGCTTGCGCTCGCCGGTGTCTTGCGTTCCGGATATCAACGCGATGAGATGGGGTGCGCTGCCATGCTGCACCCTGTGGAGCTAGGAGAAAAAAGTTCATGGCACGTATCGCCGGGGTCAACATCCCGACCAACAAGCGCGTCGTCATCGCGCTGACCTACATCCACGGTATCGGCCCCGCCAAGGCGAAGCAGATCACCGACAAGCTGAACATCGCCGCCGAGCGTCGTGTTCAGGACTTGACCGATCAGGAAGTGCTGCAGATTCGCGAAGCGATCGATGCGGACCACACCGTTGAGGGTGATCTGCGTCGCGAGACCGCGATGAACATCAAGCGCCTGATGGACCTGGCCTGCTATCGCGGCCTGCGTCATCGCAAGGGCCTGCCGGTTCGTGGCCAGCGCACGCATACCAATGCGCGCACCCGCAAGGGCAAGGCCAAGCCGATCGCCGGGAAGAAGAAGTAAGACGCTGGGCGGTGCCTCGCGCCGCTCGCTCTTCAGCAGAATAGGTCAGGAATTCCATTATGGCACGTGAACCGCAGCGCATTCGGCGCCGTGAACGCAAGAACATCACCTCTGGCGTCGCGCATGTGAACGCCAGCTTCAACAACACCATGATCACCATCACCGATGCCCAGGGCAACGCCATTTCATGGTCGTCCGCCGGCACGATGGGGTTCAAGGGCAGCCGCAAGTCCACGCCGTACGCGGCGCAGGTCGCTGCGGAAGACGCAGGCAAGAAGGCCGCCGAGCATGGCGTCCGCACGCTCGAGGTCGAGGTCAAGGGTCCGGGTTCGGGTCGCGAGTCGGCGCTTCGTGCGTTGCAGGCGGTCGGTTTCCAGATCACCTCGATCCGCGACGTGACCTCGATCCCGCACAACGGTGTGCGTCCTTCGAAGCGCCGCCGCGTCTGATTTTCGTCGGCCCGCGCGCGATTGATCACGCCGCGCGGGCGATTTTCACGGTCGGAGCAAGCCCCCGCTCCGGCCCTAGATAGGGGAAGCCCGTGTCCGTCAACGCTAAGAACTGGCAGGAATTGAAGAAGCCGAGCGGCCTCGAAAAGAAGCCGGGCGGCGATCAGAAGCGCAAGGCGACGTTCGTCGCCGAGCCGCTGGAGCGTGGCTTCGGCCTGACGCTTGGCAACGCGCTGCGTCGCGTGTTGCTGTCATCGTTGCAGGGTGCCGCCGTCACCTCGATCAAGATCGAGAACGTGCTGCACGAATTCTCGTCGCTCGCCGGTGTGCGTGAAGACGTCACCGACATCGTGCTCAACGTGAAGCAGATCGCGCTCAAGATGCAGGGCGAGGGGCCGAAGCGCCTCCAGCTCTCCGCTACCGGTCCTGCCGAAGTGAAGGCCGGTGACATCGCCGTCTCGGGCGACATCGAAGTGATGAACCCCGAACTGGTGATCTGCCACCTCGACGAAGGCGCGACGCTCAACATGGAGCTCACCGCCGATGTCGGTAAGGGCTATGTCGCCGCGATCGCCAACCGCCCGGCCGATGCGCCGATCGGCCTGATCCCGGTCGATGCGCTGTACTCGCCGGTGCGCCAGGTGTCGTACAAGGTCGAGAACACCCGCGACGGGCAGGAACTCGATTACGACAAGCTGACGCTGACGATCGAGACCGACGGCACGATCACCCCGGAGGATGCTGTCGGCTATGCCGGTCGCATCCTGCAGGACCAGCTTGCGCTGTTCGTGCACTTCGACGATTCGCTGGTCACCTCGCGCTCGGCCCCGATCGGCCATGCCGCACCGGCCGCCGCTGGCGAGGCCTCGGGCGACACGCAGCAGATCAATCGTTACCTGCTCAAGAAGGTCGACGAGCTCGAACTGTCGGTGCGCAGCGCCAACTGCCTCAAGAACGACAACATCATCTATATCGGCGACCTGGTCCAGAAGACCGAAGCCGAGATGCTGCGCACGCCGAACTTCGGCCGCAAGTCGCTCAACGAGATCAAGGAAGTGCTGTCGAGCATGGGTCTCCGCCTCGGGATGGAAATCCCCGGCTGGCCACCCGAGAACATCGAAGAGATGGCCAAGAAACTCGAGCAAGAGATTATGGGGTAAGCGGCTTCCGCCTTCCTCCACGTCACCCCAGCGAAAGCTGGGGTCTCATGGGGGAGGGCGGACCGCTCTCCTCATGGAGATCCCGGCTTTCGCCGTGATGACGGTAAAAATGGGTGGACTCTCCGTCGCCACCTGGTCCCGGGTACCTGATACGGCCCCCGAACGAACGAGAAGGAAGTTACCATGCGTCATCGCGTAGGCGGCCGTAAGCTGCAGCGTACCTCGGCCCACCGCATTGCACTATTCCGTAACATGTCGGCCGCACTGATCAAGCACGAGCAGATCACCACCACTGTCGCCAAGGCGAAGGAACTGCGTCCTTACGTCGAGAAGCTGATCACGCTCGCCAAGAAGGATGGCCTGTCCAACCGTCGTCTGGCGCACGCGCGCCTTCTGGACGACGCCCAGCTGGTCAAGCTGTTCGACGTGCTGGCGGCGCGCTACGCCGACCGCAACGGCGGTTATACCCGCATCATCAAGGCCGGGGTCCGCGCCTCGGACGCCTCGCCGATGGCGATCATCGAATTCGTCGACCGTGACGTCAGCGCCAAGGGTCAGGATTCGGGCCCGGTGATGAACGACGAGGATTACGAAGAGGCGGCCTGATCGCCGCGGCATCGCCGAACGAGAAGGGGCCTCGCGCAAGCGGGGCCCTTTTCTTTTGTCGGCTTGTCGCGTCGCCTGGTTGATATAGCTTGCGGAGAACCAATCTCCGGGAAGCCGTTGATGCGCCATGTCCTGCCGCTGATCCTGCTCGCGCTTGTCGCAACCGCCCAGACCAGCCTCGAGGCCGCATCACATATGTCGAACCCTTTCGCCTATCCCGAGACGCGCCGCGTCGATCAGGTCGACGAGCAATTCGGCGTGAAGGTCGCCGACCCCTATCGCTGGCTCGAGAATGATGTGCGCGGGGATTCCGAGGTGCGCGCCTGGGTCGATGCCGAGAATGCGGTCACCGATGCTTATCTCGCGACCCTGCCCGGCCGCGACATCTTTGCCAGGCGCCTGAAGAAGCTGCTCGATTATGAGCGGTTTGGCGTGCCGGTGAAGAAAGGCCGGCGCTATTTCTATGCGCGCAACAGCGGGCTGCAAAATCAGGCAGTGCTGGTCGTGCGCGATTCGCTCGACGATCCCGTCGGGCGCGTGCTGATCGATCCCAATACCTGGTCACAGGATGGTGCAACGGCGCTTGCCGAATGGGTGCCGTCGGAGGACGGCGGCAAGATACTATACGCCGTGCAGGATGGCGGCAGCGACTGGCGTACCGTGAAGATCATGGATGTCGGCACCGGCAAGACGCTGTCCGATACGGTCGAATGGGTGAAGTTCTCCAATCTCGCCTGGGCGAAGGATGGTTCGGGTTTTTATTATTCGCGCTTCGCCGCGCCAGCCGGAGGTGCCGAGTTCCAGGCACTCAACGAGAACCAGCAAATCTATTTCCATCGCACGGGCGCCGCGCAATCGCTCGACCGGTTGGTCTACGCCACGCCCGATGCACCGACCCGCGGACACACTGCCCAGATCACTGACGATGGCGACTGGCTGGTCATCACCACGCATGAGGGCACCGACAGTCGCTACGAAATCACCGTGGTCGACCTGACCCAAGTGGATGCGAAGCCTCGCACCATCTTCAAGGGCTTGGAGAATCAGTGGAGCCTCGCCGGCAATGTCGGAGCGAATTTCTTCTGGGTGACCAACAAGGATGCGCCGCGGTTGCGCATCGTGTCGACCGATCTGGCAGCATCAGAACCCGCGATCCATGAGGTGGTGCCCGAACATGCGGCGGTACTGGATGGCGCGTCGATCATCGGCGGCAAGCTGCTCGCCAGCTACATGGTCGACGTAAAGCGTGAGGTGCGTCGCTACGCGCTCGACGGCAAGCCAGATGGCGTCGTCCCACTGCCCGGGATCGGCGAAGCGATCGGGTTCGGCGGCGACCCCGATGATGGCGAGACCTTCTTCGCCTTCACCAGCTTCGCCACGCCCACGACGATCTATCGCTACGACGTCAATACGGGCGCGGTAACGCCCTGGGCGACACCGAAGGTCGCCTTCGACCCGTCGCTCTACGAAGTGACGCAGCGCTTCTACGCTTCGAAGGACGGCGCGCGCGTGCCGATGTTCATCGTCCGCCGCACGGATTTGCCGCATGGCCCGGCGCCGACGCTGCTCTACGCTTATGGTGGCTTCAACATCTCGCTGACGCCGGGCTTCTCAGCCACGCGCATCGCCTGGCTGGAGCAGGGCGGGGTGCTCGCCATCGCCAATATCCGCGGCGGTGGCGAATATGGCCAAGCGTGGCACGATGGCGGTCGTCTCGCCAACAAGCAGAATGGGTTCGACGATTTCATCGCCGCCGCCGAGGACCTGATCACGCAAGGGATCACGGCGAAGGACAAACTGGTCATCCAGGGCGGATCGAACGGCGGCCTGCTGGTCGGCGCGGTGGTCAACCAGCGACCCAACCTGTTCGCCGCGGCGATCCCGCAGGTCGGCGTGATGGACATGCTGCGCTTCGACCGCTTCACCGCCGGACGCTATTGGGTCGACGACTACGGCTATCCGTCGAAGGAGGCGGACTTCCGGACGTTGCTGGCCTATTCGCCATATCACAACATCCGGCCGGGAAAACCCTATCCGGCGATTCTCGCTGAAACAGCCGACACCGACGACCGTGTAGTGCCCGGCCACACCTTCAAATATGTCGCGAGGCTGCAGTCGCTGGACCTCGGAGACAAGCCCCGTCTCGCGCGCATCGAGACGCGCGCCGGCCACGGCTCGGGCAAGCCGACCGACAAGATCATTGATGAAGCCGCCGACAATTGGGCTTTCGCCGCGCGGTGGACAGGGATGATGGTGCGAAAAATTCGCCATTGAGGAGACGCGACCGTGCGAAAGCAGACATTGACTTGCTGGTTGATTCTATCCCTGCCCGCAACGCCGGTCGCGGCGCAATCGACAGTCAATAAGTACGATATCCGGACGCAATCGCCGGCTGTAACGGATCGTCAACTCGCGCAGCAACTCTGGCAGGTGTTCGAACATCAGGATCGGCGTGGGAAGAAAAAGGGCACTGTCCGCCTGTCGGATGTCTGGCTGAATTCGAAGCCTTATGCGCAACGTTTTGGCGGCCTGTGTCAACGCGACACCGTGACTTTACTCTTTGCGCCGGTTGACGGCGACCCGAGGGACCGGGGGACGGCGCAAACGCCAACCAAAGCCTATGGCATCGAAGCATCAAAAAGCTTTGGATTTGATAGCAGGCCACGCAAATGGCCCTGGGAACAAGACGAGGAGCCGCGTCGGTCTCCACTCGATGATTGTAACGCGAGCGACTGGTTTGGTGCGGATTCGGCGGAAACTGCCAATGACGGCTACCTTGCGGCCCTTCGCGCGATCGAAGCGATGAAAGCGGATCGGCTCAAGCCAAAATCCTGCGACCTGTTTCCGATCGACATGCTGCCATGTGACGCGTTGGCGCGCGACCTTCTGCCGAAGAACATAGAGCTAATCCAGACCTGTGAGACTGACCAGGCGAGCGATTGTTATGATGTGTGGTTCGGCGAGCGCTCGTTGAAGATCGTCGTGGAACATCGTCGCGTGTGGCCGACAGCGGCTGGCGCGCCCGCAGACGGGGCCATTCGTTCGGTCGTCTTCGAATCCAATGTGGTGTTTGCCGATGCGCGGATCGACTAGCTTGGCTTTCCCGGCGCCGGCTTTCTGCTATCGGACCGCATGACCCAGCCCAGCGACTCGATCCTCATCATCGATTTTGGCAGTCAGGTGACCCAGCTCATCGCCCGCCGCGTCCGCGAGGCCGGGGTCTATAGCGAGATCGCGCCGTTCACCGCCGCCGCCGAGGCCTTCGCCCGGATGAACCCGGCGGGCGTCATTTTGTCCGGCAGCCCTGCCTCGGTGCATGACGAAGGCAGCCCGCGTGTGCCGGAGGAAATCTTCGCATCCAAGGTGCCGGTGCTGGGCATCTGTTATGGCCAGCAAGTCATGATGGAGCAGCTCGGTGGCAAGGTCGTGCTCGGCGATTCCGGCGAGTTCGGCGAAGCCTTTGTCGAGGTGCAGGACAATTGCGTGTTGTTCGACGGGCTATGGGCGATTGGCGAGCGGCACCAGGTGTGGATGAGCCATGGCGACAAGGTCGTGCAGCTCGCACCGGGCTTCCGCCCTGTCGCGGTGAGCCCCGGCTCACCGATCGCCGTCGTCGCGGATGACGAGCGGCGCTATTATGCGACGCAGTTCCATATGGAGGTGGCGCACACGCCCGACGGCGCGAAGCTGATCGCCAATTTTGCCCGCCATGTCTGCGGCCTGTCGGGTGGCTGGACGATGGCCGAATACCGCGCGGCCAAGATCGCCGACATACGCGCGCAGGTCGGCAAGGGAAGGGTGATCTGCGGCTTGTCGGGGGGCGTCGACAGCGCCGTCGCGGCGGTGCTGATCCATGAGGCGATCGGCGAGCAACTCACCTGCGTGTTCGTCGACCATGGCCTGATGCGCGCCGGTGAGGCCGACCAGGTCGTCAGCCTGTTCCGCAACCACTACAATATCCCGCTGGTCCATGTGGACGCATCGGAGAAGTTCCTCGGCGGGCTGGCCGGCGTCACGGACCCCGAGGCCAAGCGCAAGTTCATCGGCGGCGCCTTCATCGACGTCTTCGAAGAGGAAGCGAAGAAGATCGGCGGTGCGGATTTCCTCGCCCAGGGCACGCTTTACCCCGATGTGATCGAGAGTGTCAGCTTCACCGGCGGCCCGTCGGTGACGATCAAGAGCCACCACAATGTCGGTGGGCTGCCGGCGCGCATGAATATGCAACTGGTCGAACCGCTGCGCGAGCTGTTCAAGGACGAGGTCCGCGTGCTCGGCCGAGAGCTCGGGCTGCCGGAAATTTTTGTCGGCCGGCATCCATTCCCTGGCCCCGGGCTCGCCATTCGCATCCCGGGCGAGGTGACCAAGGAGCGTTGCGACATCCTGCGCAAGGCCGACACTATCTATCTCGAGGAAATTCGCGCCGCCGGGCTTTATGACACGATCTGGCAGGCCTTTGCGGTGTTGTTGCCGGTGCGCAGCGTCGGCGTAATGGGCGATGGGCGCACCTACGACAATGTCCTCGCGCTGCGCGCCGTCACCTCGACCGACGGCATGACCGCGCAGGCGTTCCAGTTTCCCGGAGACTTTCTGCCCCGTGTCGCCACGCGGATCGTGAACGAAGTGCGCGGCATCAATCGGGTGACCTACGACTATACCTCCAAGCCGCCGGGCACGATCGAGTGGGAGTGATTTGAAGGCGGTCAAGCCCAAGAATAACTGCCCCGTATAGGGCTAGGGCTTTTGAAATTGACACCTTTGAACGGAATAGAGCATCGCGCTGAAAAGTGGGCACCGGTTTTCAGCACAAAGCGATGCGATCACAAATATCTAGAGCAGCGCGCCCGAGCCCGATTTGAGGCACGATGCTCTAGCGCGCATTTATGTGGTAGCGTTATCGCTCGCGCGGCAGAGAGCCCGATTGTTCCGCAGATCAGATAATCAAACGCGCTGCTCATTATCCAATTTGTGTAGCATTGCTTGGTATTCTTCGGTGCTCATGTCGATCCATCCTGAAAGATTATCGAATAGTATCGACAGGTAGTCCACAGTGAAGAGTAGGCGGCGAAGATCCCAAGATAAATTCGATATCGGGATCTCGGATCCGTCAATTTCCGTCGGATAGCGAAAGGCTATTGAGCGAGGGTCCAGCGTGGCTAATTCGCTCACCAAGTCCAGCATGTAGCCGGAAATATAAGTCACATTCTCATCGAGCCCTTCGGCTGTTCGCCCGAAAGCCTCGATCAGGATTTCAAGGTCATGGCCCGCATGTTGGGGAATGGTCCCTCCTGCATATCGAATGTGCCATTTGAGTGCGACTTCGATTCCATGGCGGAAGTTGAACATCGCGGGGAATATGAGACTTTGCGAGTTCGATCCGCGCGTGAGCATCTGTTCCAGCAAAAGACGACTGGCATCCATGTAATCTTCCCAGATACGACACTCTCGCCATCTGATGTCGCTGGAGAGATTGACGCTGGGCTGCCCGGCTCCGCTGGTAGAATCGGCCGCTCGGGCGGGCCACTGAATAACGCCTCAAAGAAGGCTGCGTGCTCGTCCTCATGCGGTGCCTGTGACAATGCCCATCACCTTTCTGGCGCTACCAATTATCAGGCTCGAAGACCGCCGTCCGATGCGCACTCCTAAAAACCGAATCCCTGCTGCGCAGGCTCGGGCGGGCTCAGATCGAGCCCCTCGATCGCCAGCATCCTGGCCTTGGAGTCCGACCCGCCGGGCGCGGAGAAACCGCCGACCTTGCCGCCTGCGGCCAGAACGCGATGGCAGGGAATGATCAGTGGCAACGGGTTCATCGCCATGGCGCGACCGACGTCGCGCGCCACTTCCGGTCCGGCACCCAATGCCTTCGCCACGGTGCCGTAGGTGGTCGTCTCACCCCAGCCGAGCTGTCGCACCGCCGCATAGATTTGCGCGAACAGCGGCTCCTGCTCCCCAAGGTCGATCCGCACGCTCGAAAAGTCGGTTTCCTCGCCGGCGAAATAACGCTGGGCGGCAGCGATGGCCTCGGCCACATCCGCGGGAGGCTCCGCCGGCACTGCATCGGGAAGCCGGCGCAGAAGGGCGCGTTCCGCCGCTTCGGGCGAGCTTGCGGGCAGGCGCAGGGCACTGATCCCCGCTTCATGCCAGCCGATCGCGGCGTGTCCGCTCGCCGTCTCGAAAATCCGGTAATGATGCACGGATCGGCTCATATCGCGCTCCTGAACCTCGCGTCCATGAGATCGTCACGAGCGGCAGGTTTTTCAATCGAACGACAGGCGCCGCGCGTCAGATGTCAACCGCGAGATAACTCGACAGATAACGACCCGAATTGGCGGCATAGATGCCCGGCCCGGCGGTGCCGAAGCCGCGATCGTCGAAGATATTGCCGAGCAGCACGCGGAAGGTCGCGTCATGCGTCGCCAGCTTGAACCGGTAGCGCCCGCCGAGATTGATCGGGAAGCGCGGCGGCAGCGTCACGAGATTGTCGGTCGTCGCCGCCACGGTGCCGCGATGGAACATCACGGCGTCGAGCGACAGGCCCTTGAGCATCGGCGTCTGCCAGTTGACGTTGAGGTTGAGCAGGTGCGCGGGCAACCCCACCGGGCGTGAGCCGATCACCCCGGGCACGCCGGCATCGCGCTCGACCCGCGGTTTCAGGAAAACGCCGCCGGCGACGACGTTGAGCCGCTTGGTCACCGACCCCGACAGCGAGAATTCCGCGCCGCGGCTGTGCGTGGTGCCGACCTGGGTGAAGCTGTTGGCCGCATCGAGCCCGAAATAGGGGCGGCGTAGATCGAACACGCCGGCGACCAGCTTGATGTTTCCGGTGACGACCCAGCGAAAACCGGCATCCTTCTGTTCGGTGATGATCGCCGGCAATGGCTGGTTGCGGTTGGCGGCGTTGGGCGGCGCGACGCCGCTCTCCTCCAGCCCGCGCGCATAGCCGGCATAGAGGCTCAAATTGGGCGAGGCGTAGATCGCGGCAGTACCGTTATAGAGCCAGGGCTGCGCGCGCGACACGATCGGTGTGACGCCGGGCAGGCTTGTCGTCTTGCGGTAATCTGCACGCGACGCGCCGAAGCTGATCTCGCCGACATTCTTCCACCGGCCATCATAGGCCAGCCCGATCGTCTCCTGCCGGACATGGTCCTGCGACAGGGCGCCGAAAACGAAATTCGGCTTGGGGGAATCCTCGGGCGTGCCGATCCGTGTCAGACCGAGATCGACCTGGTCCGATCCGCCGAATTCGCGTCGCGCATCGCGTTCGCGCACACTGAGGTGGAAGACGTGCAGGCGCGGCCCGTCGACGATGCTGTGCGTCACGCGGAATTCGCCGCTCAGCGAGACGTTGGTCGTCCTGGGGTCGGCGATGATCTGGCGGTCGGCGGTGCCGTCGGGTTGGAGATTGACCAGCAGATTGGAATAGCCGGCCTGGGAATCGAACACCGAGCGGAACGCACCGGCGCGGAACAGCCAGGTCGGCGATGCCGCGACCGAGGCGAGCACGCCGTGGTTGGTCGCGGTGTAGCGGAAATCGGCCCAGCCCGGCCCGTCATACTGATGCCGCGGCGGCTGGGGCGGAAGGAATTTGCCGCCCGGGATGTAGAAGGGGCCAGCCTCGTCATTATAATCGTTGTTGAGTGTCCAGAACGGCACGACCTCCACACCGGGTGCTGGCCGCCAGCGCAGGATCAGGCCCTGGCCATGGTTCCAGTTGTCTGTACCGTCGGGAAAGGCGGTGCGGTTGCCGGTCACGCCATAGCCTAGCGACAGGGTGCGGCTCAGCGGCAGCGAGCCGTCGACTTCGATACCGAAGGCGCCGTAGCTGTCGCCGTTGATCACGATCGATGCGCCCGCGCGGCTTGCCGGGCGGCGCAACGACAGGTCGACGATCCCGCTCGGCGCGGCAAAGGGATAGCCTTGCGCCGACAGGCCGACCTTGATGCTGCTCGAATCGTTGACGATGCTGCTCAGGTTGAACACCGAATCGAAATAGAGCCCGTCGATCCGCACATTGCCCGCCGCCGTCGGCGAGAAACCGCGGGTGCTGCCGGCGGTATAGATGCCGAGCGATTCGCGTCCGACGCTGAAGCCGAACGCATCTTCCGCCTGGGTAACGGCATTGTCGTCGGTGCGGTCCTGCGCAACGGCGGGCAGGGCGGTGCCTGCCAGCAACAGCGCGACGACTCCCCAACGCGGTCGCGCCCATTTCATTCGCGCCATGCATCCCCTCCCGATAGCGTCATGTCGTCTTATGACAGCATATCAGTCGCTGCGCGGCTTAATCATGGCTGAATTCACCGACCGGATGGACGAACGGCGCGACGAACGGCATCCTCATGCGATGAACGACATAATGTCCCTAGGCGTGGAAAGCGCGACGTCGGCCGACATGACGGCGGTGATCGCGCTGTGGCAGGCGTGCGGACTGACGCGCCCGTGGAATGACCCCGCCGCCGACTATGCCCGGGCGATTGCGGGCGAGCATTCGGCGATCCTGGTGTCGCGCAGCGGCGACGCGATCGCGGCCAGCATCATGGTCGGCGAGGATGGGCATCGCGGCTGGGTCTATTATCTCGCGGTCGCGCCCGACCGGCGGCGGGCCGGGTTGGGTGCGCACATGATGGCCGCCGCCGAGGCATGGCTGCGCGCGCGCGGCGTACCCAAGATCCAGTTGATGGTGCGCGAGGGCAATGAAGATGCGCTTGCCTTCTACGCAGCACTCGGGCTGGAGCGGCAACCGGTGGTCACGCTCGGCCGCTTTCTTGGGGCCTGACCCTTATCGAAGGATAGACGATGACGGTGACGATGTACGGCATCAAGAATTGCGACACGATCAAGAAGGCGCGTGCCTGGCTCGCGGCACAGGGCGTGGAATATGATTTTCACGACTACAAGGCATCCGGCATCGATGCCGCCACACTGCGCGGCTGGGCTGAGCAGGTCGGCTGGGAAGTGTTGCTCAACCGCGCCGGCACCACCTTCCGCGCGCTGTCCGAGGCCGACAAGACCGATCTCGACGAGTCCAAGGCGATCGCTCTGATGGTGGCGCAGCCGTCGATGATCAAACGCCCGGTGCTGGTATCCGCTGGGCCGCTACTGGTCGGCTTCAAGCCGGATACCTATCTCGCTGCCAGGCTGGACCGCTAAAGGAGCAACATCATGCCGACCGCACGCTGGAACGGCACCGTCATCGCGCAATCGGATGACACGGTGGTCGTCGAGGGCAATCACTATTTCCCCGCCGACAGCGTGAACGAGGCGCTGTTCGAGGCGAGCGCTACGCACACGAATTGCCCGTGGAAGGGCGTGGCGAGCTACAAGTCGCTGGTCGTCGATGGCAAGCTCAACCCCGATGCCGTGTGGTACTATCCCGATCCCAAGGCCGCGGCCGCGGAGATCAAGGGGCGCTACGCCTTCTGGAAGGGCGTGACGGTCGAGTAGCGGTGTCGCCGGCGCGCCGATTCAACCGCTGGCAATATCATGAGACAGTGTGTGCTCGCGCTCTGCGCCGCTGTTTCTCATCGTCAGCCAAAATACGCCGTGCGCGCCGCTATGGGGACGCCGGAGCATCTGCTGGCAGGTACGCGACCTGCTCCGCACCTGTTAGCAGGACCTCTAACAGGTAACAGCGACCTGCTCCGCACCTGTTAAGTTGGATATCGGAAACCATCGAGTTTGCAGGCAAGCATTTGCAGCAAGCCGAAATAAGCGTGATTCCAGTCCAACGCGCCGCTGAGAAAAAACCTTGCAGGCGGAACAGGTGGAGGAAGTCTCGTCACCCTCCCACTGAAGCACCTCGTCGAGCCGCTAGCGCGAGGTGATAGAGGCGGCTAAAGCACGACCATGTCCACGACCTACACGCTCGATACCGCAACGAGCCGCGCGAACCCTACGCCGGCGCCAATGAAACGCTTGACGATCCCGGCGATTCGCAAACGCAAGGGTGGCGATCCGCTGGTCATGCTGACCGCCTATACGGTGCGCACCGCCCAGCTTCTCGACCCGCATTGCGATATGTTGCTGGTCGGCGACAGCCTGGGGCAGGTGGTCTATGGCCTGCCATCGACCGTACCCGTCACGCTCGACATGATGGCGGCGCATGGCGCGGCGGTGGTGCGCGGCAGCTATCACGCCGTGGTCGTCGTCGACATGCCGTTCGGCAGCTATGAGGCGAGCCCTGAAAAGGCCTTTGAAAGCGCGGCGTGGCTGCTCAAGCAGACCGGCGCGGCGGCGGTGAAGATGGAGGGCGGTACCGCGATGGCGCCGACCGTCGCTTTCCTGTCGGAACGGGGTATCCCGGTGATGGGCCATGTCGGCCTGACGCCACAGGCGGTCAACACGCTGGGTGGATACGGCGCGCGCGGGCGCAGCGCGGCGGAAGCGGCGAAGATCGTCGCCGATGCCACCGCAATCGCCGAAGCCGGTGCTTTCTCCATCGTCATCGAAGGCGTGGTCGAACCGATTGCGATCGACATCACCAGAACGATTGCTTGCCCGACGATCGGCATCGGAGCCTCGGCACAGTGCGATGGCCAGGTACTGGTCGCCGAGGACATGCTCGGCCTGTTCGATCGCGTGCCGCGCTTCGTGAAGCGTTTCGACGATCTTGCCGGCCGCATTTCCGCCGCAGCGGAGACCTATGCCGGCGAGGTACGGGCGCGCACTTTCCCGAGCGCCGAGCAGATTTACGCCCCGAAGGATTGACCGCTTCCGTTTGATCTACCTCGCGGCTAAGGTCCGCGCCTTTCCTGCCCCTCGCCCACACGGAGTTACGCTTGGCTGTCCCGCCGAATACCAACGACGCCTTTGTGCGTGAGGTCGATGAAGAACTGCGCCGCGACGAACTGGTCAATGTCTGGCGCCGCTTCGGTCGCTGGATCGTCGTCGCCGTCATCGCCGGGCTCGCCGTCTTTGGCGGCTGGCTCTATTGGCAGCATTACCAGCAGCAACGCGCAGGCAATGAGGGCGAGAAGCTGCTCGCCAGCTACGACCAGCTCGCCGCCAACAAGGACGCGCAGGCGGCCCCTGCGCTGGCCGAACTCGGCACGTCGAGCTCGCCGGGTTATCGCGCCACGGCGAAATTCTCGCAGGCCGATAGCTTGCTCAAGAAGAACGACCTGAAGGGCGCGGCGGCCAAGTTCGCCGAGGTTGCCGGGGACACCGCGATTGCCCAGCCGTTTCGCGACCTCGCATTGATCCGTCAGACCAGCGCCGAATATGACACGCTCAAGCCGCAGGTCGTGGTCGACCGGCTGCGCCCGCTGGCGCAGAAGGGCAATCCGTGGTTCGGCAGCGCCGGCGAACTGGTCGCCATCGCCTATCTCCAGATGAACCGCCCGGAACTTGCCCGTACCCTGTTCAACCAGATGGCGGTCGACGACGGCGTTCCCCAATCGATCCGCGACCGCGCGGTGCAAATGGCCTCGACGCTCGGCGCGTCGGCCAACCAGGAAAAGAAAGCACAATGATGTTCAGGAACAGGATGCTGCTGGTCGGCGTGGCGGCGCTCGCGCTGAGCGGTTGCGCGGTCTTCAAGGGTCATCACCGCAAGACACCGGTGCTCGGCGAGCGGATCCCGATCCTCGCTGCCGAAAGCGACGTCATCGCCGATCGCACCATCGCCGAGGTGCAGGTCGTGCTGCCCCCCGCCGAGGTCAATGACAGCTGGGCGCAGCCCGGCGGCAGCGCTTCCAAGGCGGGCGCCAACTTCGCGCTCGGTGCCAGCGTGTCGCGCGCCTGGACCGCGCAGATCAATGGCGGATCGAACCGTCAGCGACTCGCCGCGACACCTGTCATCGCCGACGGCAAGGTGTTCGCGATCGATGTCGATGGCGTGGTTCATGCCTTCACCGCCGATGGCGGCAAGCTCTGGACGACCGCGATCGCCAAGGGCGACAAGCACAGCAATTCCGCGCGTTTCGGCGGCGGCGTCAGCTTTGATGCGGGCTCGGTCTATGCCACCGATGGTCTCGGTGACGTCGTGGCGCTCAACGCGACGACCGGCGCTGAGGTGTGGCGCGCCAAGCCTGGTGCGCCGCTGCGGGGCGCACCGACCATTGCCGACAACAACGTCTTCGTGCTGAGCCAGGACAACCAGCTCTATGCCCTTGGCCAGGCCGACGGCAAGCAGAGCTGGACCCAGTCCGGCTCGATCGAAAGCCAGGGCGTGTTCGGCGTCGCGGCGCCGGCGAGCAGCCAGGGCACGGTCGTGGCCGGCTTCTCGTCGGGTGAGCTCAACGCCTATCGCTACGAGAACGGCCGCACCTTGTGGCAGGACGCACTGTCGCGCTCCAGCGTCACCACCTCGGTGTCGTCGCTCGCCGATATCGACGCCGATCCGGTGATCGATCGCGGTGTGGTCTATGCGCTGGGGCAGGGCGGCCGCATGGTCGCGCTGGAGATCACCACCGGCCAGCGGCTGTGGGAACAGAATTTCGCCGGTCTGTCGACGCCGGCCGTGGTCGGCGAATGGGTGTTCATCGTCACCGACGATGCGCGTCTGGTCTGCCTCGCCCGTTCGACCGGCAAGGTGCGCTGGATCAGCCAGCTGCGTCACTACCGCGTCGAGAAGAAGCACAAGGACCCGATCACCTGGTACGGCCCGGTGGTTGCCGGCGGCCGGTTGGTGTTGACCAACTCGCTCGGCGAACTCGTCTTCGCTTCGTCGGACACGGGCAGCGTCGGGCAGACGATCGAGACCAAGACGCCTTTCTCGCTTGGGCCGGTCGTCGCCAATTCGACGCTTTACACGCTCGACCAGAAGGGTCGCATCACCGCCTATCGCTGAGCGCAGGGGTCGGATAAGGGGTGCCACATGGCATCCCTTCCCGTCGTCGCGATCATCGGCCGTCCCAATGTCGGCAAATCCACCCTGTTCAACCGTTTGGTCGGCAAGCGCCTCGCGCTTGTCGACGATCGGCCGGGGGTAACGCGCGATCGCCGTGAGGGCGATGCGAACCTAGTCGGTCTCGATTTCCGCGTCGTCGATACCGCCGGGTACGAAGAAGACGCTGCCGCCACGCTGCCCGGCCGCACGCGCGCGCAGACCGAGGCCGCGGTGGCGATGGCCGATGTCGCGCTGTTCATGATCGATGCACGAGCCGGCCTGGTGCCGCTGGACGAAGAGATCGCCCGTTGGCTGCGCGGCGCGACCATCCCGATCATCCTCGTCGCCAACAAGGCTGAGGGCAAAGCTGGTGAAACCGGTATCCTCGAATCGCTCGCGCTCGGCTTCGGCGACCCCGTCCAGCTCTCGGCCGAGCATGGCGAGGGCATGGGCGAGTTGTTCGAAGCCTTGCTCCCGCACATCGATCGCCCCGAGGGCGAAGAGGCGGAAGAAGAGGACGAGGACAATCCCGACGCGCCGCTCAAACTGGCCATTGTCGGGCGCCCCAATGCCGGCAAGTCGACGCTGATCAACCGCATGCTCGGTGAGGATCGCCTGATCACCGGGCCCGAGGCCGGCATTACGCGCGATTCGATCGCCGTCGACTGGCTGTGGCCCGACCCGAAGGAGAAGCGCGAGCGCGCGGTACGGCTGATCGACACCGCCGGCATGCGCAAGAAGGCGCTGGTCCAGGACAAGCTCGAGAAGCTCTCGGTCGCCGATGCGCGCCATGCGATCGACTACGCCGAGGTCGTCGTGCTGCTGCTCGATGCGACGCGCGGGCTCGAAGCGCAGGATCTGCGCATTGCCGACGCCGTGCTGCAGGAGGGCCGCGCGCTGGTCGTCGCGATCAACAAATGGGATGTCGCGGAGGATGCCTCGCGCCTGTTCAACGGTGTGCGTGCCGCGCTCGAGGAAGGGCTGTCGCAGGTCAAGGGTGTGCCTGTGCTCACCGTGTCGGCGGCGACGGGCAAGGGGCTCGACATGCTGCTGCAGGTTGCCTTCGAAACGCGCGAGGCCTGGTCGAAGCGCATCGGCACCGGCGAACTCAACCGCTGGTTCGAACGTGCGGTGGAGGCCAATCCGCCCCCCGCACCGGGCGGCAAACGCATCAAGCTGCGTTACCTGACCCAGGCCAAGACCCGCCCGCCAGGCTTCGTGCTGTTCGGCACGCGCGTCGATCAGTTGCCGATGAGTTATCAGCGCTATCTCATCAACGGCATCGGGCGTGATCTCGGCTTCGGCGCGGTACCGGTGCGGCTGACATTGCGGGCGCCGAAAAATCCTTTCGTCACCTGAACCGGTCGACCGTCCGGCACAAATTAGGTATCACATCGGACATATTAAGTCCTGCCAAGGACTTGGCTGCCCACGGGCGATGAAAATCGCGCCGCGCGTCAACCGCTCATTTACACCTGTCCCCTAGAAGAGGTTGAGCTTTCGTGACCCCTCCCCGGGTGCGAAGTTGGGAGACCAAGGTGTCAATTGACGAATCCGATCTGGTCGACTGGACGGCGTTTGCGCGCGCCCGCAGCGAGCTGGGTGCGGGCTTCGTCCGCATTCTCGGCTATTTCCGGGAGGATGGGGTGAAGTCGGTCGCTGCGATCGAGAACGCGATGCGCGCGCAGAACGCCGCGGCGCTTGTCATTCCGGCGCACACGTTGAAGGGCGAGGCACGCCAATTCGGCGCCGAGCCGCTCGCGCTGATCGCCGAGAACATCGAGACCATCGCTCGCGATTGCATCGAACGCCACGACACGCCGAGCCAGGCACTACAGCATGTCGTCGAACTGCGCCCGATGTTCGAAAGTACGCTCAACCTGCTCGAACGCGAAGCCAATCCGCTGGTCGAGCGCCGCCCCGGCTTCGGCCGCCGCGCCGTGAGTGGTTTCGGCCAGGCCTGAAAAGGCTAGGTACGCAGGCGCTCGATCGCCTGCGCCAGCGCGACATAGAGCTTGCCCATATCCGACGACAGCAAGGTCACGCCGAGCGGCGAGCCGTCGCGCTGCGCGAGGATCGCGCGCAGCATCGCCTCGAAATCATGGATGTAGCGGTTGACCTGCTCGCGAAACTCGCCGTCGCTGTCGTAGAGCCGCGCGATCTCGCGCACTTCGCCGGCATCGAGCAGGCGCACCGCGCGCCGGGTGAACACGCCGCGATCACCCTTGAGATAGGCCGCCCAGGCACTGTCCGACACTTCGGACGAAAATGATTTGGCGATATCGATCGAGGCCGAGTTGAGCGCCTCGATCAGCAGCGACACGCGCCGCGCGAAACTATCCTTGTCGGCTTTTTCGCGCTCGCTGCGCGCTTCCTCGATATGGCTTTCGACCATCGCGGTGGAATCCGCGATCTTGAGCATCTGCTGCGTCAGCCGATCGGAAGCGCGCGCCGCCGCGTCGGCCGCCGCATCGGCCGCCTCGCCGATCGCCGCGATCTGGTCGGTCAGCGCCGAATCGGTCGCGCGCCGCATCGCCGCGCCGCTTTCCTTCTCCAGCGCCATGGCCGCTTCGGGGATCACCGTCGCCAGCGTCTCGCGCGCCCGGTCGGCGGCCGCGCTGGCGGTGTCGCGCACGCGCAGCAGCGCCTCGACCAGCCGGGGTGCGGCCTCTTCGGCAAAGCGGTGCGTGCGGCCGATCGTCTCCTCGACCATCAGGCCCAGCGCATCGGCCTTTTCGCGCCCGCTGCTCAATGTTTCGAGCAGGGTACGCGACAGGGTATCGACCGTGGTGCGTTGGCCGGCGATGACCTGCGCGATCGCCTCGATCGCGTCGTGCGTGCTCTCCGCAGCCGTGACGAGGGCGAGCAGTTCCGGCTTGGCATTGCCCACCACCTTGCGGCTGGCATTGATCCGGGTGTCGAGCCGCTCCAGCGCATCGGGCAAGGTTTCGTCGATCTCCCGCGCGGCGGCATCGAGCGCGGTGAGCAGCCGCTCGGTCGTCTCGATCGCGTTGGTCGCCATCACATCGCCGGTTTTGAGCGCCTCGGTCATCGCATCGGCCGAGCCGCCCAGCGCGCTGATCGACGCGGCCAGCGTCTGGGTGCGGTCGATGCCCAGGCTATGCAGCGCCTCGATCTGTGCCGACACCGAGGTGAGCCCCGTGTCAAGTTCGCCGAGCATCGCCCCGCTGGCATCGCGCTGTTCGCCGAGCCGCGCGGCGAGGCGTTCGATCTGCCCCTCGATCGCGACGATCCGCTCGGCCAGCGCCTCGGCGCTGTCGCGGCCGGCGCTGTCGAGCGCGGCCTGGTTGGCGCTGAGCATGGCAAGCATCGCGTCGCCCTGCGCGGCAATGCCCTTGCGCGCCTCATCGACCGCGCCCGCGGTGCGGCCGAGCAGGCCATCGACCGCAGCCGACATCTCGCCGGTCACCGCCTCGAGCCGCGCGCCGGCTGTTTCGCTGGTCGCCTCCATCCGCGCGAGATGCGCGGCGAGTTTCTGGGCAGCGCCGCCCGCAATATCTTCGGCCTCGCGCCCGCGCTCGGCCAGTGCGCTCAACTCCGCGCCCAGCGCCGCCGCACGCTCGGTCGCCGAAACGCCGGCGCTGTCGAGCTGCTTCGCCATGTCGACCGTTTCGCCATGCGCACGCGGCAGGATGGCGAGCAGCACCGAAAGGCTGGAATGCGCGCCTGACGCCGCCTCGGAGAGTTTGGCGGCATGCTCATTGGCGACGCCGACCTGTTCGGTCATGCCGGTGCCGATCGCCGACAATTTGCTGATCGCGCCATCGCCCATCGCCATCAACGCGGTGGTCTGCTCGGCGATATGCTGGCGATTGGTCTCGATCGTCTGCGACAGTGCCGCGACGGTGCGTTCGAGGCTGGCCGCCTCGGCGCGCATCGCCCGCGACACATCGCCGAACCGCCGGGCCTCGGCGCGGCTGGTGCGCATCGAAAGGATCAGCAGCACCGCGATGAGGGCAGGGGGCACGCACAGCGCCGCGACGAATTCGGCCAAGGCGACCGGATCGAGCGTGGTCAGGCTGGCGCGCGCTAGCCACAGCATCCCGCCGATCCAGCCGAGCGACACCAGTCCGCCCAGCATCGGCAGGACAAGCCCGCCACGCGGCGGCGCAGCCTCTTCTTCTTGTGCGTATTCCTCTGCCATCGGAGCCTCAATCGGCGCTGGCGGCGGCGGTGGCAACTCTTCGGTCAGCAACAGGTCGTCGTCTGCCGCGGGAGCGGCGCCGGTGCGCAGGTCGATGATGCGAGAACCCCCGTTCATCCCAGTCATTTACCATATTTTTGCGCAACAGGAAGCAATTAGCGAAACCTAACTTTAAGGCTCGGCGGATTAGGGTGCGTCATGGCTTATGATCCAGGTGCAATCGATGCGACTTTGGCGGCGGCGGTCGGTGACGAACCGCAGCTGATCGCCGAACTTCGTCAGGCATTCGTGGAGGGCGTGCAGCGTGGCCTGAGCGGCCTCGAAACGGCGCCCGATGGCGACCATTGGCGCATCGCCGCGGCGCGCCTCAAGGGGCTGGCGGCGAGTTTCGGCGCGGTTCGCCTGATGGCGCTGGCCAGCGAAGCGATCGAGGGCGTGCCGCATGATCCGCTGTTGCTGCGCAAGCTGCGGCGCGTGGTGGCGCGGCTCTAGAAATATTCTCCCTCGCCCCTGCAAGGGGAGAGGGTTGCGCAGACTTAGGTCGGCTCCTTCAGCCGGCCTTAGTCGGAGCTGGGAGAGGGGTGAGCGGCGCTCTTGCGCCGCGCGGTCCTGCGGACCGCTCATCCCTCTCCCAACCTCCGCTAGGCGGCAAGCTGCCAAGCTACGGTATCCCTCTCCCCTGTCCAGGGGCGAGGGAGAAGTTAAGCGCCCACCATCTCCAGCAGGCCGGTGAACAGCCGCAACCCGTCGATTCCGCCATGCGCCGCCTCGATGCGGCGTTCCGGATGGGGCATCATGCCGAGCACATTGCCCGCGCCATTGAGCACGCCGGCGATTTGCCGCGCCGAACCGTTGACGCTCTCGGCATAACGCAGCGCGACACGGCCTTCGCCTTCCAGCCGGTCGAGCGTCTCGGCATCGGCCGAATAATTGCCGTCATGATGCGCCACCGGCAGGCTGATCGCCTCGCTTTGGCCGTAACGCGCGGTGAAGGTCGATTGCGCATTGACCACCGTCAGCGCGACATCGCGGCACACGAAGTTGAGGCCTGCGTTGCGCATCAGCGCACCCGGCAGCAGCCCGGCCTCGGTCAGCACCTGGAAGCCGTTGCAGATGCCGAGCACCGGCACGCCGCGCTCCGCCGCCGCGACCACCGCACGCATGATCGGCGAACGCGCCGCCATCGCGCCGGAACGCAGATAATCACCATAGGAAAAGCCGCCGGGCAGGGCGATCAGCCCAAGGTCGGAGGGCAGCTCGCTCTCGCCATGCCACACCATATCCGGTGCGGTGCCGGTGACGTGGCGCAGCGCCACCGCCAGATCGCGATCGCAGTTCGATCCCGGAAAGACGATGACCGCGGTCTTCATGCTCTTTCCACCCGGTAATTCTCGATCACCGTGTTGGCGAGCAGCTGGCGGCACATCGCGTCGATCGTCGCATCATCGGTGTCGTCGGCGACGTCGAGCTCGATCAGCTTGCCCGCGCGGACGTCGTTGACGCCGGCGAAACCCAGCCCGCCAAGCGCCTTGTGGATTGCCTTGCCTTGCGGATCGAGCACGCCCGGCTTGAGCGTGACGACGATACGAAGCTTCATGGCCGATTCCCCGGGTTGGCGCGGTCGCGGTCCCTATGGCGGCGTGACGCGCAGGGGGCAAGCTTCATGGAAAATTTACACTTGGGGCGCAGCTTTTGCGCTCGCCAGGCGATGGGGCGCGGGCGAGTGTTCAGGAGTTTGGGGGCATGGCCGGTCTGGCAATGATCCTGTTTATCGCGCTGTTCGCCTATGGCGGGAGCTATTTCGGGTGGAGTGACCCGCAGGGCTGGGTGCAGCTCTCTTTGGTCAGCGCCTTCATCTTCGGCATCATCTGCGGCTTTCGCGTCAAGGATTGAGCGGCTTCCGATTGCACTTTTTGCATCGGTTCGTTTCCTCCTTTGCGCGCGACCGTCCCGGTGCGCGCGGCTATGTAACACCTGCGACCCGGCAGCATGATCGCTGCGCCAGGGGCAGGAGGCGATCATGGCATTCACCACCACCAGCGACGGTACCGAAATTTTCTACAAGGACTGGGGCGCGAAGGACGCGCAGCCAATCGTGTTCCATCACGGGTGGCCGCTCAGCGCGGACGATTGGGACACGCAGATGCTGTTCTTCCTCGGCCAGGGCTACCGCGTTATCGCGCATGATCGCCGCGGCCATGGCCGTTCGACCCAGACCGATACCGGCAACGAGATGGATACCTATGCCGCCGACGTCATTGCGCTGGCATCGGCGCTCGACCTGAAGGGCGCTGTCCATATCGGCCATTCCACCGGCGGCGGCGAGGTCGCCCATTATGTCGCCCGGGCCGAGTCGGGCCGTGTCGCCAAGGCGGTGCTGGTCGGCGCGGTGCCGCCGATCATGGTCAAGTCCGACGCCAATCCCGGCGGCCTGCCGATCGAGGTGTTTGACGGTTTCCGCACCGGGCTCGCCGCCAATCGCGCGCAAATGTACCTCGATGTGGCGTCCGGCCCGTTCTACGGCTTCAACCGCCCGGGTGCTGTGATCTCGGAGGGCGTGATCCGCAACTGGTGGCGCCAGGGCATGATGGGCGGCACCAAGGCGCATTATGATTGCATCAAGGCCTTTTCGGAAACTGATTTCACGGATGATCTGAAGGCGATCGAGCAGCCGGTGCTGGTGATGCACGGCGACGACGACCAGATCGTGCCGATCGCCGACGCGGCCTTGCTGTCGATCAAGCTGCTGAAGAACGGCACGCTGAAGGTCTATCCCGGCTTCCCGCACGGCATGTGCACCACGCACGCCGACGTCATCAACGCCGACCTGCTCGCGTTTATCCGCAGTTAGGTCTGGCCGCGATCATCTAACCGTCATGCCGGACTTGTTCCGGCATCCACTGTCCCGCAAACGCAACGGCACGTTACTTGCGCGGCACGGTGGACCCCGGAACGAGTCCGGGGTGACGGGGGGAGATTAGCCGGAAGCGGCCCTAAAAATACCGCGCCAGGGCGAAGCGGAAGCGGAGGCGCTGGGTGCGGTAATATTCGATCGACGAGGCGTTGCGCGCATAGGATACGGAGAAGCTTGGCGAGAAGCCGAGCACCCTGATCGCCCGGTTGCCCACCGTCAGCCGCGCGTTGAAGCGCCAGTCGCGACGCGGGTCGAGTGAGAAGAAATAGGACGGCGCGTCATACACGGCGCGCGACACGCCGCCGCTGACGCCGAAGTTGAAGCCCTTGGGCAATTCCCCGCCAAGCCCGATCAGGCCGCCAAACTCCTTATTGGCATAAGCCGGGTCGGCTGCCCCGTCGCGTCGTGCATACAGACTGGCCGAGGCGATCATCGATCGCGCCACGACGCGCTCATAGGTGGCGTAGCCGCTGACCTGCCAGCCATCATAACCATGGTCGAAGAACGCCGTGGTGTGGCGCGCATCGATCTGCAGGCCGAGCCGCTGGCTGTCGCTCAGGTTGAACTCCGCGCCGCCCTTGCCGCCGACCTGGCGACTGATCACCGTGCCGCCGAAATCATGTTGCGAGACGAGGCCCTCGGCGCGCACGTGCAGCTTGGGCGACAAGGTGAATTCCAGGCCCGTCGCGATCTCGCCCGCGAGATCGTCGAACTGGTGCGTGCGGTAGAAGGTGCCGGCGGCATCGAAATCGACCAGCAGGGCGGTGTTCTTGGCGATCGGCAGGCGCAGATTCGAATCGATCGATCCGGTCACGCCCGTGCCTGAGGTTGCTCGCGCGGCCTGGTTGAGCGTCAGCGGCAGGGGGATCGGCCCGAACATCACCGTGATGCTGTCCGCGCCGGTGGCGTTGTTGATGTTGCTGTCGGGCGCGATGCCGAAATCGACATTGAGCGTCCAGGCGCGCTTCGATCGCAGGATCGAACGCACCTGGCGGATCGTGCGGGTGATTTCCACCGGCAGGTCGTCGGCCTGGGCGGCGAGGCGGAACTGGTGGTCGGCGGCCTGGGTCTTGCCCTGCGCCAGCAGCGTGCGCGCCAGCTCGAGCCGCACGCGGGTCTGTTTCGGATCCTCGACCAGGATGGCGCGGAAGATGCCTTCGGCATGTTTATAGTCGCCGGTCTGCTCGGCGACATAGCCCGTCAGGAACTGCACCTCGAAATGCAGCGAGGGCACCGCGGCGAGGGCCGCGATCATCGGCCTGGCCTCATCGAAGCGCCTGGCGAGGACCAGTTTCTGGACCTCGTTCAGCATCTCGTCGGCGGTCAGCCGCGCCTTGCAGGTGTGGGACACGCACTGGTCGAGAATCGAGTCGGCGCGGGCCGGCTCGGCGATCGAGGCCAGTGCGGGCAGCGCAAGGAGCGCTGCCAGCAGGCGGTTCATTATTTCTTGCCCGTCAACACGCCGAGGATGTCGATGCGCTGGTCGGGCGTGCCGCCGACGATACGGAAGCCTGCGCCGAGTTCCTCGCCGTTCGGACCGTCGAACGCGCCGTCGATGCTCGATCCGGCGATAACCAGGGGGAAATCGGCCATGCCCGGCCGGACGAAG
>NZ_JAQGLG010000143.1 GCF_028292965.1 Sphingomonas bacterium | reverse complement strand
CGGCCAGCTTCCGCAGGCCTGCCGCCGGGCGCACCCGGGGCAAGATGGCCGATCGTGTCGTCATAGACGGTCTTGAGATAGGCGTCCTCGCCGCCGCTGTTGCGGGCCCAGCCATCGCGATCGGGCTGCAGCACCACGAGGGTGAAATTCTGCTCGTCGGCCAGCCTCAACCAGCCGCTCTGGCGGGCGAAATCCTCAGCCGACTGGCCATCGTCCGGCACGAGATAGACGACGAAGTTGAAACCGTCGCGTCGATAGGCGGGCGGCACATGATAGAGATAACCGCGCTCGCGGCCTGCGACGCTGACCACGTTCCGCCGGAACGCCGCCACGTCCTGCGCGACGGCGACCGTCGCCCAGCTGACGCCGAGCGGAACGGCCAATGCCAGCGCGGCGAGCGCGACACCCGAGGTGAAACCCGGCTTGCCTAAAGGGAACATGGCGGCCTTCCTTTCGATCGATTCTTCGCTGTGGCTGTCACGGGCGCTCGCACGCCGAATTCTGACCATCGGGATCGGCGGTGCAGAAATATTTGTTGGACCGGGTGGTGGCGGTCCATTTGATCTGGCCCTTGACCTTCTTGACCTCCGACACCGTGACGCTTTCCCAGGCGAGGTTGCCGATCGCGAGGCTGGTGGCGCGCTGAAGCACCTCCGTCTCACTGGGTTTGTAGGGCTTGAAGAACATCCGGCGGTCGCTGGTGACCTGGCCGGAGGCTGGCTGTGAAAGCAGGGCAAGGGCCAGGAACGCACCCGGAAGCGCGCGGCGGAAAGAACGATCGAACATGATAATCTCCAGCTGGGACGCGACTATTCGGGCTGCTCGCCGGGCCGTCCGCGGGCCGGCGGTGCGTCGCGATCATTCTCCGTCCGATCATATTCGACCGGCTCCCAATCGGCGCGCCGATAGAAGACCTTCTGCGTCGTCCAGGACTTGGTGAAGGCCTTCGGATCCTCGACGCTGATGTCGACCACGAGCGTCTTGTAATCGCGAAGGTACCAATGCTCCTTGATCGTCATCTCGTCCGAATGCAGCCCGCCACCCGGAAGACGGGTGTCGTCGCGAATGTCGGTGGTTTCGATGAACAACTCGCCGTTGCGCCACGTTCCAATTGAGTGGCCGGTGGTGCTCGGCAGGGTGTTCTCCGAGCGCGCCCGTCCGTCGGTGTAGATCCGTCGCGGCCCCTTGTTCTCGGAAAGCAGCGTCACCTGCATCCGGCTGACCTGGATCTCCAGCGGGAACAGCAGGCTCATCCAGCCGGGCATCGCATTGTACGGACTGCCAGCGGAATCGCGGCGGCCCGGCGGCGCGGCCTTCGCCTTTTCGGCCCATTCCGCATTGTAGGGCGGCACCTGGGGCTCCCCGACCGGCAGGCGGTTGTCCCAGACATTGTCCTGGTCGCGTTCCCACAGCCCATCCCAGTCGGGGAGTGTGGCCAGGTCGGGAACCTCGGGCGCACCCTTCGGATAGGAAGCGGTTTGCGCCTGCGCGGGAGCGCATGCCAGCGCCGCCGCCGATAGGCAGAGCGCCACCAGGGCGCGCGTAGCGAATTTCGAGTTCAAGCTGACCCCTCCATCTTCGAGATCGTCGAGTGAAAGGGTCAGTTCGGCGTAATGCCGGTGCTGATCGTCTTGCCGTCGGCGAAGGTGGCGGAAAGCAGCGCGCCGCCCTTCTTCCCGTCGACCGCCGGGTACATGCTGATCGTCACCTTATCGCCGGCCTTGAAGGTCGTGCGGTTCCAGCCGCGCCGGACCAGCGTGTTCACGCTCGCGCCCTCGATGCTGTATTCGACCTGGCGGCCATTCTCGACCGCGAAGATCTGCAGCCAGCTGTGCGGGTTGGTGAACTGCCACTGCTTCACCGTTCCCTGCACCGTCACCTTCCGACTCTTGTCGTAACCGGCAAAAGAGTGGTGCGCCCATGCGCCCGCAGAGAAGCTCGCGGAGAGGGTAACCGCGCCCGCCATCGTGAGAGCACCACCCATGACAGCGCCCACGGTCTTGCGCACGCAATTAACACTTAGCCTCGTCTGCACTTTACCTCTCCTGTAATCACCGCTGCGCAAGTCGCTCGCGGAGAATATGCTACTCCACTAAAGAGACTGCATGTAAGATCAAAGTTATTTCTTTATTTGACCGTTATATAGTCTTTATTTCGTAGGAGATTTACTTTGATAAGATTTGATATATTTCAACATAAGCTTTATCGTTCGCGTGCCGGGCAGCATCTGATATAGAGACAGTCGGCGGACGACAGGCCCCCGGACCGAGCCGGACAAGAACAACAAGATGGCGGTGGACGGCGGCGCTGGTCGCGGCGCGGGAGAAGAAAATAATGACGGCTGGGCAAGAAGCCAGGCTGGGATCGGACACGGCGCCAGCGTCGATTCAGCAGACACTCCTGCTGGTCGATGACGATGTCGAGATCCTGACGCTCGTCGCCGAGCAATTGCGGATCGCTGGCTACAATGTCCTGACCAGTGTCGATGGCGCCGGGATGCGTTCTGCCCTGGCCGCCAACCATGTCGACCTGATCGTCCTGGACCTCAACCTGCCGGGGGAGGACGGCCTGTCGCTCTGCCGCGAGACGCGCACGCAGGGAAACATCCCGATCATCATGCTGACCGCGCGGGGCGAGCCGATCGATCGAATCATCGGACTCGAAGTGGGCGCGGACGATTATATCTCGAAGCCGTTCGAGCCACGGGAGCTGCTCGCCCGTATCCGCAGCGTGATCCGTCGGTCGTCCACACCCCAGAAGGCGCCGGAGCCAGCCACGCCAAAGCGTGCTAAGTTCCGCGACTGGACGCTCGATTTCGAGAACCGTCGGCTGGTCAAGGCGGACGGGCGGGTGGTGATGCTTTCGGGCAGCGAATACAGCCTGCTCAAGTTCCTGGTCGAAAATGCCAACCAGGTGCTGACCCGGGACCAGATACTCACGCTCACGGCGGAGCATCACGACGATCGTTCGATCCATTCGACCGAGCGCATCGCCGATCTGCAAATCAGCCGCCTACGCCAGAAGCTCAACGACAATGCGCGATCGTCCGATCTCGTCATGACCATCCGCGGCCAGGGCTATGTGCTTGCCGCCGCGGTCGCCTTCGAATGAATATCGCGCGCTTCCTGGCGACGATGGCGGGACGACTGTTCGTCCTGTTGCTGATCGGTATCATCGCGTCCGCCGCGCTGGCGCTGACCCTGTCCGAGCGGGAGCGGGAGGCGGAGATTTCGCGCATCCGCTATGATCGCACCGGCGAACGCATGGCCGACTTCCTTGCGATCGTGGATCGCGCGCCACGCGGCTTGCGCGCGGAGCTGATCTCGGCCGGCGTTACCGGAGTCCGGCGCGCCACCGGTCGGGAAGCGCTGCACGGCCCCGACGCTGATCTCACCCAGGGATTGAGCGCGCGCTGGCGGATGCCGGTCCGCGCTATACATGCCAATCCGCATTCCTGCCTTGCACCGAGCCCCGCCGACCACGACACGCACGCCGCCGATCATTTCGACTGCTGGGTGGTGGCGGTGCAACTTTCGGACGGCGCAATCGCGCGCCTTCAGCTCCGCTCGAGGGTGCCAGCCGAAGGGCTCGGCCTCAATCCGACCGTCGTGCTGATCCTCGCGGCGCTCATGGTGAGCCTCGCGCTCGTCGCGGCGCGCATGGCCGCCGCACCGCTCGACGACCTGGCCCGCGCGGCCACGGAACTCGGCAATGATCTCGATCGCAGGCCATTGCCGGAGACCGGCCCGGTCGAGGTCCGGGACGCCGCCAAGGCTTTCAATCAGATGCAGACCCGGCTGCGCGCCTCGGTCGTCGAGCGAACACAGCTGCTCGCCTCGATCACCCATGATCTTCAGACACCGATGACCCGTCTGAGGCTCAGGCTCGAAAAGGTCGGCGACGCGGCGCTACGTAGCCGTCTGGTCGACGATCTGGGGGTCATGCAGGCGCTCATCCGCGAGGGCCTGGACTATGCCCGCAACACCCAGTCGACCGAACCGCTGGCGCGACTGGACCTCGATCACTTGCTGGAACTGGTGGTGGAGGACGCCGCCGTCGGGGGCAAGCCGGTGCGCTTCATCGGGGGTTGCGGCGCCGAGGCTGAGGTACGCGCCCGCGCGCTCCAGCGCTGTCTGGCAAACCTCATTGACAACGCCGTGAAATATGGCGGCGCGACCGAGGTGAGCGCGCAACTGGCAGGCGACGATGTCGATATCAGAATCAGGGACAGAGGCCCCGGCATTCCCGCCGACAAGCTCGCCCACGTGTTCGAACCGTTCGTACGCGTCGCGTCCGAGGCGACCAGCGCGATCGACGGCATCGGCCTGGGTCTGGCGATCGCCAGGACGCTGGCCGAGCGGAATGGGGCCTCGCTCACGCTGCGCAACCATCCCGAAGGCGGGCTGGAGGCACGGCTGATCCTGAAGGGGACAGGCGCAGCGGCGACGGAAGAGCTTACCGATCCGGCCTGATGCCGAGCGGCGAACATGGTCGGGTCAGGCCAGCGCGAAGCTCCGGCCGATGAACCAGTAGGTGCCCAGCAGCACCAGCAGCGACGCGCATATGTCGACCACCACCGGGCGCGGCAGCGTCCATTTCAGGCGGCGCAGCGTCACGACGAACAGCGTCAGGACGCCGACCACGGCCAATTGGCCGATTTCGACGCCCAGGTTGAAGCCGGCGAGCAATTCGACGAGCTTCGCACGTGGAATGGCTTCGCTCAGCAGGTCGGCCGCGAAGCCGAAACCGTGGATCAGGCCGAAGACCAACGTCACCACCAACCGCAGCCTGGCGGCATCTCTCAGATGACCCGATACCATGAGATAGTTGGAGGCGAAGAGCCCGGCGCCGATCAGCAGCGCCACCGGCAGCAGCCCGATGCCCGCCATCCTGAGGCCGGCGAGCGCGAAGAGCGTGGCGGCGGTCGCGACGGCCAGGACGAACGGGCGGCGCGTCTGGACGGCGATGTTCTCGATCCCGATCAGCGCGATCGTCAGCGCCACCAGCGCGTCGATGAATTCGGCGTGCGGGCGCACCATGCCGGTCACCGACAGGCCGAGGGTCAGGCTATGGCCGAGCGTGAAGCCCGTGATGACGAAGGCCAGGTCCTTGAAGCGGCGGGAGATCAACACGAGGCCGAGCAGGAAGCTCATATGATCGATGCCGGTGAAGATGTGCATGATGCCCATGCCGACGAAGGTGAAGAAGCCCGCGCCGTCGAGCCCGCCCCCCGCCGCCTCGCTCATGTCGATCTCATGGGCGTTCGCTGTCAGCACCTCCTCGGCGAAATCGCCCCTGGCGTTCTGGATCTGCGCAAGATTGACGTGGGTCGGCACGCGCTCGAAGAAAGCGGTCGAGCGCAGCACGATGCGATCGGGCGAGCGACACTGGAAGAAGAACTCGACGCGCCTGTAGCCGGTCGTCGCCGCGACCGGCCGTGGCGGCGCGGCAAGCGGACACGCGGCGCCGGCGGCGCTCGCCCCCACCCGATCGGACAGATAGGCGATGAATTCGCGGCTGGGCGGCGTCCGCCCGTCAGGGGTCAGCCGCCGCGCCTCCACATCCGACACCGAGAAGGTCAGATGCACCGAGCTGCCGTCGACGAGCCAGGTCGAGTGGGATTCGCTTCGCGTATGGGCGCTCGCGCCCGTGGGGAAGAGCAGCGCCCCTGCCAACAGCGCCATGGCCGAAAACCACCGTCTCATTGCCATCCCCCTCATTGGAGGTCTGCCGCCACGCGAATATCGGCGCGCTTTTGCAGAAAGCGTTCGTTGCCGGTCTGGAGTCGCGCCACCTTGTCGGCCAGGAAGTCCTGGAGCACCTTGTCGCGCGCCTCCGCGAACGGGATTACGACCGGCCGCACGTTCTTCACCATTTGCAAGACACGCATGCCGCCGGGCCCTGAAACGGGTTCGGATACCGCGCCGTCCGCCAGCGTCGCTGCGACCGCAAACGCCGCGCCCCCGAGATGCGCCCTGGCGGCGAAGTAGAATTCGGTGCCGTCGTCGACGCGGCCGGAACTGCTCAGTTCCTGCGCTTGGGGAGCCATTCCACGGCGCAGGTTCGCCGCTACCGCGCGCGCATCGGCACCGGGCGGGACGATCCACTCATGGAGCGTCATCATGCCCTCGCTGGCATAGCGGGATCGATGCGTCGCGTACCAGTTGCGCAGCTCCGGCTCGGATGGCCTGGCCGTCATCGCGTCCTGTGCCACCTGCGCTTCGGCCGCCAACACGAGTGCTTGCCGCACCTCGATCTCGTCATTGGGCAGGCCCATCTCCACGCCGCGCTGGACGTAGAGCTCCTCCCGGATCAGGTCGTCGAGCACCTTGCGCCGCTGCGCCGGCGTCGACCGGCTCAGTTGCACACCATAGAGGGCCGACAGCTGCTGGATGAGATCCGACCGAAGGATGGGCACGCCGTTCACGACAGCAGCATCCTCAGCCGGCACGCCGGCCAGGCGCGTCCCCTGAGCAGTGAACAATCCATATCCCGCGACAATCAGGCCGATCACGGCGCCGGCGGCGCAAAGGAGGAGCGAGAGCCGGGCGCGGGCGCCGCCGATCGCGGTTGGCGGGGATGCAGCGGGCTCGTCCGCATTGCGTGCGAGAAGTTCGCTAAGGCTCAACGGCTTCCTCCCTTCGGCGCGAGGGACGCGATATAGACGGCGACCTCGCGCAGCTCGATCGCGCTGAGGACCCGCCCGAAGGCAGGACTGAAGCCAGCCCTTCCGCTTGCGATCGAGCGGTAGATGTCTTCATGCGACCCGCCATAGAGCCACACGCCATCCGACAGCGTCGGCGCGCCGATCGCGGCGTCGCCGCCCGCGTCGTAGCTATGGCAATCCCAACAGCCGGCACCATGCTGGAAAAGCGTTCTTCCCCGCTCGGCCGCCGACCGGTCCGAAGCGCGTCCCGTGAACGACAGCAGGAACTGGGTAAGATCCTCGACCTGAGCCGGCGTTTGCGGCGGAAGGGGTTCCGCCTTGTCCGGCACGGCACTGCCGTAGGCAGGCATCACCGCCAGGTTCCAGCCGCGCTTGTTGCCCGCCCTGATGCCGTAGCGCGCAATGTCCTCGATCTCGGCCACCTTGCCGTCTCCGTAGAGATGGTCCGCATCGGTCAGGTCGGGCACACCGAGCGCGCGATCACCCTGCCCGGCAGCGCCATGACATGATGCGCAGCGGCGCATGTAGACGGACCGACCCCCGTCCAGGACGGTGTCGCGCAAGGCGGACTGCGACAGCAGGGTTTCGGGATCGGCGGCAAGAACCTCGCGGCGCACATTTTGCCGGTGTGAGAGCAGGATGGCACCCAGCAGCACGAGTAACGCGAAAAGCGCGAGCAGCCAACGCACCGTCAGGACAGCCCGTCTGCGCTTCGTCAGCAACTTCGCCTCTCCGATCATCGAGCGCGACGCTGGGCCGCCTTCTCTTGCATTCGAGTAGAAGTCATTCCCTTTCGCAGTCCAGCTATATCTTTATTTATTCTATCATTACTCTGAATACGATATAGGTTACACTAGGATACAACTGGATATGAAGAGAATACTGTTTGGAAATCAAGACATGAGCATAAATGATTTGCTATCGTTTGACAGCGACCTTGTTCTGACATTAGTTTCAACTGTTACTAGTTGGAGCGGCTGGCATGATCGACGCGGCGAACGCCATGACCTTCGCGATGGATGAAACTCACGACCCTGCCCTGCCAAGTTGGGTAAGGGGCGCTTCGGCCGGTACCGACTTTCCGGTCCAGAACCTTCCCTTGGGCGTATTCTCGCCCGGGAACGGGGATGCCCGTATCGGCGTGGCGATCGGCGAGATGGTGCTGGATCTGACCGCCATCGCCGCCCTGCTGCCCGCCAGCATATTGCCGGCGCTGCGGGAGCCGACGCTCAACCGGCTGTTCGGTCTCGATCGGGTCGACCGCCTCGCGCTGCGCCGCCGTCTTTCCGAGCTTCTTTCCCGCGAGCAACACCGAAGCGCCGTCGAACCCGCGCTTCACGACATATCCGCCTGCACGACGCATCTGCCGGCGAGGATCGGCGACTTTACCGATTTCTACATGGGCATCCATCACGCCACCAATGTCGGCAAGCTGTTCCGCCCGGACGCTCCGCTGCTCCCGAACTATAAATACGTCCCGATCGGCTATCATGGCCGCGCCTCCTCGGTGAGGCCCTCTGGCGAACTGGTTCGTCGACCGCGCGGGCAGATAAAGTCGGTCGATTCAGCGGCACCGACGTTCGGCCCGACGACGCGTCTGGATTATGAACTTGAGTTGGGCGTGTGGATCGGGTCGGGAAACGCGCTCGGCGAGACCATCCCGATTGATCGGGCAGCCGACACGATCGCCGGCCTCTGCCTGCTCAACGACTGGTCCGCCAGGGACATGCAGGCATGGGAATATCAGCCCCTCGGCCCCTTTCTGGCCAAGAGCTTCCACACGACGATCTCGCCCTGGGTGGTCACGATGGAGGCGCTGGCCCCCTTTCGCGTGGCGCAGCCCGAGCGACCAAAAGGCGACCCGCAACCGCTCGGCTATCTGCTCGATCCCGTGGACCAGGCCGCGGGCGCTTTCTCGATCGAGCTCGAGGCGGCCCTGTCGAGCGCGCTAATGCGTGCGACCGGAATCCCCGCACACCGTCTGAGCGTCGGCCCGGCGACGAACATGTATTGGACGATCGCCCAGATCGTGACTCATCACGCGTCCAACGGCTGCAACCTGAGCGCCGGGGACCTTCTTGGCACGGGTACGATATCCGACGCCCGTACCGAGGGCTATGGCAGCCTGCTCGAGATCACCGGCGGCGGCGCCTTGACCATCGAACTCCCTACTGGCGAACGGCGTACTTTCATCGAAGATGGCGACGAAATCCTGCTGTCCGCGCGCGCCGTCGCGGACGGCCGGGTTCCGATCGGTTTCGGCGAGTGCCGAGCAGTCGTGCAGGCAAGCATATGAACCTGTTGCGGCACGGTGATCGGCGTCCGCGCTGCGCCGCCGACCCTCAATGACAAGCGGGGGCCGTTTGACCGCCACTCCGCAAGGGGTGAGGCTCGGGCGCATTTCCATGATTGAAGACGGCCACGCACGCGCCTTCGTCGTTCAGATGCAAGCCGGCCGCCTCCACGCGTTCGTCGTGCGACGGGGCAACGCGGCTTTCGGCTATGTCGATCATTGTCCGCACATGCAGTTGCCCTTGGCGAAGTCGCTCGACGATTATCTCGCGCCAGATCGCGACTTCATCACCTGCTCTTGGCATGGCGCTCTTTTCGAGGTTGAAACCGGCCGCTGCGTCGGCGGCCCATGCTTGGGCGCCCGGCTGACCCGCTGGCCCATTGACGTGGTGTCGGGCGAAATGGTTACCGGCCGGTCGCCGACGCAAGACCGTATCTGGCGAACGTCCCTGCCGCGTAGTTCTCCATGACAACGTCAACGGTCTTCGCCAGCTCTCGCACAGTCCTAACCTTAGGCAGTAGCGATATCGATGGTGATCGATTTCTTGCCTCGGTTCGCGCACAGAAAGCACGAAGAGTCCCGCGGTGCGCTGCCCCTGCGTCTGAAGAAATGGCGGCCCAAGCCTTGTGTCGTCGCAAAATTCAGGTCGCTCAACCGTGATCACCTCGGCGCCGATATGATTGCGACGCCCGACTCGTCGCCAGTGTCATCGCAGCGCTGCAGGAATCACTCCACCAAACCGGGGCCGGTCGACGCGACCAACTCGCCTCCAGAGTAATTCTGCGGTGCGACTGCTTCGGGAACGGCGCCCCCGGACAGCGCTCGCGAACCGCCAGGCAACATCAACGTGACCTGCAACGCAACGACGAGCTTCACGATCGCGCTCGACACCGGCAGCGCGTCGTTCGCACAGCGAACAATGGCCGGCAATGCAGTGCCTTTGCGACACAATCTCTATATCGACGCCGCGCGATTGATCGTCTGGGGGGTGACAGCGGATCGACTGGGGCGATTTCATCAACGCCACCGGCGGAAATTTCGCTATTTACGGCCGCATTCTCGCTGGACAGAATGCCACGGCTGGAAGCTATAGCGACACGATCGTCGTCACGATCAGTTATTGATCATGTCGTGCGGATGGAGATGGTGGATCGCGTCGGTCCAGCCTTAATCAAGCAGGCGCTGATACACCGCTCTCACCTCGGACGCGAACAACGCGTCGTCGCGCCAGCGCTCAGGCACATGGACGTCCTGGTCGGGCGGCATGACGTCATGGTCACCGGCGACAATGACCGGCGCATCGAGACCAACCAGGCCGGCGAGATGCTCGTGCAGCCGGTCGAACCAGCGCAGCTTGAAGGCGAACTTGAGTCCCGCCCGCGGATTGCCGTTGGGGAGATGCAGGCCAATACGACTTCCAGTCCGACGCGCTCAGCCGGTCCAGGCCGATGCCCGACTAGCTATGCGATACGCCGCCGCGCTGCGGCCTTTGACAGTCTCGCCCGCGGACGACATCGCCCAGTCACTGCTGATCCGCTACGATACGGGAGCCGGGATCGGGTGTCACAATGACCGGCCGATCTACGAGCATGTCATCGGCATTTCCCTTGGCGCGCCGGCGGCGATGCACTTCCGCCGCCAGCGCAGCGATCACTGGGAACGTGTCCGATCCGCTCAAAAATGAGTCGTCCCCGAACCGGTGACGCAGGTGAAACGGAGCGAATCGCGCATGAGCAAAGGCATCAAGTCTTCAATCGATCGAGCCGCAGGCGCTGACGGTCGTCGGTGAGGCGTCGCAGCGCCAGGAAGGCGATGCTCAACGCTGTGATCCCGCTCGACCCGGCGAGCAGGAACATCAGCAGGATCTGGTATTTCACGGCGTCGACCGGGTCCATTCCGGCGATGATCTGGCCGGTCATGATGCCCGGCAAGGTGATGATCCCCGCCGCCGACATCTGGTTGACGATCGGCAGCAGGCCGCGTCGGATCGAGTCGCGTAGCAACGGCGTCGTCGCGGCGGCAAAACTATAGCCCAGGCCGAGTTGCGCCTCGATCGTCATGCGTTCGCGCTTCAGGCCACCAAGAAGATTGTCGAGCGTGATGCTCCCGGAGTTCAGGACCGCGCCGAGAATGATGCCGGCCAGGGGAATCGCATAATGGGGATCATACCAGGGCGTGGGTCGGATGGCGGTCGCCAGCGCCAGCGCCGCAGTGACGAAGGTCGCGAGCACCACGCTGACCCCGGTCAGCAGATAGCCGGCATGGCCGATGAAGCGCTGCTTCGGCCGGGTCGCGATCTCGCGCGCCGCGATCAACGCCATGACCATCACGATCGCGAGGGTCGCTGCGGGATGGTTCAGCCGGAAGACGAAGCGCAGCAGATAGCCGACCGCAACGAGCTGTACGATCATACGCAGCGAAGCCCAGACGATCTGGCGGTGGAGCTGCAAGCGGAGCGCGACCGAAAGCCCGGCGTCGAGCACGACCAGCGAGCCGGCGAGCGCGAGGTCCCAGGGAGTCAGGATGACGGCGGTCATGCGATGCGCTCCAGCTGCCGGTTCGCCATGTGATACCGTACGGCGTTCAGGCGCTCGGACTGGTTCGGGTCGTGCGATACCATCACGACGATCGTGCCGGACGCGGCCCGTTCGGTGATCAGCGCTTCCACAGCCGCGACCGACTCCGGGTCGAGCGGCCCGGTCGGCTCATCCAGCAGCAATACCGGCGACGCGAGAACCAAGGCGCGAACGAGCGCCAACCGCTGGCGTTCCCCAGTGGACAGGCGCGCGACCGGCTCCGAAAACTTATCCGCGCCAACACCGAGCCGCGTCGCCAGAGCCCGAGCGGCATCGCCCTGGTCATCAGCGAAATGTTCCTCGACATTGTCCGCCCACCAGCCCGATTCGGCCGCGACATAGGGCACATGCCGGCGCCATTCCGGCCCGGTGAAGGCCGATCTCGATCGCTCGTCCAGGGCGACCGCGCCATTATTGGGATCGAGATCGGCGATCATGCGCAGGAGCAGGCTCTTGCCCGATCCCGACGCCCCGGTGATCACGCTTGTCGAGCCGGATGCGAAACGGGCGTCGAACGGCCCGGCCAGCGCACTGCGGAGCGCAGCGATGCTCAGTCCCCCGCCTTGCTTGGCTTCCGGTTGCGCGGGCCGGTCTTTATCGGAAATCGCCATCCCATTTCCTGTCGGTTTCACGTTGTTGCCGAACACGATACTCTTGAGCATGCCGGCGCGTGACGACCATCTGTTCCCGGCCTCGCCATCACGAACCGGCAAGCGCCACCGGTGCCACAGCCTCCGGCCTGGTGCGCGGCAGGGTCAGCTGCACCAGCGCGGGCATTGCCAGCAACACCAAAGGATATTGCAGCAACAGCCCGGCGACGATCGCGATCGCCAGCGGCTGTTGGATGCCGGAGCCTTGCCCGATCGCGAGCGCCAGCGGTAGCAGGGTCAGGATCGCCGCCGATGTCGTCATCGTGATCGGCCGCAGTCGGTGCCGGCTGGCCTCGCGGATTGCCTGGCGGATTGGCATGTGGTGCGACATCTCCTCCAGCTCGGACATGTAAAAGATCGCCATCTCGGTACCAATGCCGATGATCATCGTCATGCCCATCAACGCGGTGATGTTGAGATCGACCCCGGTCAACCACAGCGCGGTGAACACCGCTGTCGTCGAGAGCAACGAGCAGGTGATGATGATCGTCGGCCGCCAGAGCTGGCGATAGAGGATAAGCAACAGGATGAACTCGGCGATCAGCGCGGCGCCGAACACGCGGGTCAGCCCCGAAAAGGCGATCTGCTGCTGCTGGTACAGACCGCCCAGCTCATAACGAATGCCGGGGGCGAGCACGCCGGGCTTGTCGAGCGCGGCTTGCACGTCCGCCACTGCCGCGCCAATGCCGCGGCCCTGGATGCGGCCGGTGACGGCGATCATAGGCTGCAGGTTTTCGCGGCTGATCTGGGGCTGCCCGGTGACCGGCACGATGTCGGCGACGCGTGATAGCGGGAAGACATGACCGTCGGCGGCGCGGATCGGCAATTGCGCCAGCTGTGCCTCTGTCGTGGACAGCGCGCCGGGCAGGATGACGCGCACACCGACCGCCTTGGTCGCCTGCGGCAGTGCGGTGGCGACGGTGCCCGTCAGCGCGCCGTCGATCGCGGCCTGCACATCGGCTGGAGCCACGCCCTCGACACCGGCACGGATCGGGTCGATCTTCACGTTGAGCGCGTCGCCGGCCAGCCGCACGCCGCTCTTGACCTCGACCACGCCGGGAATCCGGGTCACGATCCCCGCAACCTTACTGGCCTCGGTCAGCAAGGCCGCGGCGTCGGACGAATAGAGTTTTATTTCGATCGGCTGGGGCACCGAGGTGAGATCGCCGATTAGATCCTCCATCAGTTGCGCGACGCCGACCTGGACGCCCGGCACCTTCGAGGTGACCTCGTCGCGCATTGCCGCTGCGACGACATCGGTCGGCTGATGGTGGCCGGGCTTGAGCCGGACGAAATAGTCACCGTGATAGCTTTGCCCGAGATTGCCGCCGAGCCCGGTGCCGAGCCGGCGCGAGAAGGTCTCGACCTCCGGATTGGCCTTGAGCAAGGCGTCGATCTGCGCGACCTCGCGCCCTGTCTCGCCGAGCGAGGTGCCCGGGGCGGTGAAATAGTCCATGATGAACCCGCCTTCGTCGACCTTGGGCATGAAACCGGTCGGCACGTTCGAATAGCCGATATAGCCGATCACCAGCAGCGGCACGAGGACGAGGACGAGGATCGCGGGACGGCGCAGCAGCCCGTCGAGCGCGCGATCGTGCTGGCGCGCAAGCCAGCCTTCACCGGCTGCGCCGGGATCGTGCCATTTGGTGAAATCGACCAGGCGGCGAGTCAGCACAGGCACGACGAAGGCAGTCATTCCCCAGGAGATGGCGAGCGCCGCCGCCATCGTCACCGACAGCGCCTTGGAGAAGGCGCCGGTGACGCCGGTCAGGAACGATAGCGGCAGGAACACGATCAGCGTGGCGAGGCTCGAGCCCATCAGCGGCGCCATGAACTCGTGCGCGGCGGGTAGCACCGCCGCGTCGCCGATCGGCGCGCCGCCCGCATGCGCGGCACCGGCGCGCCGGGCAATATGCTCGACCATCACGATCACGTCGTCGATCAGCAAACCGACCGCGGCGGCGATCCCGCCCAGGGTCATGATGTTGAAGCTCATGCCCATCATCGACAGGACCAGCACCGTCGCGGCGAGTGTCGCCGGTACCGTGATCACCGCGACCATCGTCACCCGCCAGCTGCGCAGGAAGAAGAGCAGCACGGCGGCGGCCAGCACCAGCCCGATCAGCACGGCGTCCCGCACGCTGGCCACCGACTGGGTGACAAGCTCGCTCTGGTCGTACCATTTCACCAGCTTGACGCCCGGTGGCAGTTTGAAGCCGGCCAGGGTCGATGCGACGGTCTTGGCGACCTGCACGGCATTGCCGTCGGGTTGCTCGTAGATGCTGAACAGTACCGCCGGCTTGCCGTCCTCGACGATGCGCAGCCATTGCGGCACGACCCCGTCCTGCACTGTCGCCAGATCGCGCACCCGCACCACGCCGGCCGGATCGGCCCGCACGACAATGTCGCCGATCTGCGCAGTCGAAACCGTGCTGCGATCGGCCACGACCAGCGACAGTCGCCCGCGATCCTGAACCTGGCCAACCGCGCTGAGCACATTGCCGCCGCGGATCGCAGTTGCCAGATCGCTCATTGCCAGATTGTAACCGGCGAGCCGGTTGGGGTCGGCCAGCACCTCGACCTCGGCGGTGTTGCCGCCCTGCACGTTGACGCGGGCGAGCCCCGGGGTCGCGGAGAGAAGCGGGGTGATCTGGTAGTTGGCGAGGTCCTGCAGCGCGACCGGCGACATGCTGTCCGATTCGAGCGCATAGGAGATGATCGGATAGACCGT
>NZ_JAQGLG010000123.1 GCF_028292965.1 Sphingomonas bacterium | reverse complement strand
CGAGGCGGCGAGCTTCGATCCAGAGCTTGCCCGCCGCACGGCGCGCGCGGCGGCGGTCGAGGCGAGCGCCAAGGGCATCCATTGGGTCTTCGCGCCGATGGTCGATATCGCGCGGGACCAGCGCTGGGGCCGCGTCGTCGAAGGCGCCGGCGAAGACACCTGGCTGGGGCGGCAATTCGCCGCGGCGCGCGTGCGCGGCTTTCAGGGCGATGACCTGAAGGCCGAGGATTCGGTGCTCGCCTGCCCCAAGCATTTCGCCGCTTATGGTGCGGTGATGGGCGGCATGGAATATAACAGCGCCGACATCCCCGAGACGACCTTGCGCGAGACGCATTTGCCGCCGTTCAAGGCTGCGTTCGACGCCGGCGCACTTTCGACCATGTCCAGCTTCAACGACATCGCCGGCGTGCCTTCGACCGGCAACCACTATCTTCTCACCGACATCCTGCGCCGGGAATGGGGCTTCAAGGGGCTGGTGGTTTCCGATTATACGTCGGAGCAGGAGATGATCCTGCATGGCTTTGCCGCCGACGGTGCCGATGCGGTGGTCAAGGCGCTGGAAGCGGGCTGCGACGTCTCGATGCAGAGCGGACTCTACAACAAGCATCTGCCCGAACTGGTTAAGGCCGGAAAAATTCCGATGGCGACGGTCGATACCGCGGTGCGCCGCGTGCTCCACGTCAAACAGGCGCTCGGACTGTTCGACAATCCCTATCGCTCGCTCGATGTCGCGCGCGAGCGAAGCGATGTGCGCCTGCCGCAGGCGATCGCGCTGGCACGCGAGGCGGCGTGCAAGTCGATCGTCCTGCTGAAGAACGACGGCGACCTGCTGCCGCTGGCGAAATCGGCGAAGATCGCGCTGATCGGGCCGTGCGTGTCCGACAGGAACGATATGCCGGGGCCATGGGCGAGCTTCCCCGATTTTGCGACCTGCGTAACGCCGGAGGAGGGCTTTCGCGCCGCGATGGGACCGGGCGCGAAGCTCGCGGTGGCGCGGGGATCCGATTATGAAGCGCCGCTCGATGGTGGGATCGACGAGGCGGTCAGGGCGGCCAAGGCGTCGGACGTGGTGGTGCTGGTGATCGGCGAAAGCGCCGCCATGTCGGGCGAGGCGCAGGCGCGGGTCGAGATCACGATACCCGATCCGCAACGCGCGCTGGCCGAAGCGGTTGTCGCGACTGGCAAGCCCGTGGTCGTGCTGTTGCGTCATGGGCGGGCGCTGGCATTGACCGGCGCCGTGCGCGCCGCGCCGGCGATCCTCGCCACCTGGTTCCTCGGCTCGGAAACCGGCAATGCGATGGCTGACATCGTGTTCGGCGATCACGCGCCGCAGGGTCGTCTGCCGGTCAGCTTTCCACAAGCGTCGGGGCAGGAGCCGTTCTTCTACAACCACCGCCCCACCGGCCGTCCGCAACTAACCACCGATCACGATTGGAAAGCGCGCTATCGTGAAGTGACGAACGAGGCGCTCTACCCGTTCGGGCACGGCCTGACTTATTCGACTATCAGCTATTCCGGCACCGAGGTGAGCGGGCCGACGCTTGCCGCCGACGGCGCGATCACGGTGTCCGCAACGGTGACCAACAGCGGCAAGCGGCGGACGCATGAAGTGGCGCAATTATATATCCACGACAAGGTCGCCAGCCTCACGCAACCGGTGCGCGCGCTGAAAGGCATCAGCCATCTCGATCTCGATCCGGGGCAGAGCGTGCGCGCGTCGTTCACGCTGAGCCGCGCCGATCTGGCCTTTGTCCATGCCGATCGCCGCGCCTTCGCCGAGCCAGGCGTGTTCGATGTCTGGGTTGCGCCGTCCTCGGCGGGAGGCGCGCCGGCCACGTTCGTGCTCGCATGATCGCGCTGCGGAAAGCATGGGCGCGATTGATCGCGGTCGCGCTGGCGCTCGTGCCCGGGACCGCAATGGCGAAGACCGTCGATCGCTATGTCGCCGCGCGAGATGGCGTGACGATCGAGATCAGCGCGCCGCGCGCCGACATCGTCCGTATCCGTGCCGGCAAGGGAGCATTGCCGGAGGATGCTTCCTGGGCGGTCCCGCAACAGGTCCGCGCCCGGCACACGCCGCTCGACGTCGCCATATCGGGGACCGAGGCGACGGTGCGCACCACAGCGCTTACGGTCACGCTCGACCGCACCACGCTGGCTGTTTCGATCCGCGATGCTGAGGGCAGGGTGGTACTCGCCGACGCACCCGGTAATGCGCTTGATTTCGCCACTAGCGGTTTCCGCCTGCGCAAGGCGATGCCGCTCGACGAGCATTATTTCGGACTTGGCGACAAGACCGGCTCGCTCGATCGCCGCGGCGCCGCCTACACCTTGTGGAACGCGGATCAGTTTGGCTTCGGCGTCGCGACCGATCCGCTCTACAAGTCGATCCCGTTCGTGCTCGGGCTCGACCATGGCGGCCACGCCTTCGGGCTGTTCATGGACAATAGCTGGCGCAGCTTCTTCGATTTCGGGAAGAGCGACCGCGCCGCCTTCTCGTTCGGTGCGGAGGGCGGGCCGGTGGACTATTATGTGATGGCCGGGCCGGGGCCGAAGGACGTGGTCCGGGGATATGCCTATCTCACCGGCACCCCGCCGCTGACGCCGCGTTGGGCGCTCGGGTTCCAGCAATCGCGCTGGAGCTATATGAGCCAGGTCGAGGCGCAGGGCATCGCCGACCGGCTACGCGCCGACCGCATCCCGGCCGACGTGCTATGGCTCGACATCGACTATCAGGACCGCAACCGCCCGTTCACGGTCAACACGCGGACCTTTCCCGATCTGCCGGGTCTCGTGCGCAGACTGAAGACGCAGGATATGCACCTGGTCGTCATCACCGATCTGCACATCGCCGCCGCGCCGAACCAGGGCTACAAGCCCTATGACAGCGGCATGGCTGGCAATGTCTTCATGAAGAACCCGGACGGAAAACCGTTCGTCGGGCCGGTCTGGCCCGGCCCGGCCATGTTCCCGGACTTTACCCAGGCACGGGTGCGGGCCTGGTGGGGCGAGCAATATCGCGACTTTGTCGGGATGGGCGTGGCGGGTTTCTGGAACGACATGAACGAGCCGGCGGTGTTCGACCCGCTGACCAAGACGATGCCGCTCGATGTGGTTAACACGATCGATGAGCCCGGCTTCGCGCCGCGCAAGACGACGCAGGCCGAGGTGCATAATCTCGTCGGCATGCTCAATTCGCGCGCCACCTACGAAGGCGTGCTGAAGCTCGCGCCCGACAAGCGTCCCTTCGTGATGACGCGCGCCTCGTTTGCCGGCGGCCAGCGTTACGCCGCCACCTGGACCGGCGACAATTCGTCGAGCTGGGCGCACCTCAAGCTCTCGGTCTCGCAGCTGATCAGCCTGGGGCTGAGCGGCTTTGCCTATGCCGGCGATGACATTGGCGGCTTCGCCGGCGATCCGCCGTCGCTCGAATTGCTCACCCGGTGGGTCGAGATCGGCGCGTTCAACCCGATCTTCCGCGACCATTACCAGAAGGGCAAGGCGGAGCAGGAAGTGTGGGTCCACGGCAAGGAACAAGAGGACATCAGGCGGCGCTACATCGAGGAGCGCTATCGGCTGATGCCGTACATCTATGCGCTGGCCGATGAGAACAGCCGCACCGGCCTGCCGCTGATGCGCCCGGTGTTTCTCGATTATCCGACCGTTGTCGCCGGCGGCGACCGGCTCGGCGGGACGGAGGACCAGTTCATGCTCGGCGGCGATTTGCTGATCGCGCCGCCGGCGACATGGGAATCGCCTGCGCCGTACAGGATCACGCTGCCCGGCGCGGGCTGGTACGATTACTGGACCGGCCTGCCACTGGCCGGCGCCGAGACGACCGAGACGCCGACGCTCGATCATTTGCCGGTGTTCGTCCGGCCCGGCGCGATCCTGCCGCGGCAACCCCTGGTCCAGAGTACGGTCGAAATACCCAAGGGCCGCCTGCAGCTCGCCGTTTTTCTCGGCGCGAATTGCCAAGGCGCGCTCTATCTCGACGACGGGGAAAGCTTCGCCTACAAGCGCGACGGCTATCTGCGTCAGCAGATCACCTGCGACGCCACCTCGTTGTCGTTCGGCGAACGCGAGGGAAGCTTCAAGCCATGGTGGGCCGGATTCGACGTGGTGATCCACGGCTGGACTGGTCCTGCGCCCAAGGTACGGCTCGACGGTCGCACAGTGACCTCGAAGGTCGATGCGGCCGCCCATACGATCAGCTTCACCTTGCCCGACATCGCGCATCGGGCGCGCGTTGTGATCGGCGGATGATCGCGCGATGACCCCGGAACTGCGTCGCGTCGGAGTGGGCAAGAGTCCCGTGGTGGTTGTCGATGACGTCAGCAAGCGACTGCCCGCGATCGTCGATCTCGCCGCGGCGATGGCACCGTTCCCACGCATCGCCGGAAACTATTATCCGGGCCTGCGCCGGATCATCCATGAGTGGGACGAGACTGCGTTCGCCTATGCCAGGGAAACATTACGCATAGCGGCGCCGTTCATCGGTGGCGCGTTCGATGTGGACGGGTTCGACCTGATCGAAGCGAGCTTCTCGATGATTACCGTGCCGCCGGCGACGCTCCTGCCTGCGCAGCGCGCGCCGCATTTCGATTCGACCGATCCCGATTACATCGCGGTGTTGCATTACCTGAGCGACATGCCGGGGACCGGCACTGCCTTCTACCGCCAGCGTGCGACGGGGATCGAGGTGGTCGACGAGGCCAATGTTTCCCGCTTCGTCGCCACAGCGAAGCGCGAGGCTGCCGCGCGGCCGGCCACCTATATCAACGGAACCGACGCACATTTCGAGCAGATCGCCGCGGTGCAAGGCGTGCCTGACCGGCTCATCATTTATCGCGGCAATCTGCTCCATTCGGGGATCATTCCGCCGGGCATGTCGATGAGCGACAATCCGCGGAGCGGCCGGCTGACGGCAAACCTGTTCGTGAAAGGACGTCGCGGCTGATTCCCGTGGAAGCTGTTCTCGCCCAACGCGGAGATCGCGCCGGCCAGCTGCCTGGTGACGACCATATCCGCCGCATCCTCGCCATGGGCAACGCGAGAGAGGAGGAACGGCCAGGTCGAGCGCATCGACCGAACGACCAAAGAACCACCGTCAAGTGCTACCAGTACGATACCACTCGCCGCTGGAGACCGACCTTTGCCCCCTATCCGGATCGTGCCTGAAGTCGGTAAAGCTGATCTGCGACGGAGGAGATAGTCTCGCGCAGCCATTGGTGGGCGGGATGATCGGTCAAGCGGTTGTGCCACACCATCGTGCTGGGCAGCGCGACAGGCTGGACCGGAAGCTCGACTAGCTGGACCGAATAGGCGCGGCGGAATTCGTCCGCGACCTGCCGCCCCATCACGGCGATCATGTCGGACTGGGTGAGGGCCGGACCCGCTGAGAGATAGGGAACCTCGATTCGTTCTGCCGTCGATAAGCCAAGTTCTTCCAGCTGCGTGTCGAGCGCTCCAAGGTCATCGCCGCTGGAGGAAACGACTAAGCGCTGCAGGCTGGCAAAAGCCTTCGCGTCGATCGGCTGTTCGAGCGCCGGATGACCACGGCGCACCACACCGACATAATCCGTCTCGATCAGGCAGCGCGACGAGAAGCGGGTGAGCGCCGGCGCCGCCGCCAGCAGCGCGATGTCGAGTTCGGACCGGTCGAGCATCCCTGTAACGTCGAGCGTGCCGCTCGGCCGAAAGCCGAGACGAAGCCCCGGCGCGAGCGCGCGCGCCTTCAACAGGATCGGTGCGACCAGCGCGATGGCGGCGAAATTGTTCACCGCGATGATGAAGCGCGCCTGGCTGTGCTCGGGCGAAAATTCCTCCGCCGTCAACGCCTGGCGCAGTTCGACGAGCGCGTTGCGCACTGGTTCGGCAAGCCGCTCGGCGCGTGGGGTCGGGGCCATGCCGCCGGGCGTCCTGACGAACAACTGGTCCTTCAGCAGATAGCGCAACCGGTTCAACGCATGGCTCATCGCCGGCTGGCTGAGCCCGAGGCCGGCCCCAGCTTTGGTCACACTGCGCTCATGCAGGATCGCCTCGAACACGAGCAGCAGATTGAGATCGATCCGCGCCATATCCCCTCCGTGAATATGCAGAATATTCATATCATGCATTATGTCATTCTAACAATGCGTTTGAGGCATGACCGAGCCGAGATCATGAGGAGCTGAGAAAACCTTGTTGGAGCTTGGTTGAGATGCAGTGGCACCATTTCACCCGTGATGACGGCGCGGCCGAGGCGTTGGTGGTGGTTTTGTTTGTCCATGGCGGATGCACCGAGGCCAAGCGACTTGCATCGACATGGGCGCGCGCCGTGCCACGTAGCGCTTTTGCCGGCATCGAGCTGGAAGCCGGCGCTCGCGCGGTCGCGCACTCAGCGTTGCGTGATATCGTCACGATTGAGGCGGCTGCGCTGGACCTGGGGATTTGGCAAGTCGTCGTGGTGGGCACCGGTGTCGCGGGCCGCCAGGTGCTCGATCTGGTCACGACCGGCGTCGTACCGGGCATCAGCGCGATCGTCATCGATCTGCCGCCCGGGCCACTGCCGATGGTCCCGGCGGGGACTGCGGCCTCGATCCGCTTCGTGCAGCATGTGCGGCCCGACGATCCGGATGGCGCAGGGTTTGACGCGCTGGTCCATGCGCTGCGGCTGTCGTCGATCGACACGCGCGTTGTCGTGCTGCCAGCCGGCGCTGACCCGGCAAGCCAGGCATTCGGCACCTTTCTCGTCGAACTCGTCGCCAATGCCAGCATCGGCCGATCGGGAAGGGGACGATGAGCGGGCGAGGTCCCCGCCTGACCGCCGCGTCGGGTTCTGTCCTGACAGCGCTGGCGCTGCTCGGTGGATGCGCACATTATGCACCGTTCCCGCTCGATCCTGTGCCGCCGCTCGCCCCAGCGCTCACCGCGCTGCCCGGCGCAAGCAACACAGCCTCTTATGACGTGGCCCAGATCACGGCGCTCGCGCTGCAGAACAACCCCGATCTCCGCGCCGAACGCGCGAAACGCGGCATCGCCCAGGCACAGTTGCTGCAATCGGGCATCCTGCCCAATCCGTCGGTATCAGGGGCGATCCTGCCGCTGCTCGCGGGCGCAGGCAGCATCACGGGCTGGACCGCCGGCATATCCCAGAACATCAAGGCAATCGTCACCTACAAGTCTCGCCGGCGGCAGTCGGGCTATGCTGCGCAGCAGGTCGATGCCGATATCCTATGGCAGGAATGGCAAGTTGCAGGCCAGGCCCGGCAGCTCGCGATCCATCTGATCAGCGCCGAGCGCAGCCGGCCGATCTTGGCCGAGGCGTTCGACCTGCTGTCGCGGCGCGACACGGTGCTCCAGCAGGCCCTGGCGGCGCGCAACGTCACGCTCGTCGCGGTCGCCCCGACCCGGGTGGCGTTGCAGGGCGCGCGCGCCAATCTTCTCGCGCTCGACCAACGCGAACTGGCGTTGCGGCATCAGTTGAACGCGCTGCTCGGGCTGGTGCCCGACGCGGTCGTGCCGCTTACACCCACGATCGACCTCCCGGCATTCGACCCCCCCGCAATCCGGGCCGGCCTGGCCGGCCTGCCTGACCGCCGCCCCGATCTGCTCGCACTGCGCCTCGGCTATGCCGCGCAGGACGAGGGCGTCCGGCAGGCGATCCTTTCGCAATTTCCCGATCTCATATTTGGCGCGCAGGCGAGCAGCGACAATGCCGGCATCATCAATGGCGGGCCGAGTATGACGATCGGGCTTCCGATTTTCGATCGCAACCAAGGCAATATCGCGATCGCCAACGCCACCAGAGCGCAGCTCAACGCGGCATATTCGGCGCGGCTCGCGGCCGCGACCGGCCAGGTCGGCGCAATGCTGTCCGAAATGGAGCAATTGCAGGATCAGCTGAACCTGGTCCGCCGCGACCTGCCCGCTGCCCGTCTCGCTGCAGCCCGCGCCGCCAGAGCCTTCGGCGCGTCCAATCTCGACGAACGCAGCTACGTGGATCTCGTCACCAACCGTTATGCCAAGGAGCAGGAAGTCATGACGCTGGAACTCTCCCTGCGCGACCGGCAGGTCGCGCTGCAGACCTTGCTCGGCGCCGGCTTGCCGTCCGTCGAGACACTGCCGGCGCCATATGTCGCCGATGCGAAGGTACCGCAGCCATGAAACGGCTCGCCCCCTTCATTCCGCTGGCGCTACTCGCCGGCTGCGGTGCTGCGGCGCCTGTGCCGGCTCCGACGCCCAGCGTCGCGGTCACTGTCCAGCCGATCGTCCAGGGCAGCGCGCCGGAATGGCTCACCGCTTATGGCAGTGCGGCGCCATCGGTGGATGGGACGCAGAATCTGAGCATCCAGCAACCCGGGCAGCTGACCGGCCTGTCGATCACCCCCGGGACGGCGGTGCGGGCGGGGCAGTTGCTTGCCGTGTTCACCACCGCGCCCTCGACCGTCGGCACCTTCCAGGAGGCGCTGACCACGCTCGACGCGGCGCGGCGGCAGCGCGACACAATGGCGCAACTGCTGACGCAGCAGCTTGCCACCCAGGATCAGTTGACCCAGGCCGAAAAAGCGCTGGGGGTTGCCCAGGCCCAGGTCGCGGCGCTGCGCAGTGAGGGCGCCGGCCAGCCGGTGCGGCGCCTGGTTGCGCCGTTCGACGGCGTGGTCACCGCCGTCAGCGCCGCGCAGGGCGATCGCACCCAGCCCGGCGCACCGCTGATCACCATTGCCCGCACCGGCGGCATCGTCGCGACGATCGGGCTCGATCCGGCGACGGTCTCGCGTGTGCGGGTCGGTCAGTCGGCGCGAATCACGCGGCTGAGCGGCGGCCTGCCGATCGCCGGCCAGGTGATCCGGCTCGACAGCGTGCTCAATCCGCGCACGCGACTGATCGACGTGGACCTGTCGTTCCCGGTCGGCGCCCTGTTGCCCAATGAAGCGGTGCGCGGCGAGATTGCGGTGGGGCAGATTAATGGCTGGCTTGTACCGCACCGCGCGGTGGTTGCCGCCGGCGGGCCGACGCGGATCTTTCAGGTGGCCGGCGGCAAGGCCCATGCGGTCAATGTTTCCGTGCTCCTCGCCGGTGACACGGTGGACGTGGTGCAGGGCGCGCCCAACCCCAAATTGCCGTTGGTCGTCAACGGCGCCTATCAGGTCCAGGAGGGCGATGCTGTCCGGACGGGCGGCGGCTGATGCTCGAAAAGCTCCTTGGCCGGCAGTCCCGCGCCTTCGTCGTCATCGCCCTCGCGCTGGCGCTGGCCGGCATCGTTTCCGCGATGTCGCTTCCGATCGGCTTGTTCCCGCAGGTCGCCTTTCCCCGCGTCGTCGTCGATGTCGACGCCGGCAGCCGTCCGGCGGACCAGACGGCATTGCTCGTCACCCGTCCGGTCGAGCAGGCGGTGCGCGCCATTCCCGGCGTGCTCGACGTCCGCTCGGATACGACGCGCGGATCGACCCAGATCTCGATCGATTTCGGCTGGGGCCGCGACATGGTCGCCAGCACCCTGCTGGTCGACGCGGCGGTCGCCAATGCGGTCGCGCAATTGCCGCCGGGCACGAGGTACGACGT
>NZ_JAQGLG010000226.1 GCF_028292965.1 Sphingomonas bacterium | reverse complement strand
TGCTCGTCGGGGCGGATCAGGTTGCGGCGGCGCAGCTCGACGCTGTCGATGCCGATCTGCCGCGCGGCCTTCTCCAGCAACGTCTCACGCATCAGGGACTCGATCGCCCAGGGGCCGCGATAGGCGGCTTGGCCGACCGTATTGCTGTAGAAAGCCCGGGCGCGAAACTTGTAGCGCGGCAGCCGGTACGGTCCGGGAAACATCATCATCGCCAGCGTATTGGGGTCGGCGCCATGCGCATAGGCGCCGATGTTGCAGCAATAGTCGACATCCGCCGCGAGCAGCTTCGCATCGGCGTCGAAGGCGAGCCGTACCGTCGCATCCTGCTCGCGCGCCTGGTTGGAGGCGGTGAGGTTCTCCAGCCGGTCCTCGATCCACTTGACCGGGCGCCCGAGGATCAGCGCGGCGGCGACGATCGCCACTTCCTCGCGCCACGGCTGCACCTTCAGCCCGAACGCACCGCCGACGTCCTTCGACAGCACGCGGAAATGCACGTCGGGCAGGGCGAAGGCGAGATCGAGATAGCGCGCCACCATGTGCGGGCTCTGGCACGAGGCGTGGACGAGCATCTCGCCCGAACCCTGCCGCGCCGCGACGATGCCGCGCGTCTCCATCGGCACATGCGCCTGGCGCTGGTGGACGATGGTGCCGGTGACGACATGCGCGGCACTGGCGAACACCGCGTCGAGCGCCGGGTCATCGGGCGTGGCGAGCGCCTGGGCGAGATTGGAGTCGAGCGCGTCATGCACGCTTGTCCCGCCGGCGGCATCGTCGATCGTGACGACCGGATCGGCGGCGGCATAGTCGACGATCACCAGCGCGGCGGCGTCCTCGGCGATGTAGCGATCATCGGCCAGCACGATCGCCACCGGATCGCCGACATGGCGCACGTCGCCCTTGGCCAGTGGCCAGATATCGGGGACCTTCGCCTCGGCGCTGCCGTACAGGCCGGTCAGCTTGGCCGGGTAACGGTCGAGATCGGCGGCGGTGTACACCGCGCGCACGCCGGGATGCGCGCGCGCGGCGGCAGTGTCGATCGCGACGATGCGGCCCCTGGCGATCGGGCTGCGCACGAAGGTCGCATGGACCATGCCCGGCATGGTGACATCGTCGACAAAGGTGCCACGCCCGGTCAGCAGACGGCGATCCTCCTTGCGTGGAACCCGCTCGCCGGTGAAGCGCGCGGCGGCCAGCGGTACGTCGGTCGGTGCGTTCATGCCGCGACCCCTTCGCTCGCCAGCCGGCGCGCGACCTTAAGCATGCCCTGATAGCCGGTGCAGCGGCACAGATGCCCGGACAGCGCATCCTTGATCGCCGCCTCGTCGGGGGTGCTGCCCGCGCCGGTGATCGCGGCGAGCGTCATCACCACGCCCGGCGTGCAGAAGCCGCATTGCAGGCCATATTCGTCCTTCATCACCTGTTGCACGCGGTGCAGCGTGCCGTCGGCGGCGGCGAGGCTCTCGACGGTGGCGATGGTTGCGCCGTCCGCCTGTACTGCGAGCATCAGGCAGGAGCGTACCGCGACGCCATCGACGATCACGGTGCACGCGCCGCACACGCCGTGCTCGCAGCCGATATGCACGCCGGTGCAGCCCGCCCTCTCGCGCAGGAAGTCGGCGAGCGTGTAGCGCGCCTCGACCTCGGCGCTGATCGTCTGACCGTTGACCGCGGTCGTGATGCAGTGGGTGCTCATGCCGCTTTCCTCTGTCCGATGGCCTCGTCGACGACGCGCGCGAAAATGCGTTCGCCAACGGTGCGGCGATAGCCGGCATCGGCATGGATATCGTCGAACGGATCGGTGTCGGCGATCGCCAGCGCGGCGATCCCGGCAAGGTCGACCGTCGCGGCCTGCTGACCGATCAGCGCCTGCTCCGCGCGAACGCTCTTGATCGGTGTCGATCCCATGCCGAACCAGCCGATCCCCGCGCGGGTGAACACCCCGTCCTCGATCGCCAGCGCCGCGACCAGCCCGACCAGCGCGAAGTCGCCCGGCCGGCGCGCGACCTCATGGACGATGCTGATCGTGCCCTCCGGCCAGTCGGGGAAGATCACCGCAGTAATCATCTCGTCCAGCGCGAGCGCGGTGGTGTAGGGGCCGAGGAAATAGTCCTCGATCGCGATCTCGCGGTCGCCGCCGGGCGAGCGTGTCTCGATCCGCGCACCCAGCGCGAGCGCGGTTGCGGGATATTCCGCCGCCGGTTCGGCCAGCCCGAGCGAGCCGCCGATCGTGCCGCGGTTGCGTGTCTGGTGATGCCCGACGAAACGCGTCGCGCGCGCCAGCGCCGGGACGTGTCGCGCGACCAATGGGTTGTGCAGGATATCATTCTGCCGCGTCGTCGCACCGATCCGGGTCACGCCGTCGCCGCGCGAAATGCCGGCAAGTCCATCGATCCGGTTGATGTCGATCAGCACGCCGGGCAGCGCCATGCGCAGCGCAAGCAGCGGCACCAGCGTCTGTCCACCGGCCAGCAAGGCCGCGTCGCCGGCGTGATCGGCAAGCGCCGCCACGGCGCCGTCGACGCTCTCCGCGACGAGATAGTCGAACGGCGCCGCCTTCATCGCGTCGACCCCTTGCCCAGCGCAAAGGCCGCGCCCGCGACGACCACCATGGCAAGCCCGATGGCGAGGCCGGGCCACGCCCCGGCGCTTTCCCAGCCCGAGGCCTGGCGCCCGAGGATGAAACCGATCAGCGCGGCGCACAGTGCGGCAACGCCCCACGTCAGCGAGGATGGACCTGACAGCGGAGCGGCCGGCACGGGCGCAAGCGGGACAGGGGCCGATATCGGCGCAGCCTCGGGCGCGGCCGCTGCCTCGACCGGCTTCACCTCGGCGATCACCGCCGCAAGCTTCTTGAAGAACTGCCCGGCCATCTGCTTGGCGGTCGCGTCGATCAGCCCACCGCCAAGTTGCGCGAGCTTGCCGCCGACCTGCGCGCTGACCTCATAGTCAAGCAACGTCGCGCCCGGCCCATCGTCGCTGAGCCGCACTGTCGCGCCGCCCTTGGCGAAGCCGGCCGCGCCGCCGCTGCCCTCGCCATCGATGCGGTAGCCATTGGGCGGATCGAGGTCGCTGAGCGTTACCTCGCCCGAGAATTTCGCGCCGATCGGACCGATCTTGATCGCGGCGGTCGCCTTCATCCGGTCGTCGCCGATCCTGTCGAGCGACTGGCAGCCGGGAATGCTGCGTTTGAGGGTTTCGGGGTCGTTGAGCGCCGCCCATACGGTCGCACGCGGCGCCTCGATCCGTTGCCGACCGGTCATTTCCATCGCGTCAACACCTCTCCGTGCTTCGTCACTTCCGATGTAAACCATCAGTTACTTGACGGTCGCTTAGCATGAATCAGCCGCCTGTCGCGCCCGCAATGTCGATCGCGGCGCGGCGCAGGCGGATTTGTTCGACGAAGCCGTCACGTTCGCGCGCCAGCAGCCGGTCGGGGTCGGTCTCGCCGCGATTATGCTCGAACATCGCCTTGGTGATGCGCACCGCGTCGCGATCAAACCCGGCAATCGCCTGCGCCGCCGCGATCGCTGTGTCACGCAGCATCGCATCGGGCACGACGCGCGAGATCAGCCCGATCCGCTCGGCCTCCCGGGCGTCGATCGTCGCGGCATTGAGGCACAGGTCGAGCGCACGGCCATAGCCGATGAGCTGCGGCAGCAACGCGGTCGCGCCGAGTTCGGGCATCGTCCCGAGCCTGACGAACGGGAAGGAAAAGCTCGAGGATTCGGCGCCGATGCGCAGGTCCATCGCCAGCATCTGGGTGACGCCCGCGCCGATCGCCGCGCCCTGGATTGCCGCCACCACCGGCTTGGATCGCGCCAGCAGATGCAGCCAGCTGTCGCCGTCCGCCATTGCCAGCGTCGCCATGTTGGGGCGCTTGCCGGTGACGGGGTCGCGCGGCTCGGGGGCTGCCTTGAGATCGACGCCGGCGCAGAATACCGGGCCGGTCGCGGCGATGACGATCGCGCCGATCGCGTTGTCGGCATTGGCGCGTTCGATCGCCGCGCGCAGCGCGCGGTACATGCCGACGTCCCACGCGTTGCGACGATGTGGGCGATCATAACTGATGATCGCGACGCCATCGGTCCTTTCGCACAGGATATAATGCTCGTCGCCCACCAGTGATCAGCGCTGGCCGAACGTAGCGCCGACGCGCTCGGCGAAATCGGGCGCGACGCCGGGGCCACGATAACTTTCATGCGCCAGGCCTTGCGCCAGCGCCATGTCCGCCGTTTCGACGAGCAGTCGCTTGTTGCCGCGATGGCTGTGCCACGACAGTGCGGTGATGTCCGCCACCAGCGCGGCAAGTTCGGCCTCGAACGCGTCATCGGCGACGCAGCAATTGGCGAGTCCGATCCGCTCCGCGGTGCGGCCGTCGATGGAGCGCGCGGTGAACATCATCTCACGCGCCTTGAACGTGCCGACCCGGCGCGGCAGCCGCTGGCTCATGCCCCAGCCGGGGACCAGCCCCCATTTCGCATGCGTATCGGCAAAGCGTGCGGCTTCGGCGGCGAGGATGATGTCGGCGGCGAGCACCAGTTCGAGGCCGCCGGTAAAGCACGGCCCGTGCACCGCGGCGATTACCGGCTGCGGCAAGCCCGCCAGCCGCTCGATCGTCTTCGCCTGGAAGTTCCGGCTCGGGCCCCGCTGCTGCTTGCCGAGATCGGCACCGGCCGAAAACACCGGACCCGCGGCGCGCAGCACGACGACACCGATCGATTCCGTCTGCGCTTCCAGCGCGGCGAGTTCCGCATCGAGCGCGACGAACATGTCGACATTGAGCGCATTGCGTTTTTCCGGGCGGTTGAGCGTCAGTGTCGCGACGCCCGCGGCGTCCGCGCGCAGGATCAGGGGGGCGGTGGCGTCGGTCATGCTGTCATCCTCGCGCGGGCCTTGCCGTCGACCCGCCGCTTCCCGACCTATCGGGCGGATTGCCGCGCGTCTACCACTTGTATAGCGAACTGGCCCAGAGGGGTTATGCGACCGGGCTGCGTTGGGTATGCGAACGCCGAACACCGAGCTGGAGGATTGCGACATGAGTGCATTCAGGGACGGCCTGTTCGAGGGCCGAAGCGTGTTCGTCGCGGGCGGCACCAGCGGCATCAATCTCGGCATCGCCCGGCGCTTTGCCGAACTCGGCGCGAAGGTCGCCATCCTCGGCAGAAATCCGGAAAAGGCCGCCCATGCCGCGGCCGATATAGGGCACGGCGCGATCGCGCTGACCGGCGATGTGCGCGATTACGGTGCGATCCGCGCGGCGCTGGAAGACGCCGCCCACCGCAATGGCAAGTTCGACGTCGTCGTATCGGGCGCCGCCGGCAATTTCCTCGCCCCCGCGCTCGGCATGTCGGCGAACGGCTTCAGGACGGTGGTCGACATCGACCTGATCGGTACGTTCAACGTATTTCGCGCCTGTCACGATCTGCTCGATTTGCCGGGCGCGTCGCTGATCGCGATCACCGCGGGGCAGGCGGTCAATCCCCGGCCCCTACAGGTCCATGCCTGCGCCGCCAAGGCGGGGATCAACCAGATGGTGCGCGTGCTGGCGATGGAATGGGGGCCGGATGTGCGCGTCAACGGCATCTCGCCCGGGCCGATCGCCGGCACCGAGGGGATGGCGCGGCTCGCCCCCGACCCGTCCGAGCATGACGGCTATTTCGAGCGCATCCCGCTCAAGCGCTGGGGCGAGATCGCCGAGATCGCCGAGGCCGCGGTGTTCCTGTCGAGTAGTTCGGCGGCCTATGTCACGGGGGCGATCCTCGACGTCGATGGCGGTTCGCAGCTCGGCGATGCCAGCCGGATGAGCGTGGAAAAAGGGCTCGCCTGACTCGCCCGCGCGACGACGATAGCTTTTGAGGATCACCTGATGACCTATGAAACGATTTCCGTCGAAAAGCGCGGCCAGGTCGACTGGCTGACGCTCAACCGGCCCGAGGCGCTCAACGCGATCTCGGTCGAGATGGTCGGCGAACTTAACGACTATTTCGGCGGGCTCTACCATGATGGCACGGTGCGGACCGTTGTCATGCGCGGTGCGGGCCGAGCCTTCTGCGCGGGATTGGACATCAAGCAGCGCGAGGATCGTGACGAACGCGACGTGCCGTTCGGCGGCGGCTTCGGCTTTCAGGGCTATCTCGCCGACGTCTATATCAAGATGCGGCGCTGCCCGCAGCCGATCATCGCGCTCGTGCACGGCGCGGCATGCGGCGGCGGCTTTGCCTTCGCGCTCGCCGCCGACATCCGCATCGCCGGGGAGTCGGCGAAGATGAATGCCGCCTTCATCAGGATCGGTTTGTCGTCTTGCGACATGGGCGTCAGCTATTTCCTGCCGCGGCTGGTCGGCACGTCGGTCGCGTCGGAGCTGATGCTGACCGGGCGTTTCATTCACGCGCCGCGCGCGCTCGCCACCGGACTGGTCTCGGAGGTCGTGCCCGACGATCAGCTCGAACGTGCGGCACAGGGCTATGTCGATGACATGCTCCACGCCTCGCCGATGGGGCTGCGCATGACCAAGGAGGGGCTCAACCTGTCGGTCGATGCCGCGAGCCTCGAAGCGGCAATGGCGATCGAGAATCGCAACCAGTTGATGACCAGCCGCAGCCCCAATTTCGCGGAAGGGATGAAGGCGTTTCTTGAGAAACGACCGCCGGTCTATATCGCCGACTGAACCCCGCCACGCTGCCGTTCGTCGCGCATTAGAAGTACCTCTTTAAATTCGGGTGCCACAAGCGCATATCGATCTCGGAGCCTCGAAACTACCGAAGGGGCAGGAGGATGATCGATGGCGCCCAACACCTTGCTCGACGAGATTCGCCTGATGGCGCGCGCCGACCACGCCTATCGTCTGCCGAGCGATGCCAACCCCTATGCGCCCGGAGATCCCCGCGCCGCCGCATGGTCGGAGGGCTGGCATGCGGAGGACGACCGCGTTCACGGGCTTGATGAGGAAATCGTCAAGCTCCCGCAATTTCGCGTAACGATTGAGATCGTCGCGGGAAGCGACGTGCTCGCACCGATCGACCGCGACCAGCTCGCCCAATATCGGGTCTCCAACCTGCGCAGCATCGATGCGCGGGCCGTCTCCTATGAAAGTGCAGAGGCCCGTAGCCGCTTTCCCGACCGCGACGGCGTGATCATCCGGGTCACTTATGACGGTGCCGGCGGCATGTTCGACTGAGATATACGGATACCTGCCCCATGAAGGCGGGCAACCACGCGTGACATCTCTCCGACTTGAGGGCCCTTCACGAGGTCCCATTTGGTCCATCGGATCGACTTTTTCTTCCTCAAGGCCGACGCTTGATCGATCGGCTCGGTCGCGACCGCCCCTGCTCGTTCGCGCCCGTTTCGGCGAATCCGGGTGCGTTTGCGTGGTACGCGCGGTCGAAAAACGTGGACAGTTTTCGGAAGAAGACGAGACTTGCTCACCGACGCCAAGGTTCACAACGCCAACCCGCCGACCAAGTCTATAAATTGACCGACAGCAATCGCCTATTCTTGCTGCTGATGCCAGCCGGCGGCAAATCTGGCGATGGAATAACGCGTTCGTGGGCAAGCGGAAGAGCATGGCCTTCGGCACATCGTCGCTCGTCTGACCTACCGCTGAGGGAATCGACCTCATGTCGATTTGCCAGTTCTTTGTGGGCGCTTTTCGAACTTCTGGTTTTCATGGAAGGCGACAGGGCGTTTGCCGCGCCCGCAGCGGTGCGAAATGAACGACGCCACGGAGCCTGATCGATTCCTCAAGCTGGATGAGGTGAAGCACCGGGCAGGCCTCGGTAAATCGATGATCTATCGCCTCATGCGGAAAGGCAAATTCCCGGCTCCGTACAAGCTGTCGCCGGCCGCCTAGCGGTGGAGCGAGCGCGAGTTCGCTGCTTGGATCGACGACGTCAGGGACGGCTTCGAGGGTGAGAAACGCCGCGTCTGAGACGGTTTCGGCACGTCCCGCCATCTCCTTTGTGGGCGGCTCACGCTTGACCATGTACCCTGAGTTCGATAGAGGCGCACGGAGTCGAACTGGGGCGCCAAGCCTCGGTTTTTAGGCGGAATTTTTTTGTGGTGCATTTCGTGGTGCCACGAAAAATTCGTCGATCGGAAAGCGTGGGAGAACAAGGGGTTGCTGCCTCAGTTCGAATCTCACCCTGTCCGCCACATATTCACCGCCGCGCGTGCGGCCTCGAGAAGAACCGATGGCTTATAAGGAACCTACCTTCAGCGACCGCGCCGCACTTTCCGCGCAGGCCAAGCAGAAGGCACTCGAGAAGCTGAAGGCGAAGCCCGCCGTCGACCCGGCGATCGTCGCCGCGCGCACCGCCGCGCGCGAAGCCAAGGAAGCCGCCGAGGCCGAGAAGCGCGAAGCCAAGCGCCTCGCGCTCGAGCAGGCCAGGCAGGAAAAGCTCGATGCCATCGAGGCAGCCCGCCAGGCCGAGCTCGCCGCGATCGAAGCCGCCGCTGCCGAGAAGAATGCTGCGGTCGAGCGCACCAAGATGTCGCTGATGGAGGCCAAGGCCGCCCGCGACGCGCGCTACGCCGCGCGCAAGAACCGGAAGTAAGCGTACCCGGCCCGCTCCCCGCGTAGCGCGGGCGGCTTTCGCGACGAGCGTGCCTGGATCGACTGATCCCGATTCATCTGTTGGCGATCCCGCGTCAGAAGCGGGCCATGCTTTGTCTCGCGCCCGAACATCGATCCGGCCTGGCCCGACCATATCATCCAACATCGTCGCGCGACGATTCCCTGCCGGCGACTCGGAATTATATCGAAATTCCCTGCCAGCCGCGCGCTGGCAGGGAATTTACCGCTCGCATCGGTCTCCAACGCCCCGGTGCCGGATCAGACGCTGCACCGGCGTCAGGCCAGGACCTTGTCCAGCGCCAGGCAGAAGCCCTGCATCTCGGCCATCGATCCCACGGTGACGCGCGACACGGTGGGCCAGATCGGCCAGGAGCGGCCGATCTCGATGCTTTGCGTTCGGAAGGCAGCCTGCATCTCCTTGGCCGGCCTGGTCTTCCATTCGATCATGAACATGTTTGCATTGGTCGGCACGACGGTCAGCCCGCGCTTCTTGAGATGGTCGAGTGTCATGCCGCGCGCGGCCTGCATCTGGGCGCGGCGTGCCGCGATCAGCGGTGCCGCGGTCAGGCTCGCGGTGGCGCAGACCAGCGAGGGCAGAGGCAGTGCGCCCGACTGCATGCCACCGTCATAGCGCATCATCTTCGTGATGTTCTCGGGCTTGGTCATGACATAGCCCATGCGCATGCCGGCCATGCCGAAGATCTTCGAGAAGGTGCGCATGACGATCACATCGTTGCGCTTGGCGGCGAGGTAGGACGCGGTAGGCACCCCGGCGAAGTGGGTATAGGCCTCGTCGATCAGCACCATCGCATCGGCCGGCTTGTTGGCGAGCAGCCATTCGATATCGGCCAGCGGCGTGATCGTGCCAGTCGGGTTGTTGGGCGTGCAGATGTAATAGAGTCCGGCATTGGGGTCCGCCGCCAGCATTGCCTTCACGTCGTGGCGATAGTCGGGCGTCAGCGGCACAGCCTTGACCGGCACCTTGAGCCAGGCGGCGGTGCGGCCGGCCAGTTCGAAGGTCGGATCGGCGGTGACCAGCCCGCGCGTTGGCGAGCAGAAGGTGACGACCGAGCGCGACAGCGGGTCGCTCGAGCCCGGCCAGGGCGCGACATGGTCATAGGGCACGCCCTCGACCGACATCACGGCCTTGATGAAGTCGCCGCGCTCGTCGCGTGGGGAATAGCGGTTGCCGTTCATCACCATCGCACGCGCCGCGGCCTGGCCCGGTGCAAGCGGACCGGTCCAGCATTCATTGGCACCGATGCGTATCTTGGCGGTGGGCGCCGGGTCGGGCACGCCGCCCGAGGCCCAGGCCGGTTTGCCCAGCGTCGCGGCGGCGGCGCCGACCCCGAAAATAGTGGCGATCTGCGCCAGCTGGCGGCGCGAATATCCGCGGCTCAACACGTCGTCGCGGACTTCCTCGTGCACGATATCGGTCTGGTCCATTTTCTCGTCCCCTTTTTGTCAGTGCTTCATTGCCTTGCTGAACATGATCATCGCGATGAAGATCAGATACACACCGAACACGCGCTTGAGCAGCGCCGGGTCCATGCGATGCGCGACGGCGACGCCGAGCGGCGCGGTGAGGATCGACATCGATGCGATCGCCGCCGCCGCGGGCAGATTGATATAGCCGAGCGAGCCCCAGGGCAGGCCGCGCTCCTTCAGGCCGATGATGGCGAAGCCAATCGCGCTGGGCACGGCGATCAGCGTGCCGACCCCGGAAGCCGTGGCGATCGCACGGTGGATCGATCGCCCGCACAGCGTCATCACCATGATCGCGATCGTCCCGCCGCCGATGCCGAGCAGCGAGGAGAAGGTGCCGAGCCCGCCCGCCAGGCTGACGCGCGTCATGCCGATCGGCATCTCGTCGCTGATCACCTTGCTGCCGAGCTTGGGCACGAGGAAATTGACCGACATCAGCAGCACGCCGGTGGCGAAGATCATCGTCAGCACATGGCCGTCGACCCGGTCGGCCAGCACCACGCCGATCGCGGCGCCGATCGTCAGCCCTGGCGCCCAGGACCGCAGCACCTCGAACTCGACCGCGCCACGCTTGGCGTGGGAGCGCAGCGAGCGAATCGAGGTGACGATGATCGTCGCCGCCGAGGTGCCGATCGCGACATGGGCATATTGGCTATGGTCGCCGCCGAGCAGTGGCAGCACGATGATCAGCGCGGGCACCACGACGAAGCCGCCCCCGATGCCGAAGATGCCGGCGGCGAAGCCTGCAAGCAGTCCCGCGGCGAGCATCGCGATGAAGGGAACCAGCCAGCCGAGCGAGGCCAGGCTCATGCGTCACCGCATGGCGAACAGCTTGCTGAAGGAGTGGCGGCGGCAAGGGCAGCAGGTCTGGCGAACAAGGCAGGCGGTGGGAGTTCGGACAGTCTAACGCGCGTGGCCACCGGGCATTCCCCCAGAATGAACGACGCCGTTTCAGCTATCCTCTGTCATGTGCCGCCCATGTGGCCCGGGCGTTTTTGCTGCGCTGCGAAATCCTTACGTACGAAACGCGCCGATCATCGGCATGCGACTCCCGGCGCAATGCCTCGGCAGAACCGAAAACGACCACGATCGCCTTCGGGCACGATTGAAACTCGAATGGCCGAGTCACGCAAGCGAAATATGCCGCGCCGCAACAAAAGCCGTCCGAAGCAGTGTTCAGGGAACGTTTTTGGCGAGCTCGGCAAGCCATGGTGCGGCGGTGCCGTCGGAGGGTGCACGCCAGTCGCCGCGCGGCGACAGGGCACCGCCGGACGAGACCTTGGGCCCGTTGGGGATCGCCGAGCGCTTGAACTGGCTGATCGTGAAAAAGCGGAACAGGAATTTCTCCAGCCAGCTCTTGATCGTCGCCAGATCATAGGCCTGTCGTGCGGCGGGCGGGAAGTCGCGCGGCCAACGGCCGGCCTCGATATCGCGCCAGGCATGCAAAGCGAGGAAGGCGATCTTCGACGGCGCCATGCCGTGCCGCACGACATAGTGCAGGAAGAAGTCGTTGAGCGCGTATGGCCCGATGCGATCCTCGGTGCTCTGCAACGCGCCGTCTGCCCCGGCCGGCACCAGTTCGGGCGAGATTTCGGTGGCGAGGATCGCCGCGAGGATCGCGTCGGTCTCGCCGTCATATTGGCCGGTCCGGATGCACCAGCGGATCAGGAACTGGATCAGCGTCTTGGGCACACCGGCATTGACCGCGTAATGGCTCATCTGGTCGCCGACGCCATAGGTGCACCAGCCCAGCCCCAGTTCGGACAGATCGCCGGTGCCCACCACCAGCCCGCCGCGCTGATTGGCGAGGCGGAACAGATAATCGGTGCGCAGGCCTGCCTGCACGTTTTCGAAGGTCACGTCATAGACCGGCTCGCCCTTAGCGAACGGGTGGTCCATGTCGGCGAGCATCTGCTTCGCCGCGGGGCGGATGTCGATCTCGTCGCCATCCACGCCAAGCGCGCGCATCAGCTTCCAGGCATTGCCCTTGGTCGAATCGCCCGTTGCGAAGCCCGGCATGGTGAAGCCGAGAATGCGGTCGCGCGGCAGGCCCAGGCGATCCATCGCCTTGGCCGCGACGATCAGCGCGTGGGTCGAATCGAGCCCGCCCGACACGCCGATCACCAGCCGCGTGCCGTTGGTGGCGAGGAAGCGCTGGATCAGCGCCTCGACCTGGATGTTGAAGGCCTCGTAGCAATCCGCATCGAGCTTCTCGGGCGTGTTGGGCACGAACGGGAAGCGGCGGATGTCGCGCAGCAGACCGACATCCTTATAGTCGGGCTTGTGCTCGAAGGTGATACGGCGGAAGCGCGTCTCGGGATGGCCGGCCTGCGCGGCGGCATCGTTGAACGTGCCGTTGCGCATCCGCTCCTGCCGCATTCGGCCGGCGTCGACGTCGGCGAGGAGAATCTCGGGCTCACGGCCGAAGCGCGTCGATTCCGCGATCAGTTCTCCCATTTCATAGACGGTGCCCTGGCCGTCCCAAGCCAGGTCGGTGCTGCTCTCGCCCGGGCCGGCGGCGGAGAAGACATAGGCGCAGATCGCGCGGCTGCTCTGCGAGGCGCACAGCATTGCTCGCTCGCGCGCTTTGCCGATGACGATGTTGGAGGCCGAGAGGTTGCAGCAGATCAGCGCGCCGGCCAGCGCGCCCTGCGTAGAGGGGGGGGTAGGGCCCCAGAAGTCCTCGCAAATCTCGACATGGAAGACGAAACAGGGAAGCTCGCTCGCCGCGAAGATCTGGTCGGCGCCGAACGGCGCGATCTGCCCCGCCACCTCGATCTCGCCGGTCACCCCGGGGCCGCTCGCGAACCAGCGCTTCTCGTAATATTCCCGGTAGTTGGGCAGGAAGATCTTGGGCACCACGCCCAGCACGCGGCCGCGGGCGATCACCACCGCGCAATTGTACAGCCGCCCGTTGCGCGGCAGCGCCGCCCCGACCAGCAGCACCGGCCGCAGCCTTCTGCTCGCCGCGACGACAGCTGCCAGCGCCTCGGCGGTGGCGGCCTGCAGCGCGTCCTGCAGGTGCAGATCGTCGATCGCATAGGAACTGATATTGAGCTCGGGGAAGACGAGCAGGTCGGCATGCGCCTTGTGCCCGTCCTGCGCGAGCGCGATCACCGCTTCGGCATTGGCCATGGGGTCGCCGACCGTCCCGATCGGCGTGCATGCGCCGACGCGGACCAGCCCGTGGTTATGGATCGACAGGAATGGATGTGTCTTCGCCATGGCTGCCGCTTAGCGTCTTCCGCGCGTCACTGCCACCTCAAGGAGCAGGTGTCAGCATCGCGCCGATCACGGTCACCTTGCCCTCGGAGAGCTGAACGACATAACGGCCGGGTTGAAGCGCGAAATCGACATATTTGCGAATGGCCGAGCAATCCGGGCCATGGCCGTGCCCGACCGGCGCGATGGTCTTGCCGTCCGGACCGATCACGTCGGCCCATATCGCTCCACCGAACGACAGGCGGTACTTGCCCGCGCTCGTCACCGTCAGCGCCAGCATGCCGCCTGTGCTGCCGGCTGGTGCGGGTCGCGCCAGCGGGGTCGCGAACGTGACGCCGCTTGCCGGCAACAAAGCGACATCCGCGCGATGCCCCGGTGTGAGCGCCGCTGTGGCGAGATCCGCCGGCCTACCCGCTGCGGTCAGCGGCGCGGTGGTCGTCCACCCGGCCCATTCGGCTGACAGCGGTCCCGGGGTTACCGGGCACACCGGCGCAGCCGCCGGGGCTTGCTGGAGGGCGGCGAGAAGCAGAAGGGCGTGGAGCATGCGAACGGCCTTTCGGTGGGATTGCCCGGAACGCTATCGCAGCCGCCGCGCGCCTTCCAGCGATTTGCGCGACTTACGCGTCGCCCAGCAGAGTCTCGATCTGCCGCTCGGTAATCGCCCGCGCTTCGACCGGCGTGAAGCTGTGCGGCGAGAGGCACAGTTCGAGCCACAGGCCGTCGACCAGCGCGGTGATCGCGATCGCGGCGAGCCGCAATTCGCCCGCCGCGATGCCACAGGCGCCGAGCAGGGCTTCGAGATCGCGCCGGTAGGTCGCATAGATGTCGTCATGCAGCGCGGCGATATCGGGCCGCGCCTTGACCAGGCTCCAGAAGGCCAGCCAGGTCGCGAGCAGCGCCGGGTCGGCGATCGGTGGATCGAAGCTTGCGGCGACATAGGCGCTCAGCCGCGCGCGCGGATCGCTGCTCGCCGCCGCGATCGCCGCGCCGAGTGCCGTGCTGACCTGCTCGCCGACATGCCCATAGGTCGCGGCGATCAGCGCATCGACGCCGTCGAAATAATGACCGACCAGGCCGGGCGAGACGCCTGCCTCGCTGGCAATGATGCGTACCGATGCGCCGGCCGCGCCCTCGCGCGCCAGCACACGCGCCGTCGCCTCGATCAGGCTGAGGCGGCGCGCATCGGGTTCGCTGCGGGTGAAAGCGGGTGCGGACATCACGGTATCGATATAGCGGATTGCTCCGCGCCGCCAGTTGTTATACGATCGTTCAACAAGCTTGTGGGGGCAATTATGGCGCATCGCGTCGCGGACATCAGCGAGGATCACGTTCACGATCCTGACGCCGACTGGAGCCTGCCGGGCTGGCTCTATACCGATGCGGAATATTTCGACGTCGAGGTGGCGCGGGTCATTCGCCCGTCATGGCAGATCGTCTGCCATGTCAGCGACCTCGCCAAAGCGGGCGATTACCACACGCTCGATTATGTCGGCGAAAGCGTCATCGTCGTGCGCGGCGACAATGGTGAGGTGCGCGCCTTCGCCAATGTCTGCCGCCACCGGGCGATGCGGCTGGTCGAGGGACCGGTAGGCTGCGCGAAGAAGCTGGTCTGCCCCTATCACGCCTGGACCTATGCGCTCGACGGCCGGCTGACCGGCGTGCCGATGCGCGCCGACTATCCGGCGCTCGATATGGCGAAGAGCGGTCTCGCGTCGGTCGATGTCGAGATATGGAACGGCTTCGTGTTCGTCCGGCTGGAGGATGATGGCGGCCCTTCGGTCACGGCGATGATGTCGCCCTATGCCGAGGAGATCGCACCTTATCGCTTCGCTGACCTGCGCATCATCAGCCCGGTGCGGCTGCGCGAGCGGGCGGTGAACTGGAAGAATGTCGGCGACAATTATTCCGACAACCTCCACATCCCGGTCGCGCATGACGGTCTGACGCGGCTGTTCGGCGCGAGCTATGCGATCGAGGCGCAGCCTTGGGTCGACAAGATGTCCGGCAAGTTGGTCGAACGCCGCTCGAACGATCCGTGGGAGCGCTTCTACCAACAGCATTTGCCCGTCGCGCCGCATCTGCCGGAAACCCATCAGCGGCTGTGGCTCTATTACAAGCTGTGGCCGAACATGGCGTTCGATATCTACCCCGACCAGGTCGACTTCATGCAATGGCTGCCGCTCTCGCCGACCGTGTCGGTGCTGCGCGAGATGTGTTTCGCGTTGCCCGATGAGCGCCGCGAGATGAAGCTGGTGCGCTATGCCAACTGGCGCATCAACCGCACCGTCAATGCCGAGGATACCTGGCTGATCGAGCGGGTGCAGCAGGGCATGGCGTCGCAGAGCTACGAGATCGGGCCGATCGGTAAGAGTGAGGTGTGTCTGCGGAGTTTCGCGCGGAAGATTCGCGAGCGGATACCGGAGGCGCGATTGCATCGCGCGCCGGCATCGGGGTGGAGCGCCTCCTTATCCCCCTCCCGCGAGCGGGAGGGGTTAGGGGTGGGCACCCGGTTACAACAAGCGGAGCGTTCGGGGAGGGCGGGAGCCCACCCCCGGCCCCTCCCGCTCGCGGGAGGGGAGAAGAAGTGACGAAACGATACGACGCGCTGATCATCGGCGGCGGGCATAACGGCCTGGTGTGCGCCTTCTATCTCGCGCGGGCGGGGCTGAAGGTCCGCGTGCTTGAGCGCCGCCATATCGTCGGCGGTGCGGCGGTGACCGAGGAGTTCCATCCCGGCTTCCGCAACTCGACCGCGAGCTACACCGTCAGCCTGTTGCGGCCCAAGGTGATCAAGGACATGCGCCTGCACGAGCGCGGCTGGCGGATCATCGAGCGCACCATCTCGAACTTCTTCCCGCATGAGGGCGGATACCTGAAGCTCGGTGGCGGCACTGCGCGCACCCAGGCCGAGTTCGCGCGTTATTCGCCCAAGGACGCAGAGACCTTTCCCAAATATGAGGGAGCGCTGGAGCGCGTCGCGGAGGTGCTGCGCGACATGGCGCTGAAGACGCCCCCCAATGCCGGCGGCGGCATCCGCGCGCTGCTCGCCGCGGCGGCGCAGGGCAAGCGGCTCGCCGGCATGGATATCGAGGCGCAGCGCGACGTGATGGACCTGTTCGTCAAATCGGCGCGCAGCTTCCTCGATAGCTGGTACGACAATGAATATATCAAGGCGGCCTTCGGTTTCGACGCGGTGGTCGGCAACTATGCCAGCGTCGACACGCCGGGTTCGGCCTATGTCCTGCTTCATCACGTGTTCGGTGAGGTCAACGGGAAGAAGGGGGCCTGGGGCCACAGCGTCGGCGGTATGGGCGAGATCACCCGCCTGATGGCCGAGGCTTGCACCGATATGGGCGTCGAGATCAGCCTGGAGGCGCCGGTCGCCAAGGTGCTGGTCGACGGCAACCACGTCACCGGCGTGAGGCTGGAAGGCGGCGAGGAGATCGCCGCCGATATCGTCGTGGCCAATGTCGGTCCTGCGCTACTGTTCCGCCAGCTGGTCGACCGCGCCGACATGACGCCGGAATTCGCGCGGCGGATGGACAATTTCAAGGCCGGCTCAGGCACCTTCCGGATGAACCTCGCGCTTTCCGAACTGCCCGATTTCTCCGTGCTGCCGGGCAAGCAGGTGGCCGAGCATCACACCTGCGGCATCATCATCTCGCCGACGCTCGATTACATGGACAAGGCGTTCGTCGATGCCAAGGCCAAGGGCTGGTCGGACGAGCCGATCGTCGAGATGAAGATTCCGACCTCGGTCGATAACAGCCTCGCCCCGCCGGGGCAGCACATCGCCAGCCTGTTCTGCCAGCAGTTCGCACCCGAACTGCCCGACGGCCGCTCATGGGATGACGAGCGCGAGGCGGCGGCCGACCTGATCGTCGATACGGTTACCAAGCACGCACCCAATTTCAAGGGCGCGATCATCGCGCGGCAGATCCATTCGCCGCTCGACCTGGAGCGCAAGTTCGGGCTGATCGGCGGCGACATCATGCACGGGCACATGTCGCTCGATCAGCTATGGGCGGCGCGCCCGGTGCTCGGTCACGGCGATTACAGGGCGCCGATCAAGGGTCTCTATATGTGCGGCGCGGGTACGCATCCCGGTGGTGGTGTGACGGGTGCGCCGGGGCATAACGCGGCGCACGAGATCATTCGTGACCGCTCGCTGCTAGGCCGGCTGTTCAACGGGCGTTGAGGCGCCGCGTAGCCAGTAGAGCGGGATGGCGGGGATCATCAGGAAAAGGCCATATTCGGTCGCCTTCCAGCCCGCGCCCCAGATGACCCACAGCGCGAAGACCAAGCCGATCACCGCCGCGGGACGCGCGATGTTCATGACCCAGGCCGAGGCGCAGGCGCCGACATAGAGCCACAGCGTCGCGGCCGTGGTGAGCAGGACGATGACCTCGACTGCGCCGCTTGCCGAACTGTTGGCATTGGCCATCACCAGCAGGCTGGCCAGCCCGCTCGACACGAGCAGCGCGCCGACCGGCACGTCACGGTCGTTGGTGCGGCCGATCCATGGCGGCAGCATGCCGGCGCGGACCAGTCCGAGCGGTACCTCGCCCTGGATCAGCACCCAGCCGTTGAGGCAGCCAATCGCCGCGATCACCGCGAAGGCGGCAACGGCCATCGCCGCGCCGTGGCCCCAGAAGCGCTCGACGAACAGGGCGATCGGCGCCGGTGCGTTCTCCAGCGTGCCCGCCGGCATGGCGAAGACGATGCCCGAGCATACGATCAGGTAGAAGGCGCCGGTCAGCGCAAGGCCGCACAGCGTTGCGCGGACGACGTTGCGCGCCGGATCGCGCACGCGTTCGGTCGCGACGCTGGCGGACTCGAATCCAACGACGGCGAAGAAGGCCAGCGTCAGCGCCGAGGTCAGGCCGCTTGCTGCGAACGGCGTATGGGGGGCCGAGTCAAACCGGCCACCGATGCCGAGGGCAAGGCCGGCGAGGATCACCACAACGGCGATCAGCGGCAACAGCTTGAGCAGGGTGGTAGCAAGCTGGAACCGCCCCGAGCCTTTGGCGCCGCCGAGGTTGAGCAAGGTGAGCAGCCAGATCGCCGCGACCGCGCCGAGGCAGTGGTACCATTGCGTCGCCAGCACCGGGAAGAACACCGAGAGATAGCCGATCGCGGTCCAGGCGATGAACGCGTTGGCCGACCAGATGCCGACCCAATAGCTCCATGCGACCAGCAAGCCGGGCAGGGGACCGAGCGCGGCGCCGCAGATCGCGAGCACGCCGGTCGCCTCGGGCATGGCGATGGCGAGCTCCGCCAGCACCCAGGCGATGACCGCCGCGCCAGCGATGGTCAACACCCATGCCGCGACCCCGGTCCAGCCGAACGGGGCGAGGGTCGCCGGCAAGGCGAAGATGCCCGATCCGATCATCCCGCCGACCACCAGCGCGGTCGCGGTCCAGAAGCCGAAGGGGCGGGTTGCGTGGGTCTCGTCGGCCATGGTCTGGTAGACTGTGACGCCGGCGTTCCGAAAGCAAGCGTCGCGCTCAGCGCCCGTCGAGTGCCGCGCCGACCTTGTCCATCAGGCTGGCCAGTGCCGAGCCGGGTAGTGGCGCCTGGCGCGCGGTGAGACAGAGGGCGATCTGCGGCGGCGGGTCACCGGTCTCCAGCGCGACGAGCGATCTCGCCGCCAGTTCCTCGGCGACGGCATAGTCGGGCAGGACACCGATCGCGTCGCCGCTCAGCACGCCGCGTTTGACACCGTCGATGCTGCCGGCCGATTCCAGCCGCGGCGGTCGGGGGGTGTTGCCGACCCAGGACCTGACCAGTTCGTTGAAGGCGCCCTCGGGGTCGGCAAGGAGGCAGGTTCGGCCTTCCAGATCACTGCGCTCGATAACGCGCTGCGCCAGCGCGTGGTGCGGCGCGACGATCATTCGGAGTTGCGCCGGCCAGAAGGCCTCGACGACGTGTCGATCGGGCGTGCGATCAGCGCCTTCGATGGTCAGCGCCACGTCGAGTTCCGACCGCGCGACACGCTTTCGCAGGTCTTCGCACAGGCCGATGGTGATGCGCACCTCGACCTCGGCCCAGGACAATCTGAAGTCGCTCAGTGGGCCGGGCAGCAGGAACGAGCTGATCGACTCGACGGTGCCGAGACGGATCACCGCCTTGCCCGGACGTGTGGCGGCGGCCAGGCCAGCCTCGGATACGGCGATGAGCGTGCGGGCGTGCGGGAGCAGGGCTTCGGCGGCAGCCGTGAGCACAGCCTCGCGACCGGTGCGGCGCAGGGTGACCGGAGTGCCGAGCAAGCGTTCGAGCGACAAGAGCGTCTCGGACACGGTCGACTGCGCGACACCCAGCGCCCGTGCCGCCGCACCGACACCGCCGCTGTCGTGCACCGCGACGAGCGCGCGGCAGTGCCGGACCTCGAGATCCTTGATCATGATCATCCCATCGGAAATTCCGATGCCTCCATCGCTGTTTTGGCTGGGCGACCGATCAGGGTCAAGCAGGTCGCGGATACGGGGAAGAGACACTTGAAGAATCTGCTGAACAACGTCGCATTGCTGGTGATCGACATGCAAAACGGCTTCGACGATCCGGCTTGGGGCCCGCGCAACAACCCCGGTGCCGAGGTCAATGTCGCGATGTTGATCGCGGCGTGGCGTGGCGCGAACAACCCGGTCATTCACGTCCATCACGACTCGCCTGACCCGGCGGGGCGTATGCGGCGCGGCAACCCGGGCAACGCGCCCAAGCCCGAGGCGCTGCCCCGCTGCGAGGAGCGGCTCTATCGCAAGACGGTGAACAGCGCTTTTATCGGCACCAACCTCGAGGCCGACCTGCGTGCGTCGGGCATCGAGACGCTGGTGCTTGTCGGGCTGACCACCAATCACTGCGTTTCGACGACCGCGCGCATGGCCGGCAATCTCGGCTTCGAGACGATGGTGGCGGCGGATGCCACCGCGACCTTCGATCGCGCCAATCTCGATGGCACGATGCGGCGTGCCGAGGACGTCCATCAGGCGGCGCTGAGCGATTTGCGGGATGAGTTCGCGCAGATCGTCACCACGAAATGGCTGCTCGCCGCGCTGTCCGGCTTTGCGGACCAACGTACCGGCAACGCGGCGATACACGAGGAGCCGAGTCATGTTTGAGCTTACCTCCTTGCAGCACCTTGCCGTTCTCCTGCGAAAGCAGGAGTCCAGGGTTCGGGGCCGGGCGTTCGTGGCCCTGGGCTCCTGCTTTCGCAGGAGCACTAGGAGGGCTGTGTCTCGGAAGGTTCTGAGCGGCGGTATTATCGCGATCGGGGCGGCGCTGGCGGCGGGCGTGGCGTTGGCCAGCGGCCCGGCCGACAATGTCGATGTGTCGATCAGGCCCGGCGATGATTTCTACGGTTACGCCAATAGCCTCTGGCTGAAATCCGCACGCTTGCCGGATAGCGCGTCGAGCCTGGACAGCAGCGCGATGCTACGGACGCAGAATGCGGCGCGGGTGCGGGCGTTGATCGACGATGCCGTGAAGGCGGCTTCCGCGCAGGGTCGTCCGGTGGCACCGGATATCCGTAAGATCGCCGACTATTATACCGGTCGGCTGGACAGCGCCGGGATAGAGACGAGGGGCCTCGCGCCGATCTCCCACGATCTGGCCGCAATCGCCGCGATCGGCGGCCGGCGCGCGCTGGCGACCTTTCTCGGCCACAGCCTGCGCCTCGACGACGGCACCAACCAGCAGACCGAAAGCCTGTGGGGGGTGTGGGTCCATCAGGGTTTTCACGACCCTCATCATTATGCCGCCCATGTCGTGCAGGGTGGGCTGGGGCTAAGCGACAAGGACGACTATCTCGATGGCGCGCCGGAGCGCGCGGCGCACCGGGCGCTCTATCAGGCGCATGTCGCCAATATGCTGAGGCTTGCCGGTTTCGACCGACCGGAAGCACGTGCTGCGCGCGTGCTGGATCTCGAAACGGCGATCGCCCGGACCCACGCGTCACGGGCCGACACCGACGATGTGTTCAAGACCGACAATGAATGGCGGCGGGGCGATTTCGTCAGCAAGGCACCGGGTGTGGACTGGCCGGCCTATTTCGCGGCCGCGGAGATCGGTCCCACGACGCACTTCGTGGTGTGGCAGCCACGGGCGGTGATCGGCAGCGCGCGGCTCGTCGCCGGCCAGCCGCTCGACGCCTGGAAGGATTATCTCGCCTTCCACCTCATCGCGCATTACGCTGCGGTCCTGCCGCGGGCGCTAGGTGATGAGGGACGCGCTTTCGAGGCGCGGCTGGCCGGGGCGCCAACGCCCGCTGCGCCCGACCCTGCGCCACAGGCACTCGCGGCGACCCAGGATGTGTTCGGCGACGCGATCGGCCGCCTCTATGTCGCGCGTTATTTTCCGCCGAGCTCCAAGGCCGCGGTGACCGTTATGGTCGGCAATATCCGTACCGCCTGGAACACCCACCTGACCGACCTGCGCTGGATGGCGCCGGCAACGAAACAGAAGGCGCAGGCCAAGCTGGCGGCGCTCAGGATCGGGCTGGGTTATCCCGAGCGCTGGACCGATTATGCGCCGCTCACCGTGGTACGCGGCGACGCTTTCGGCAATTTCCGGCGTGCCGAGGCTTTCGCCTATCAACGCGCTGTCGCCAGGCTCAGCCGCCCGGTCGATCCCGGCGAATGGCCGGCGGGACTCTATCCTCATCTGGTCGGCGCGATTCTCGACGTCAGCCCGAACAGTATCGAGTTCGCGGCGGGGCTGTTTCAGCCACCCTATTTCGATCCGGGGGGCGATGCCGCGGCCAATTACGGCTCGGCCGGGGCCGGCCTCGCGCATGAGATCGGGCACAGCTTCGACGAGCTCGGCAATGTGTATGATGCGCAGGGACGTCTCGGCCTGTGGTGGACCGCCGACGATCTCGCGCATTACCGCGCCGTTACGGCGCCGTTCGTCACCCAGCTCGACGGGTGCTGCCCGACGGCGGACGCCTGCAGTCACGGCAAGCAGATATTGGGTGAAAGCGCGCTCGATGTCGCCGGGCTGACAGTCGCGCACGACGCCTATCTGCTGTCGCTGCATGGCAGGCCCGATGTGATCAAAAACGGCCTGACGGGCGATCAGCGCTTCTTCATCGCCTTCGCGCAGCGCTGGCGCAAGGTGCAGACAGAGGCGGCCGCACGCCGGCAGATCGCCACCGACACCCACGCCCCGCCACCATGCCGCGGCAACCTGGTCAGGAATGTCGCGGCATGGACCGATGCGTTTGGGGTCGGGGCTGGGGACAGGCTTTATCTGAAGCCGGAGGAGCGGGTGTTGGTTTGGTAGCAGGACGTTTCCCCTCATCGTCACCCTGAACTTGTTTCAGGGTCCATGCGCGGTCACGCGCCACAGGAGCGTCGCTCCTGGTTCAGATGACCGCGCATGGATGCTGAAACAAGTTCAGCATGACGACTGGTTTTAAGGTCCTATCCTCCTCAAGCCGGCTGGTTGATCCGCTGTACCACATCGGCGGCGAGTTTCGCGGTAACCTCGGCGAGATGGTCGAAGCGCGCCTCATATCGCGCCATGCCCTGGCTCAGCCCGCGCAGTTCCGCGTCCAGCCCGTGCAGTTCGGCTTCGGGCAGCAGCGCCTCGATTTCGTCCCAGCGCGACCAGCCCTCCAGCGGCGTGATGCCGAGCATCTGGCCGCGCCGGCTGGCCACCGCGGAATTGATCCGTGACGTAGCCGAGCCCGGTGCCTGGACGGTGACGCGCATCACCGGTTCGAGCAGATAGGGAGCGGCCGCGGTAAGCGCCTCGGCCATGGCGATGCGGCCGGCGGTGCGAAAGGCGAGTTCCGAGCTGTCCACCGCATGGAACGACCCGTCGACCAGCGCGACCGCGACATCGACGACCGGTGCGCCGAGCGGCCCTTTCAGCATCGCGTCGCGCACGCCATGCTCGACCGCCGGGATCCATTGCCGCGGGATCGCGCCGCCGGTGATGCGGTCATCGAAGCGGAAGCCTTCGCCGCGCGCCAGCGGGCTGATCTCGATCACGACATCGCCGAACTGGCCGTGCCCGCCGGATTGCTTCTTGTGGCGGCCATGTTGCGCGGCGGCTTTGCGAATCGTCTCGCGATAGGCGATCGCCGGCGGGCGCACCGACACGGCGACGGTGTAGCGCCGCTTGAGGCGATCCAGCGCGACGGCGAGATGTTCGTCGTTGAAGCCGCGCAACAAGGTCTCGCGCGAATGCTCGTCCTGGCCCCAGGACAGGCCTGGGTCCTCCTCGATCAGCCGGTTGAGCGCGGTCGACAGGCGCACCTCGTCCTTGTGATCGCTGACCGCGATGGCCAGCGCGGCGTTCGCCGCAGGCCGGGCGCAGGGCGCGACGGTGGCGGAGACCGCACCCGCAATGCCCATCAACTGGCCGGTGCGCGCGGCGTCGGCCTTGGCGATGCCGACGATCTCGCCGGGCTCGGCGCATGGGATACGCGTCGTGGCCGCGCCCTGTGTGGCGAAGAGTGCGCCGGCGCGGGCGTGTTCGCCATCGGGACCGACCAGCTCGGCGCCCTCGGCGAGCGCGCCGCCGAACACCCGGGCAAGCGCGAGCCGGCCCAACGCGTTGCCGTGCGAGACCTTGAAGACCTGCACCGCGGCGCCATCGATGCCGAGGCGGGCGGCGGTCTGCGTGGCGGTCGGCGTGTCGTGGCGCAGCATCTTGAGCAGCCGGCGTACGCCGAAGCCGTTCAGCGCCGAGCCGAACAACACCGGCACGACCAGCCCGGCCGCGGTTTCGCGCGCCAGATCGCCGAAGATCGTGTCGAGGCTGGGCACTTCGTCGGACAAGAGCTGCTCGAGCAGCACATCGTCATGATCGGCGAGCTGTTCCAGCATGTGGAAGCGCGCCGCCGCCTCGTCGTCGCGGAGATGCGCCGCCAGCGGCACCTGCTGCGAGCGCTTGCCGGGCTGGTAATGATAGGCGCGTTCCAGCGCGAGATCGACGAAGCCGGCGGTGCGGTCCCCGGCGCGGATCGGGATCTGGCGCGCGACCAGGGCGGCGGCACTCATCGGCTGGAGCGCGGCGAGCAGATCCTCGATGCTGCCACGCGCCTGGTCGATCTTGTTGACGAACAGCGCGTGAGGAAGCCCGATCGCCTCCAGCCGCCGCAATGTCGGCTCGACCAGAGGCGCGCGCGCGGGATCGGGGTCGATCACCACCAGAGCCATGTCGGCGGTGGCCAGCGCGGCCTCGATATCGGTGGCGAAGCCGGTGGTGCCGGGCGCGTCGAGCAGGGCGTAGGCGTCGCCACCCCAGGTGAAGCGCATCAGGTTGAGTTCGGTCGATCCGCCGCGCGCCCGCGCCTGCGGGCTGGCATCGCCGACACTGGTACCGGTATCGACTGCGCCGAGGCGGGGAATGGCCCCGGCGGCGAGCAACAGCGCCTCGGCCAGGCTGGTCTTACCGGCGCCCGCTGGCCCGACGATCGCGATGGCCCTTGCGCCCCAGCGATGCTCCGTCATCCATCTCTCCTTCTGCTCGCCGGCCTCTTGTGTCGGTGGCGCTTCATCCGGAGTCTCGATGCTCTGCTTATGTGGTGCGGAAGGCAAGATGGGTGTGGGGTGGGGCGGGGTGTCGCCCTTCTTGAGCCTCTCCCCTTCAGGGGGCGTTGCGAAATTCGATCGTCATGCTGAACTTGTTTCAGCATCCACGCGCGGTCATCTGAACCAGGAGCGACGCTCTTGTATGTCCTGATCGCGCATGGACCCTGAAACGAGTTCAGGGTGACGGTTGAATAGTTGTGTCGGAATTTCGCAACGATCCCCTGAAGGGGACGGGCTAAGAGTCGTGCTTCCCGTCGGACCGCGATACGTGGCATGATTGGCCCGAACCTACGCTTCCGGGATGCCCATGTGCTGATCGAGTTCGACCATCGGGAATCTCCCTCGCACCATGTCGCGCGCATCTGGCGGAGCCGGAGCCGTCAAGGCGGCTCCTTCTTCTCCATGGCGGAGAGCTGCATCGAACTGGTGTTCACGCGGCTGCCCGGATTTTCCGCGGCGACGTTGCGCGGGCCGGTGTCCAAAGGCGGGCTGATCGAATGCCCGCCGGACGGCGAATGGCTGGCGGTGCGTTTCCGGCTGGGAACCTATCTTCCGCAGATTGCGACCGCGACATTGATCGATCACCAGAATGTCGATCTGCCGATGCTGCCCGACAATCGCTTCTGGCTCTGTGGCCGTGCCTGGGAAATTCCCAGCTACGACAATGCGGAGGATTTCGTTGCGCGGCTCGCGCATGCCGGCGTCATTGCACGGAGCGACGCAACCGACGCCGCGATCGAGGGTGACAGCGTCCGCATGTGCCGGCGTTCGGTCCAGCGCCATTTTCGCCGCGTCACCGGCATGACCTTTAGCGGCTATCAGCAGATCGAACGGGCGCGACATGCGGCCGCGCTGCTGATCGGCGGGAGCTCGGTGCTGGATGTGACATTCGACGCCGGTTATTTCGATCAGGCGCATCTCACGCGCTCGGTAAGACAGCTGATCGGCACGACCCCGGCCCGGCTGCTGCGCGAACGGCCGCAGCTGTCGTTCTCGTACAAAGAAAAAGCCGCCTGAGCGGATATTCGTGGCGCCCGCCGGGAGGCGAGAGCGAGACGAAGGAGCGCGGGTGTGAGTTTCCAGGCCTATCTCGACAATATCGAGGCCAAGACGGGGAAGAACCCGGACCAGTTCCGTCTATGGGGCGTGGAGCGGGGTTTCTCGACCGCGCAAGGCCTGGCCGACGGGGTCAAGGCTGGCGCCGTCGTCGCTGCGCTGAAGGACGAGTTCGGCCTCGGCCAAGGTCACGCCATGGCGATCGTGGCGCTACTCAAGGGCAAGAAAAGCTAGGGCGGACCGGCCGACGCGATCGGCCCCGGTCGACGGGATATCAGGCGGCGACGCGCCGCAACTTCAGGACAGGGATGGAATATGACGCAAAGCAGATTTGCCCGGGTAGCCGGCTATGTGATGAGCGGGCTGGTCATTGCCTTCATGCTGCTCGACGGCGGGATGAAACTGGTGCCGCTGGACGTGGTGATCAAGTCGACCGCCGAACTCGGTTATCCGCCGACCATCGCGTTGGCGCGGGGCCTTGGCGTGGTCGGGCTGTTCTGCACCGCGCTTTATGCGCTGCCGCGCACGGCGGTGCTCGGCGCGATCCTGCTGACCGCCTATATGGGCGGCGCCGTGGCGACGCATGTGCGGGTGGGCAGCCCGCTTTTCACGCACATATTGTTCGGCGTCTATCTTGGCGTGCTGCTGTGGGGCGGTCTTTTCCTGCGCGACGCCCGGGTCAGGGCGCTGCTGCCGTTGGCGTCGCCACCGGATGCACGGTGAGGTCGGATTGCTGCGCGCGTCAAAGCTGAACGAGGCGGTTTCCGTCGAGCGCCGATACGTGGCATGATCATCTCCAGGGCGGCGCTCCTCGCGCTGTATTGGGGGGATGAACATGATGGAACATCGCTGGACAGCTTTGGTCACCTTGCTGTCGCTGCTGGTCTATTTCTGGATGAGCCTGCAAGTCGGCCGCGCGCGCGGCAAATGCGGCATTCAGCCGCCGGCCATGACCGGCGACCAGCTGATGGAGCGTGCGATCCGCGTGCAGTCCAACACGCTGGAATGGCTGCCGATCTTCCTGCCGAGCCTGTGGCTGTTCGCGCTTTACTGGAACGAGATGGTCGCGGCCGGGCTGGGCGTGGTGTGGATCATCGGGCGGTTCCTCTATTCCGCCGGTTACATGGCCGATCCGGCCAAGCGCAGCACAGGCTTCCTGATCCAGTTCCTGGCATGCGGGGTGCTGCTGCTCGGGGCGCTGGGCAAGATCGTCTACAGCCTGGCGACCGGCGGTATCTGACGGGCGCGATGTTGAAGAGAGCCTGCCTGGCGGGGTTGCTCCTGCTCGCGGGGTGCGGCCCCCATCGCCCGCCGCCGCCTGGCACGATGTTCGAGGGGCTGCCGGTCAGCGGCAGTATGGCCGATGCGCAACGCGCCGGCTTCACCGACTGCGTGAAGACCGACGCGATCAGCCTGAGCTGCCGGCGACACAGAGTGATGCTGGCGGGTGCCGGACCTTATGAAGCCGGGCTCGATCTGGTCGGCGGGGACGGCAGCGGGGGCTTCGATCAGGTGATATTGTGGCATGATCGGGACCAGGACGCGGTCTACAAGATTACCGACGCGCTGGAGAAGCAGGGCTGGCAGCACTGCAATACCGCCACCAATGATCATGGCGACCAGATGATCTACACGCGCAAGGGCGAGCGGGTGAGAATCTCCATGGACCTGAGCTATTGGAACAAGCGCCGCCTGCGCGTGCTGCCGATGTGGAGCAAGGAGCGGCGCTGCTGACGCCCTCAGTAGCGCGGCAGCCCGGGATATTCCCAACGATAGGGCACGCCCGTCTCGCCGAGGGCGGCCCGGACCAGCGCTGGAAAGGCACGCTCGGCACGCACATCGTTTGACAGGATCAGCACGCAGCGCTTGCCGCGTTCCACGCACACCAGTGTATTGGCCGTGGTGTCGTTGTGGCCGCCCTTGAACCAGCCCGGTCCCTGAGGCCCGGTGAAGGCAAGGACGCCGAGCGCGGCCGAGGCATTGGGTCGTTCGGCTGCGGGGGCATCGGGGAGCAAGGTCGGGAATTGCTGGCGGGTGGTGATCGGCAAGGTGCCCTTCACATAGGCGGCGCGCCAGCGCGCGGGCAGGCCATCGCCGCGCACAGCCGCCGCCGCCCAGCGCGACAGATCGCGGATCGTGGTGTCCATCGACCCTGCCGCGCGTATCCGGCTGCGCTGGTCATGCGGTTCGACCTTGCCATGCTCGTCCCAGCCGTCGGCGATGTTCGGCGCGAAACCGGGCTGCCATTTCAGGCCGGTGCGGGTCATGCCGAGCGGGGCGAAAAAGCGGCGCTGCAGCTCGGCGCCGACGTCAAGCCCCAGCCCCTGCTCCATGCCGAACTGCAGCAGCGAGATGCCCTCGCCCGAATAGGCGTAGCGTGTACCGGGCGTGAAATGGATGTGCAGTTTTCCGTCCGGTTCGAGAAAGGCGAAATTCGCAAAGCCGGTGGCGTGGTTCAACACCATGCGCGGGGTGATCGCGCGCCAGCGATCGTCGCCGGCGAGATCGCCCCAATTGCCATAGGCGTCGAGATTGCCATAGTCGGGCAACGCTTTGGGCAGCATGGCCGCGATCGGCCGGTCGAGGTCGAGGCGCTTTTCGGCGGCGAGCTGGGTCACGAAATAAGCGAACACCGCCTTGGTCAGCGATGCGCCGTACATCACCGTATTCGGGGTCAACGGATCGCCCTTGGCATTGCGCACGCCCCAGGTTCGCACCGTGCGCACCTTGCCGCCCTCGATCGTCGCGATCGCAAGGCCGTAGGCACCGGTCTCCGCCATCGCTGCGTGCGCCGCTATATCGATCGCATCCGGCCGCGGCCCGGCGAGCGTACCGGTCGCGCCGAACAGGGTCAGCGTCGCGCAGAAGGCCAGACGGCGGAAACGCTTTATGCCCATGTCGCATCCTGTTCAGTTCGGCTGTTGCGTACCCTCGAAGCGGGTTCGCAGCGCGCCTTTGCGGAACGATAACGGCAATGCCGGGCGTTTGAAACGGGCCGCGCGATCGCTAATGGCCAAGAGGCTGCTTTGCGGGCGGTTATGTTGCACAAACCGGGAGCCTGACGATGACCATCACCATCACCGCCTTCGAAGACTCCCCCGATCGCGGCCAGGGCCTGGCGCGCGACATGCGCGTGCGCTGGGCGCTGGAGGAAGTGGGTCAGCCTTATGACGTTCGGCTGGTCTCGTTCGAAGAGATGAAGCAGCCCGCGCATCTCGCGATCCAGCCCTTCGGGCAGATTCCGACCTATGAAGAAGCCAATCTCGCGCTGTTCGAGAGCGGGTCGATCATCCTCCATATCGCGAGCCGCCATGCCGGCCTGCTGCCCGACGATCCCGACGCGCGGGCGCGTGCGATCACCTGGATGTTCGCCGCGCTCAACACGGTTGAACCACCGATCGTCGATCTCGACGTCGCCAAGCTCATCGAGGGCGACAAGGCCTGGGCGGCGGAGCGCATGCCGCTCGTCATGGATCGCATCCGCGACCGGCTGGGCGCGCTTTCCCGCCGCCTCGGCGATGCCGAGTGGCTCGACGGCGCGTTCAGCGCGGGCGATTTGATGATGGTCGAGGTGATCATCAGGTTGCAGGGATCGGGGATATTGGAGGAATATCCCAGTCTCTGCGCCTATATCACGCGCGCCGAAGCGCGGCCGGCCTTCAAGCGGGCGTTTGCCGCGCAATATGCGGTCTTCGCCGCGATGCAGCTGGCCGGCTGAGGGCATTGCTGATGGCGAAAGACGACGGGTTCTTCATTCCCAGGCGGACGCCGGCATCGTCGGCGATGGTCGCCAGCGTAAAGCGAGCGATAGCGATCACGCCGGTGCTCAACCGTCTGGCCTATGGCGATGCGGAGCAGATCCGCGCGGTATTCAGCGAGCTGATCGGCCGCGAACTGGACGAGCGCTTTTCGCTGATCCCGCCTTTCTACACCACCGGCGGCGAGAATATCCGCATCGGGCGCAATGTGTTCATCAACCAGAATTGCACCATGTACGATTTGGGCGGGATCGACATTGGCGACGACGTGATGATCGGGCCGAATGTGAGCCTCATCACCTCGGGCCATCCGATCGAGCCCTCGCGGCGGCGGGATGGTGTGACAGCCAGCCCGATCGTGATCGAGGCGAAAGTGTGGATCGCGGCCGGGGTGACGATCATCGGTGGCGTGACCGTCGGCGAGAATTCGGTGGTGGCGGCGGGCTCGGTGGTGACGCATGACGTACCGCGGAACACGCTGGTCGGCGGCAATCCGGCGCGGGTCATTCGTTCGATCGCTGAATAATGGCGCGCCCGGCTGGATTCGAACCAGCGACCACAGGCTTAGAAGGCATGTGCTCTATCCAGCTGAGCTACGGGCGCCCGACGCGGCCTTTAGCGTGGATTGCGCGGCGGGGAAACGCCGATCATAACCGGTCCGACGCGGAATGATGGGGGCAGGGATGACATTGCAGCGGGTGACGGCGCGCGAGATGAAGGGCGCGCATTTCCGCTATTTCGATATCGTCATGACGGCGTTCGTCGTCATCCTGGTGCTGTCGAACGTGGTCGGCGCGGGCAAACGTGCGGTGGTCGACCTGCCATGGATCGGCCTGTGGCCGTTCGGCGCGGGCATATTGTTCTTCCCGATCTCCTATGTGCTCGATGACATATTGACCGAGGTTTACGGCTTTGCCCGGGCGCGGCGCGTGGTGTGGGTCGGTTTTGCCGCCTTGTGCTTCCTGGTGGTGATGGAATGGACGGTGGTGGCGCTGCGCCCCGCGGCCGACTGGACCGGGCAGGGGCATTATGAATATGTCTTCGGCCTGCCGCCGCATCTGATCGACACATTTCCCTATGTGGATGTCGGGATCGGCGGGCGCATCGCCTTCGCCTCGCTGTGCGCCTTCTGGGTCGGCGATCTGCTCAATTCCTTCGTGCTGGCCAAGATGAAGATCTGGACCAGCGGGCGCATGCTGTGGACGCGGACGATCGGCAGCACGATCGTGGGGGAAGGCGCCGACAGCCTGGTTTTCTATCCTTTGGCTTTTTACGGCATGGCCGACTGGCCGGTGAAGGCGATGTTGATGGTGATGCTGAGCCAGTTCGTGCTCAAGGTTGCTTGGGAGGTGATTCTGACGCCCGTCACCTATGCCGTGGTCGGGTTCCTCAAGAAGCGTGAGGGCGTGGATGTGTATGATGAGGGGACCGACTTCTCCCCGTTCAGCGCGCAGGTGTAGATATCTTCCCTCTTCCCGGTGGGGAGAGGGTTGGGGAGAGGGGTTGCCGCGAACGGCGCGGTTTCGATTCAATGAGTTGGTCGACGGGAGCAAGTGTAACGGGCGTTTGCGTTTGTGGCCGCCCCTCTCCCCGGCCCTCTCCCCCCAGGGAGAGGGAGAAGTGTCGCCTACCCCTTTGCCATTCCGGACATGACCGCCTAACAGCCTCGCGATGCTGGCCGGCCTGATTTTTGCGACCGAAGATGCCGATGACCGCCCGGGCGTGCTCGCGGCGACGCTGCCGTTCGGCGGGCTTACCCTGGTCGAGTTCCAGGCGCGGCTGCTGATCGCGGCGGGTGCCTCGCAGATCATCCTCGTCGTCGCGCGCATGACGCCCGAATTGCTCGGTGCGATCAACCGGATCGGGCGGCGCGGTGCGGCGGTCGATGCGGTGCGTACCGCGACCGAGGTGGCCGAGAAGCTGCACCCGCTGGCGCGGTTGCTGGTCGTGGCCGATGGGCTGGTCACCAATGCCGAGATCGTTTCGCAGCTGGCGGGCGAGGGCGACGACGCGCTGCTGGTCATCGACGACCGCGAAGCGTCGCCGGGTCTCGAACGGGTCGGCGCGACCGCGGTATGGGCCGGTCTGGCACGACTCGACCCCCGACACGTCGCCGAAGTCGCTGCCTTGCCGCGCGATTACGACTTTCAGTCGACGCTGCTGCGTGTCGCGGCGCAGGCAGGTGTGGCGCATCTGCGCCTGCCCGAGGGTGAGCCGGCGCACGGCGTGTTTCGCGATTCGCGCGATCTCGCCGATCGCGGCAAGGCGATCCTCGCCGCTTTGGTCGCACCGCCGATCCGCTGGGCCGATCGTTATATTCTCGCGCCGCTGGTGCGGCTTGCCTTGCCGCGGCTGGTTGGGCGCGCCGTGCCGACATCGGCGCTGGGTGGGGCGGGGATACTCATCGCGCTGGCGGCCGGCGGGGCGATGCGCTTCGGCTGGGTGGCGAGCGGGATCGGCGCGGCGATCGTCGCGGTGATCCTGTTCTCGATCGGCGCGGTGCTCGCCTGGCTGCGCGACGAGGATAGTCTGGTGCGCTTCGGGCGCGGCGGGGCGCTGGCCACGGCCGCGCTCACTGCGCTGTTGCTCGGCGACAGCGTGCGGCTGGCGGGTGGCACGGCGACGGGCCTCGCCATCGCGGTGGCGGGAATCATTGCCGCGGGGCTGGTCGAGCGCGCCGGGGGTGCGGCGATTCGCCGTCGCTGGTGGGCGAGCCCGGTGGCTTATCCGGTCGTGATGCTGCCGCTGGCGATCGGCGGGCAGGTCGTCGCGGCGCTGGCTGTGGCGGCGGGTTATGCCGCGCTGACCCTTGGCGCGGCGATCGAGGCGCTGCGCGAAAAGCCTTAGTGTCGTTTTAACGACACTTGCCTAGAGCAGGGGCATGTCGATTGACCGTCGCGACATGGATGAGGGTGTCCGCAAGGATGCCAACCGGCTGCTCGCGCGTGCGGCGGCGGCGATTCCGCGTGCCGATCGCCGGCTGATGGTTGCGATCGACGATTTCTTCCTGCCCGAAGAGGCGCGACTCGATGACCGCACGCGTTCCGCACTGGCGGCGGCGATTGCCGGGATGACCGGCGCGGTCGAGGCGGCGCTGCGTCAGCATGCCGCGCGCCTGCTCGCCGCGCGGGGCGAGCCTGAACTCGCCACCGCATTGGTCGCCGATCGGGAACCTGTGCTCGATCGGCTGGTATCTGCAGGGTTGATGCGCGATACCGACATCATGCGAGAACTGATCGGCCGGGTGCGCGCGGACGTTCTGGGCGAGGCCCTGCCGGTGCAGGCGCCCGACGAGCCCGATCGCCCGAGCCTGCTCGCGCGCCTTGCACAGAGCGCCGACAGCGTGATTTCCAGCAGTGCGATGGCGATGCTGAGTGCCGAAAGCCGCCGCCGTTCGGCGCCGCCGGGCGAAGCGCAGGGCTGGAGCGATTTGCCGGCCGAGCTGCATCACCGGCTGGTATGGTGGGTCGCGGCGGCCCTGCGCGAGCGCCACAGCGAAGACGCCGGCGACAATGTCGCGGTGCTCGACCGCGCGCTGGCCGAGGCCTCGCTGCGTCAGGTCGGCGCGCATGACGAGGGCGACCGGGTCGAGGCGGCGGCGATTCGCCTCGCCGGGGCAATCGATGCGCATGCCGATGAGCTGGCGACCTTGCTGGTCGAGGCGCTGGCCGATCGCCGCTTGCCGTTGTTCGTGGCGCTGATCGCGCACGCGCTGGGTCTCGATTATGGCGAGGCGCGTGAGATCATGCTCGATCCTGCGGGGGATCAGTTGTGGCCGGTCCTGCGCGCGCTGGAACTGGATCGCACGTCGATCGCGCGAATCGGGCTGGCATTGACCGAGGCCGATCCGCGGCGTGATCTCGAAGCCTTTGCCGATCGCCTCGATGCGATTGCCGAACTGCCTTCCGCCAATGCACGGGTCGCGCTCGCGCCGCTGTTGCTCCACCCCGATTATCGCGCGGCGATGCGTTCGCTCGCGCGGGGTGGGGGGGCGTGAACATGGTGGAGCCGATGCTGCCGCCGGTGCGTGGGCTGGTCGATGTCGCCGGCCGGCTGATCGAAGCCGAGCAGCGGCTGCACGATCTCAATGCGCGGGCCGGGGGCGCGCTGGGCGCGCCGCTGGCGGTGCCGCAGATCGCGACGATCGCGCGGCTGGCGCAGCGATTGGGTATCCTGGTGTCGCGCGCCGTGGTGGCGGCGGACGGCGATGACGATGTCGAACTATGGGTCCGTGCCGAGCCCGACAATGGTGGCGTGCGGCTGGCGATCACCGGCTGGCGGATGCGCACGCCGTGGCAGCCCGCGGCACCTACGCAGCAGCGCGACGGCGATTTCCTGCGCAGCGCGGCCGAATGGCTGTGGGAGACCGATGCCGGGATGCGGCTGACTTTTGTCACTTTGTCGGCGGGCGCGCGCTATGGCTTCGACGCATCGGGGTTGCTGGGGCAACCCCTGACAAAATTATTCGCGCTGGGCGAGGATGGTCAGGGCAGTTTCCCGATTCTCGGCGGCCTCGCGCTGCATCAGGGTTTCGACGGGCAGCTGGCGACGATCCGTGCCACCGGGCGCCGCGTGCGCCTGTCGGCCAATCCGCGCACCGACGAGAGCGGCGCCTTTGCCGGCTTCGACGGCGCAGTGGAGGTGCTCAGTGAAGATGCGCCCAAGGCGGCGCACATGCCGCAGGCCGACGCCGCGACCACCGCCTTTGCCGCGCGGCTCGACCAGGCTCTGCGCGGGCCGCTCGACCGCATCATCGCCAATGCCGACAGCATCAGCGCCAAGGCCGAAGGGCCGCTGCGCCAGGATTATGCCGATTACGCCGCCGACATCGCCACCGCGGGGCGGCACCTGTCGGGGCTCGTCGACGATCTGGTCGATCTGCAATTCATCGAACGGCCCGATTTCGCGGTTGCCGCCGAGGCGATCGATCTCGCCGACGTCGCGCGTCGTGCCGCGGGGCTGCTCGCGGTGCGGGCGACCGAGGCAAAAGTGCGAATCGACAAGCCGGCGACCGATGAAACACTTGCTGCGACCGGTGAATTCCGCCGTGCGCTGCAGGTGCTGGTCAATCTGATCGGCAATGCGGTGCGTTATTCGCCGCCCGATGGCATGGTGTGGATCCGCATCGAACGCGAGGCCGGGCTGTGCGCGGTGATCGTCGCCGACCAGGGCAAGGGGATCGCGCTCGAGGACCAGAAGCGCATCTTCGACAAGTTCGAGCGCGTCGATCCGCGCGAGCCGGGGGGCAGTGGCCTCGGCCTCTACATCGCGCGCCGTCTGGCGCGGGCGATGGGTGGCGATGTCACCGTCGATAGTGCGCCGGGGCAGGGCGCGCGGTTCGTGTTCACGCTGCCGTGTCAGGGGGACTGAATCCCTCTCCCTTTGGGAGAGGGGCAAGCTGCGTAGCAGCGCAGGGTGAGGGCAGGGTCGATGAGGTCGGTGGCTTAATCGACCCTCACCCTT
>NZ_JAQGLG010000193.1 GCF_028292965.1 Sphingomonas bacterium | reverse complement strand
GCGGGCGCATCCGCTTCGACACGCCGATGCTGTGGGCGATCGGCTTCATGGTTACCTTCGTCATCGGCGGCATGACGGGCGTGCTGCTGGCGGTGCCGCCGGCCGATTTCCAGCTCCACAATTCGCTGTTCCTCGTCGCGCACTTCCACAATGTCGTGATCGGCGGCGTGCTGTTCGGCGCGTTCGCCGGTATCACCTATTGGTGGCCCAAGGCGTTCGGTTTCCGCCTCGACGAAACCTGGGGCAAGCGCGCCTTCTGGCTGTGGATCACCGGCTTCTACCTCGCCTTCATGCCGCTCTACTGGCTCGGCCTGATGGGCATGACGCGGCGGCTGGCGCGTTACGACGTACCCGGCTGGCACCCCTGGCTGCTCGTCGCGGCGGCGGGCGCGGCGCTGATCGCGGGCGGCGTCGCCTGCCAGGTCATACAAGTCTATGTCAGCATCCGCGACCGCGCACGGCTTCGCGACGCAAGCGGTGACCCATGGGACGGCCGCACCTTGGAATGGTCGACCAGCTCGCCACCGCCGCCCTTCAACTATGCGATGCTCCCGCAGGTCGCGGACCGCGACACCTTCTGGCTGATCAAGCACGCCGGGGATGAGCCGGAACAGCCGCGTTACGAGACGATCGAGATGCCGCGAAACTCCGCCACCGGCGTCGTCTGCGCCTTCTTCGCGGTGCTGATGGGCTTCGCGCTGGTGTGGCACATCTGGTGGCTGCTCGCGCTCGGCTTCCTCGGCGCCTGGGCGACCTTCGTGGTCTTCGCGTGGCGCGACCGCGGCGAGGAGCAGGTCTCCGCCGCCGAACTACGCAAGGCCGATCACAGCCATCGCAAGGCGCAAGCGCAATGACCGGTAACACCTTCGCCGCCAAAACATGTCGTCCACCCCGGCGAAGGCCGGGGCCCAATTGGGAAAGATCTGCGACGACGGGTCACCCTCCTTCATCAACGTCCCGATACTGGGCCCCGGCCTTCGCCGGGGTGGTGGTGCGGGGCGGGCGATTGCTCGAACGCGGTACGAGTCCGGCATGACCGGTAGGGCGAGCCGCATGAAGCTGGAGCGCGACATCCAGCCGCCGGTCAGCGAACGCGGCCCGGCATCGAAGAAGATCGTGGTCGCCTATGGCTTCTGGATCTTCCTGCTCTCCGATTTCGTGCTCTTCTCCGGCTTCTTCGCCGCTTACGCCGTTCAGTCGACCGCCACCGCCGGCGGCCCGAGCGGGCACGACCTGTTCGACCTGAAACTGGTCGCGGTCGAAACCGCGCTCCTCCTGCTGTCGTCCTTCGCCTGCGGCATGGCCGGCGTCGCGATGATGGTGCGCAACGAACGCTGGTTCCAGACTGCGATGGCGGTCACCGGCCTGCTCGGCGCCGGTTTCCTCGCCATCGAACTCCACGAATTCATCAAACTGACAGGGGAGGGCGCCGGCCCGCAGCGCAGTGCGTTCCTCTCCGCCTTCTTCGCGCTGGTCGGCTGTCACGGCCTCCACGTCACGCTCGGCCTGGTGTGGCTGACGACGATGATGGCGCAGATCCGCGCCAAGCGTTTCCGCGACGATATCGAGCGCCGTATCGCCTGTTTCATGCTGTTCTGGCACGCGCTCGACATCATCTGGGTCGCGCTGTTCACCACTGTCTATCTGCTGGGGTCGGCTCTGTGAGAAAGACGCAAAACGACGATTCCGCCGGCCACCGCGCGCCAGGCCGTCAGGACGACATCTCGGTTGCGGCCGCCGTTCGCGGCTATCTCGCCGGCCTCGCGCTTGCCGCGCTGCTGACCATCGCCGCCTTCACCCTGCCGACGACCGGCCTGGTCTGGGCGCCCGCCGTCCCGATCGCGCTGATCGCCCTCGCCGTCGGGCAGATGGGCGTGCACCTGGTGTTCTTCCTCCACATCACCAGCGGCCCCGACAACACCAACAACATCCTCGCTCTGGCGTTCGGCGTGCTGATCATCGCAATCCTGCTGGGCGGCACGCTGTGGATCATGACCAGCCTCGACCACCACCACATGTCCACCGAAATGCTCCAGCGCATGCAGCGCTAAGCGCCCCGCCGCCTAATTCGGGGACATAATACTAATTAGGAACGGAACCGACATACTCAGCCGATCCTCGTGCGCTAATTAGTATTATGTCCCCGAATTAGGCTGCCGCGCACGCTGGCTCGCCCTACTTCACCACGCCCTGGATCAGGTCGAACTTGATCCGCACCCAAGCGCCGATCTGCGGCTTGCCGCCGATCCGTGGCGGCCGCACGCGGAATTGCCACGCCGCCAGCCGCAGCATCCGCGACAGGCCCGAGCCCGGCGATTCCCCGATCGAGCGGCAATTCTCCACCCGGTTGCCGGGGATCGTCTTGCACGCCACCATGCCCCAGCCCTCGGCCGCGTTCGGCGGCATATAGGTCACCATCTCCGCCCGGGTCGGTTCGCGCTCCCACTCGGCGTTGAACAGGCGCTCCCCACCCGGTCCCTCGCCGGGGCCATAGGCCGCGCCACTGTCCTTGCCCGTAGATCGCCCGTCGCCGGCATCATTGCCGCTGGCCGAGGCCATATGACCGATATCGGCAGCGGCCATCTCCGCCGCGCTCAGCGGAATGAGGATCGGCGTTTCCGGCTTGGGCTCCGGCGTGGCCGGCTTGTCCTGCGTCGGCGATCTGGGCGCCGCGCCGCCGCTGTCATGCT
>NZ_JAQGLG010000172.1 GCF_028292965.1 Sphingomonas bacterium | reverse complement strand
TCCCACAGCTGTCCGGGATTTATGTTTGAGGTGGGGTGCACGGCAGACAAATCCTGAGGATTCTGCCAAGATCATGTTGTCGAGACATGATTTTTGGGAGGTCTGCCGTGCCCTTTGCAGCTAGCGCATTCCAGCGGCTTTTGGAACCACTTGATCGTCGGGAAATGAACCGGATCGTGGCTGCGCATGATGGCGATCACGGTGTTGGTTCAGGCCCGAATGGCTGGACGTGCGTGCGGCATCTGAGAACGATGCTGTTCGCGCAGTTTGCCGGCCTGAACTCACTGCGCGAGATCGAGCAGGGGCTCGCGGCCAATCCCGGCGGCTTGTACCATCTCGATCTGCGCCTGCCGCGCCGCTCGACGCTGGCTGACGCGCAAGCGGCGCGGCCGGCGGCGGTTTTCCGGGATATCTGCCAGTCGTTGATGGGCCATGCGAGCCGGGCAGTGCGGCACGAGGGCAAGGAACTGATCCAGCTTGTCGATGCCTCACCCATCCCGCTACGCGACCCGCGCTTCAGTTGGGCAGAGGCGGATAACCACATGCCGGGGTTGAAGCTGCACATCGGCTATGATCCTCGCGCCGAGGTGACCGACTGGATCGACATCACCTCACCCAGGGTCAGTGATCTCAAGGCTGCCCGCGCGATGCCGCTCGTCTCAGGCGCGGTCTATGTCTTCGACAAGGGCTATCTCGATTATGGCTGGTGGCGCCGGTTGCATGATCAGCAGGCCCTGTTCGTCTCGCGCCTGAAATCCAACAGCCACAGGCGCGATGTCGTCGCCCGTACGCCACAGGGCGAGGGCATATTGGAGGATAACGATCTCAAGATCGGCCATGCCGCGCCGCGCGGCGGTGCCAGGAACCTCCTGTTCGACGTCGCTTTGCGCGAAATCGTCGTCGAGCGCGACGGCAAGAATCCCCTGCGCCTCATCACCAACGACCTCGCCCGGCCCGCCGACCAGATCGCCGCCCTCTACAAGGAGCGCTGGCAGATCGAACTGCTCTTCAAGTGGATCAAGCAGAACCTCAAGATCAAGCGCTTCATCGGGCGCTCCCAAAACGCCGTCAAAATCCAGATCTACACCGCCCTCATCGCCTTCCTGCTGCTCAGAATGTTCCGCCAGGCCAGCGCCCGCGCTCTCAGCGCAAAGGCTGTCCTCTCCCGCGTCAGCGTCGCCCTCTTCTCACGCTTCGATATCTCCAATCGCGCAAAACCACCGCCTCGACAGCCCGCCAAGCTCCCGCCGTCACCACAACTCGCTCTCAATCTCACACCGGCATGAAAATCCCGGACAGCTGTGGGAACAAGTCCGGCATGACGGATAGCTTTGGCGGTTGCTGCACCGGAAAGGCATAACAAGGCGCGCCGAGAACATCAGCGTCGCGCCATTGCGTCAGACAAGCGATACGAAAGCGCCAAGTAAAGTATAGTATGAATGCGACGCGATTCGTCGGTAAATTAAGTCCAAATTGCTTGTTAACTTCACTATTCGTTTTCACCAACTATCGACTCGGTAATATATTCGCCTGACCGCGACGGGACTCGACCTGACCGCGGCCTTCAGGAGAAATGTCATGACCGTCCCCAGTGCAGCCATCGTGCGTCTCGGCGCGCCGCTCAAGAATCTCGACCAGGTCCACAAGGTGGTGGCCAATGTGCTCAACCATCTCGGCTGCCCGCAATGCCTGTCGGGCTTCGACATCCGCTTCACCCATGAGCAGGAACTCGCGGTGAACCCCAAGACCTTCGAGGTCAGCGGCATCGCGATCCGCGGCTGATCCTGCGCATGTCGCCCGCCGGCCCGGCGCTCGGCCCCGGCGCGGTCTATCTGCCCGCGCTCGACGGCCTGTTCCGCACACGGCCCGATCTCCTTACGGTCGCGGAGATCGAGCCGCAGACGCTGTGGATACGCGGCAGCGCCCCCGGGGCGCGGCCACGCGGCAGCGACGAGACGCTGAACGCGCTCGCCACGCTGCCGCAGCGCCGCCTGCTGCACGGGGTCGGCGCGCCGATCGGCGGGCGACATTGCGACAACAGCGAACACGCCACCGCCTTCGCCGCCTGGGCCGATGCGCTGGAGGCGCCCTGGGTCAGCGAGCATCTCAGCATCCTCGACGTGACCGCGGCCGAGGGCCCGGCCTCATCGGGCTTCCTCATGCCGCCCTGGCAGAGCGAGGCCGGCGCCGCGCTCGCCGCCGCCAACATCCGCGCCCGCCGCGCCGCGATCGGCAAGCCCTTCGCGTTCGAGACCGGCGTCAGCTACTTCCGCCCGCGCCCCGGCGAGATGCCCGACGGCGCCTTCTTCGCCGCCGTGGCGGAGGGCGCCGATTGCGGCATCCTGCTCGACCTGCACAACCTCTGGACCAATCAGCGCAACGGCCGCGCGACCATCGCCGAGGTCATCGCCGCGCTGCCGCTCCACCGCGTATGGGAGGTCCATCTCGCCGGCGGTGCCGAGCATGACGGCTGGTGGCTCGACGCCCATGCCGGCGCGATCGATTCCGAGCTGCTCGCCATCGCCGCCGAGATCGTGCCGATGCTCCCCAACCTCGGCGCGATCCTGTTCGAGCTTGCCTCCGATCGCGTCGCGGGTTTTGGCGAGACCGCCTTCCTCCACCAGATCGAGGCGCTGCACCGCCTGTGGGAGCGCCGCCTACCAGATCGCACCGCACCGCCGCCGGTGTCCGCCGCTGTCATCCGCACCACGCCCGACGACATCGCCGCGCTCGGCGCCTGGGAGGCGACGATCGCGCGTGCCATGTTGCCGGCAGGCATGGCGCCGACGCCGGCCGGCGATGCGGCGGACGACCCCGCCTGGCCGCTCTACCGCATGCTGGTCGCCTCGTTCCGCAAGGGCGTGCTGACCAGCCTGATGGGTAACAGCGTCCGCCTCCTGCTGCGCGGCCTCGACCCTGCGGCGCTCGACACGCTGTTCCAGGCCTATATGGCCGAGGTGCCGCCCGCACTCTACGCCAGCGACGAGGCTTTGGCCTTTGCCGGCTGGCTCACCGACCACGCGCCGCCGCTGCCTTACCTGACGACCATCGCCACGTTCGAGGCGCAGGTCATCCGCGCCGTAATCGACGACACGCCGCTGACGGCGATCGACTCGGCGGTGGAGGATGCCCTGGCGCGTTGCGCGGCTTGACTTCAGCCAAGCCCCTGCGTCTGCGCCCACTTCGCGAACAGCTCCGGCCAAGCCTCGGCTGGCTTGCCCATCGCCCGCCGCAGGCCGAAGCCGTGACCGCCGCTGGTGAACAGATGCGTCTCGACCGGCACCCCCGCGGCCTTCAGCGCGGCGCGCATCTGCAGGCTGTTCTCGACCGGCACCGTCGGATCGTCCTCGGCATGGACGAGGAAGCAGGGCGGGGTGGCCTTGCCGACGTTCAGCGCCGGGCTATGCGCCCGCTCCAGCTCCGGCGTGACATTGGCACCGAACAGCAACTCGCGCGACCCGGGATGCGCCAGCGGTCCGCTCATCGACTGCACGCCATAGATCGACGCCGCGACGTCCGGCCGCGCCGCGAGCCTGTCCGCCGCATCGACTTGCCCGTAGGTCGCCGTCGCGAAGCGCGTCGCGAGGTCGCCACACACATGCCCACCGGCCGAGAAGCCCATCGCCGCGACCCGCTCGGGCACGATGCCATAGTCCCGCGCCCGGTGCCGGATCAGTCGCATCGCCCGCTGTGCGTCCGACAGCGCGACATCCGGCCCCGCCGCCCAGCCCTCACCGGGCAGGCGGTAGAACAGCACGAACACGGTATAGCCGCGCGCCGACAGCCAGCGCGCGATCTCATAGCCTTCCTTGTCGATCACCACCCAGCGATACCCGCCGCCCGGCATGGCCAGCACCGCCGAGCCATTGGGGATCGCCGGCCGGAACACCACCATCCGCGGCCGGCTGATGCCATAGACGGCGCGGTCGGTCAGCGCGCTGTCCTTGCTGCGCTCGTCCACCGTCTCGACCAATGCCTTTGCCGGAGCGCCCGGCGCCCCCGCGGGCCACAGGTCGATCGTCTCGTTCGGCTCCGGCAGGCCAGGCACCGCCGCACCGGGATGGACGGCCGGCGCTGCGGTCTGCCCCTGCGCTGCCGATGCGCCGATACCCGCGGCAAGAGTCCCGAGGATTGCGGAACGACGGTCGATCATCGGCATCACCTTGAAACAAGGCGGGCGCCGCTCGCAAGGAGACGGCGCCCGGAGGAGAGAGGGAGTCGAGTGGCTACATCGTGAAGCGCGCGCCGATCATGACCGTGCGGCCGAAATGGTTATTCTCGTAAGCGCGATTGGCATTGAGATCGACATAACGGTCGCGATAGCTGTCAGTCAGGTTGGTGCCCTCGAGCGACACCTCGAAGCTCTTGGTGATCTTGTAGCGAACCGAGGCATCGACGTTGGTGATCGAGTTATAACCTTCGAACACGTTGCCGGTGGCGCTGCCATTGTCCACGAAGCCACTACGATAGGCGATCGAGCCGCGGGCGCTGAAACGCCCGTCATCATAATAGAGCGTGGCATTGTACTGGCGCTTGGCAAGCCCGAACAGCGGCGTGTTGGTCGTTACCCCCGCCGGTGCGACGAGCACGATCTTGCCGCTGACCGTCTGCAGCGTCGATGGGCCGGTGGTGGTCACGCTCACTGTGCTGGAGACGAACGTCGCATTGGCGATGCCGCCGAAGTGCGACAGGAAGCCGGGCAGGAAGCGGAACGGCCCCTGGATACCGAATTCTGCGCCCTTCACATTGCCGCCGGTGGCGTTGACGACCGTCGAGATCGTCCACAGCTGGCCTTCGGGGTTGGATGCCGCCGGCGAGCTGGCGAGGATCACCGACAAGGGCAGGCCGGTCGAGGCATAGGTGCCGGTGCGGGTCGTGCTGAGCGGGAAGCTCTGGATCTTCTTGCTGAACAGCGCGACCGAGAAGATCGATTCCCGGGCGAAATACCATTCCAGCCCGAGATCGAACGCGGTGGCGCGGAACGGGTCGAGCTGCGGGTTGCCGAAGGTGACCTTGTAGTTGAACCCGTCGACCGAGCCGCCCGGGGTCAGATTGCCTAGGCTCGGCCGCGTCATCACCTTGGCGATCGCGCCGCGCAGGATGATGTCGTGCGTCGGGTAGAGCGCCAGGTTGAACGACGGCAGCCAGTCGTCATAATGGCGATCGATCGTCACCAGCGTGCCGCTGTTATAGCCGGTCGAGGACTGTTCGGTGCGGACGTAACGCACGCCGCCGTTAAAGGCATAGTCGAGGCCGAACAGCGAACCCTTGGCATCGAACTGGAGAAAGCCGCCCTTGTCGGTTTCGCGCACCGAGCGGATGTTGCTCTGGTTTGGCACGGCGGTGCGGCCATACAGGTTGGTAAAGGCGGTCGCGGCGGGAAGGTTGGCGACGATCCATTGCGACGTCGCGCCCCCGGGCTGGCCGGCGTTGCCGAGGTTGAACGTCTCGACCAGCGAGGAGGTGACAGGGAAGCCATAGACCGCGCTGCTGCCAAACACGCTCGATGGTGTGCAGGTGATCGTGCCGAGCACCACGTCGGGTGCAGCGGTGGTCTTGGACGGGCAGACCACGGTGTCGCGCGCCGCCTCGGTCAGGCTGAAGTCGTAGCGGCGATAGACCGCGCCGGCCTCGATCTTGAAGCCTTCGACCGCGTCCCATGTCGTCTTGAGCGAATAGGTGCGGAACTTGTTGATCGTATCCGACGGGCGGTCGCGGATTTCGGACAGCTGGAAGTTCGCCGGGTTGGTCGCGCCGGTTCCCAGGACCAGCACAGGGCTGCGCGAGTTGGTATAGTCGTAGCTGTATCCGGTGGCGAACTTGTTATCCAGCATGATGGTGGTTTCTTGCGGGATATCGGCGTCCGATTTGGAGAAGCCGGCGAGCAGGTCGACATGGAAATGGTCGGTCAGGTCCTGCCGCAGATTGCCGCTGAACTGATAGAAGCGCGTGTGCAGCTTGCGCTGATAATGTTCGGTGCGGAGATAGGCATCATTGAAGGTGCCGGAAATCAGGTTGTTGTTGCTGTCGACCTTGTAGTTGACGACGTCGATCGCGCGCTCGTTCGAGCGGAACAGCACTTCGCCCCAGCGCTCCTCGCGCCGCTCGCGATAGTCGGAGAACAGCCCGTCGAGCGACAGCCTGGTGCGCTCGGTCGGTGCCCATTGGATGCTGCCGGTAATGCCCAGCCGCTTGCGGTCATGCTCGACCAGGCCGTAGCGCGGGATGCGGGGGTGGAAGGCCAGTGCTGCTGCGTCGCAATCGGTGCTCGAGCGATAGAAGCCGCCGGTGTTGGGCGCGGCGACGCCGCCCGCGGCCGCGCTGTAGAAGCACGGCGTACCATTGACCGAGTCGAACTGGCCCTGCGCCCAGCGCGTGGTGTTGTTGCCCAGCTCGAACTGGTTCTGCGAACTGTACGCCGCCGACAGCGAGGCGGCGAAGGTGCCGTCTTCCGACTTATAGCCGATCAGGCCGGCGAGGCGCGGGCCCCATTTCTTCGACAAGTCGTTATATTGCGCCTGAGCCGACAGCGCGAGGGTGATGCCGCGCTTGCCGGCCAGTGGGTTGCCGGTGTTGAGATCGACCACCGCGCCAAGCGAACCCTCGTCGAGCGTCGGTTCTGCGGTCTTGTGGACGACCAGCGAGCTGAACAGCTCGGAAGCGAAGATGTTGAAATCGAAGGCGCGCTCGCGGTCGGCGCTGGCCCCGTCGCTGGAGGTGGTCAGTGCCGCCATGCCGTTGACGCGCACCGTGGTGAATTGGCCGGAGAGGCCACGCACGGTGATCGAGCGGCCTTCGCCGCCGTCACGCTGGATCGCGACGCCGGGAAGGCGCTGCAGCGACTCGGCGAGGTTCTGGTCGGGGAATTTCGCGATGTCCTCGGCGACGATCGCGTCGACCGAGGAAACGGTCTCGCGCTTAACGGCCAAGGCGGCGTCGAGCGAACGGCGGAAGCCGGTGACGACAACTTCCTGGGGCTGGTCCTCGGCGGCAGCGGCAGGTGCCGGAGTCGCCTGAGCGGCCGGCTCGGCTGCCGTGGCATTTGCAGGTGCGGCGGGCGCGGTTGCGTCGGCCGTTGCCGGCGATGCGAGGCCGATCGCCAGTGCACCGGCGGATACGCCGGCCAGACGGAGTGCGTTCGTCGTGAAAATGGCCATGCCCCAATCCTCCCCTGCCGCCATGCGGCATTTTATTGACACCGGTGGCGGCATTGTCGCCGCGTCGGGTCGATTGTTTTGCGAAAGGATGGTGCCAAAACGGCGTTCTAGCGTCGCATCCTCCCGTTGCCGGCCGCTGTGGCGGTCCTGCTAAGGCTATATTTGCCCCCGTAGGTAACCGGTGTCAACAGACTTTCTGCGCCGTATCGGTGCGACCCGGTCAGGTGCCTGGCTGGATGTAGGGCACGCGGGCGAACAGCTCGCGCTGCCAGCGGCGCGGGTCGTTCTCGATGTGCGAGCGGACGTCGAAGATCATCGTCGGGCGGTGTACCAGATCGTGAAGCGGCCAGCGCGGCAGGCCGGCGTGATTCGGGTCGCCGGTGGTGGCGAAGGCGACGAAGCTTTCCTGCATCGCGTGGCTGGCGGCGCGCGCATCGGCGCCGCTGCCGGTCTGCGAGCCGGTCGCACCGAGCGTGCCGAACACCAGGGCGATGTCGATCGAGTGAAACGCGCCGCGCTGCGGTTCGGTGCGTGAGGTATAGTCGACCTGGTAGACGAAACCCGGCGCCCCGGCGCGGGCGCGGGCCTCGGCCTCGATCACCTGGCCGCGCCAGCTGCGCCCGGCGGTGGTCGCGCCGTAGAAGATCTCGGTCGGCGACCAGGTGGGGAAGTGCGCGCGATATTCGGCGACGACCCATTCGGGCAGCACGTCGACGGGCAGCTCGGAGGCGATACCTTCGGCGAGATTGTCCCAGTTGAGGCCCTTCACCTTGTCCGAGTCGGGCGAGATGAAGGCGCGGGTCTCGTCATGGACGTTGCCGAGCATCATCGGGATGGTCAGCCCTTGCGGATTGGCGTCGGGCCAGAAGGGGTGGCGGGTGAGCCACTTCATGTCGAGCACGGGACCGAAATAAACCGGGCCGCCGAGCACGGGATCGGTGGCGTCGAGCGCCTCGATCAGCTTTTCGGTCGGCAAGGTTAGGAGCGGCGACAGGTCCGTGTCGCTTACGCCGAGCTTGGCGAGATAGGCGCGCGCGCGCCGTGTCGCGTTCATCGGGCCGCTGGCGGTGACCTGCTGGCCGCTCATCGTCGCCGCGCGGTGGAACAGGCCCTTCGCCGCCGGCATGCCCATCATGGTGGCGATCTTGGCACCGCCGCCGGATTGGCCGAACACCATGACGCGCGACGGATCGCCGCCGAACGCGGCGATGTTGTCGCGCACCCATTCGAGCGCGAGGATCAGGTCGAGCTGGCCGAGATTGCCGCTGTCGGCGAAGCGCGGGTCGAGCCGCGCGAGATAGAGATACCCCAGCGCGTTGAGCCGGTGGTTGATCGTCACCACCACGACATCGCCGCGCCCGGCGAGGGCCTGGCCGTCATTGAGCGGGTCGGTGACGCTGCCGTTCGCATAGGCACCGCCATGGATATAGACCATCACCGGCTTGCGCGCGCCGGCGGGCTGGGCGGTCCACACATTGAGGAACAGGCAGTCCTCGGATTGCGGCTGGTACCGGCCGCGCTGCGGGCAGACCGGGCCGAACGCCTCGGCGCGGACCGTCTGGCCGGGGTTGGCGACGGCGGCGGCGGCGCGGAAGCGTTCGGCGCGGCCGTAGCGGATGCCGCGATAGGCGCGCACGCCCGCATCGCTGGTGCCAGTGAAATTGCCGGCCGGGGCGCGGACCATGCCGTCGTTCGCTGCGAAAGCGGGCGCGGCGATGGTCAGCGCGGCGCCGGCGCCGATCACACCGCGACGGCTCCATTTGTCAGCGACGGACATCGAGTCCTCCTGCGAGATAAGCGTCGATATCGGCTTGGCGGAACAGGCTGGCGTCGCCGGGTAGCGAATGTTTGAGCGCAGCCAGAGCGAGGCCGGTGCGCGCGAGATCCTCGCTGCTGCCACCCGTGCGCAATGCGTGGAGCACGCCGGCGGCGAAGGCGTCGCCCGCGCCGATACGGTCGACGATGCCGGCGAGCGTCACTTCCTCGGTCTGGACATGGCCGGTGCGCGTGTCGATCCGCGCCGACAGGCGGTGGCGGTCGGCATCCTCGACATGGCGTGCGGTCGAGGCGATCGTGTCGAGCCGGGGGAAGGCGGTGAAGGCGGCCTCGGCGGCCTCGGCGGCCTCGCGGCGGCGGTCCTCGCCATCGTGCGAGAAGTCCTTGTCGAGCAGCAACGAGATGTCGCGGTGGTTGCCGAACATCAGATCGGCATGGCCGACCAGCTCGGACAGGATGGCGCGCGGGTTGCCGTCCCAGCGCGCCCATAGCTTGCCGCGCCAGTTGCCGTCGAAGGAGACGGCGATGCCGCGCTCGATCGCGGCGCGGGCGGCGGCGAGGGCAGCCTCCGCCGGGACGGGGCCGAGCGCCGGGGTGATGCCGGAGAGGTGGAGACGGTCGACGCCGGCGAGCAGCGTGTTCCAGTCCCAGGCCTCGGCCGGGGTTTCGGCGAAGCTGGACCAGGCGCGGTCATAGACAACTTCGGTGGCGCGCATGCCGGCGCCGGAGGTGACGAAGTAGAGGCCCATGCGTTCGCCGCGCCGCTGGATAAAGCTCGTGTCGATACCGTGGCCGCGCAGGGTGGAAATGGCGGAGTCGCCGAGATCATTGTCGGGCACGGCGCTGGCGAAGGCGACGTCATGGCCGAGCCGGGCGAGGGCGGTCGCGACATTGGCCTCGGCGCCGGCGACCCACACGTCGAATTTCGGCGTTTGCAGGAGAAGCTCGCGGCCAGGGGGCGAGAGGCGGAGCATGATTTCGCCGAACGCGAGGAATTTCACTGTCCGCTCTCCTCATCCGTCATGCCGGACTTGTTCCGGCATCCACCGTTCCGCACACTCACGAACAGGCGACTTTGCGGCACCGTGGACCCCGGAACAAGTCCGGGGTGACGGAAGGGGCGGGGGCGAGGCATAGTCACCGCGCCAGCCAGCCGCCGTCGACGGCGAGGATATGGCCCTGGACGTAATCCGACGCACGTGATGCGAGGAACACCGCCGCGCCGCCGAGATCGCTGGCATCGCCCCAGCGCGCGGCCGGGATGCGGTCGACGATCGCCTTGTTGCGTGCTTCGTCGGCCTGCAGCGCGGTGGTGTTGTTGGTCGCGATATAACCCGGTGCGATGGCGTTGACGTTGACGCCCTTGGCTGCCCATTCATTGGCGAGCAGCTTGGTCAGCCCGCCAATGCCCGACTTCGACGCGGTGTAGCTCGGCACGCGGATGCCGCCCTGGAAGGTCAGCATCGAGGCGATGTTGATGATCTTGCCCGATCCCTGCGCGATCATGTGGCGGCCGGCGGCCTGGCACAGGAAAAACACCGATTTGAGGTTGGTGTCGATCACCGCGTCCCAGTCTTCCTCGGTGAAATCGACCGCGTCGGCGCGGCGGATGATGCCGGCATTGTTGACCAGCACGTCGAGCCCGCCGAGCTTTGCCAGCGTCTCGTCGACGACGCGTTGGACCGGTTCGATGGTCGACAGGTCGGCGGCGACGATCTCCGCCTTGCGGCCCATCGAGCGGACCTTGGCGACGGTCTCCTCGGCCGGGGTGCGGCCGACCGCGGCGATGTCGGCGCCGGCGGCGGCGAGCGACAGCGCGATGGCCTGGCCGATGCCGGTGTTGGCGCCGGTGACGATGGCGACCTTACCGGTCAGGTCGAAGGGGTGGGTCATCTTATCTTCTCCCCCCCTCCCGCTTGCGGGAGGGGGTAGGGGGTGGGCTCGCGCTTTCCTCTACCGTCAGCGCCGGAGGAGGGCGGGCGCCCACCCCCCACCCCACCCGCAAGCGGGAGGGGAGTAAGTCTGAAGGAAGTCACGCCAGTTGGCAGATATCCAGCACGTTCATGTCGGTATAATCCTGGTTCTCGCCGGCCATCGCCCAGAT
>NZ_JAQGLG010000161.1 GCF_028292965.1 Sphingomonas bacterium | reverse complement strand
CCCGGACAAGGGCCAATCAGAAGAAGTGGGGAATTTTCAAATGTCCGTTCCGGGGCATTTTACACCGCCATCAACAGCAGCAGCGTCCGCTCGATCCGATTTACCCGCTGATCTTCTTTGACGCGCTGCGGGTGAAGATCCGCGACGAGGGGATGGTTCGCAACAAGGCGATCCACATCGCGCTGGGCGTGCGCGCCGACGGCGCGAAGGAGGTGCTCGGCCTGTGGCTCGAGCAAAACGAAGGCGCCAAGTTCTGGCTCAGGGTGATGAACGAGCTCAAGAACCGCGGCACCGAGGATATCCTGCTGGCCGTCGTTGACGGCTTGAAGGGCTTCCCCGAGGCGATCACCGCGGTGTTCCCCGAGACGATCGTGCAAACATGCATCGTGCATCTGCTGCGCAACTCGATGGACTTTGTCTCGTGGAAGGACCGCAAGGGCCTGGCGACGGCGCTCAAGCAGATCTACCGCGCCACAGACGCCGTGGCTGCCGAACAGGCGCTGACAGCGTTCGAGGCCGGCCCCTGGGGCACGCGCTATCCCGCCATCGGCCAGAGCTGGCGGCGCGCATGGAGCGAGGTGATCCCGTTCTTCGCCTTCCCCGACGAGGTGCGCCGGATCGTCTACACGACGAACGCCATAGAGGCGCTGAACTCGAAACTCAGGCGGGCCGTACGCGCCAGGGGCCACTTCCCGAGCGACGAGGCAGCCACCAAACTGCTCTATCTGATCTTGAACCGGTCGGAGAAAGAGTGGAAAATGCCGCCACGTGAGTGGTCCATGGCCAAGGCCCAGTTCGCCGTCATCTTCGGCGAGCGCTTCATCAGGGCCATGGCGGCGTAATGTTCAACCGCCCGCCCGCACACGGAAATCCTGACAGTCCCGGTCAGCCGGCTCTGCGAAGAGTTCGACGCCCCCGTGAAGGCTTTCCTCGCCCGGCCGATCGAGGGCGACTGGCCTTATGTCTGGATCGACGCCACCTACCTCAAAGTGCGACAGCCCGGCCGCATCGTGTCCGTCGCCGTCACAATCGCGGTCGGGGTCAACAGCGAGGGTCGCCGCGAAGTGCTCAGTATCGCGGTTGGCTCGTCCGGAGCCGAAGTGTTCTGGACCGACTTACTGCGCAGCATCGCACGGCGTGGCCTGCGGGGTGGTGAAGCTCGTCGTCTCCGACCCCCATGAGGGCATCAAGGCTTCAATCTCGCGCGTATTCAGCGCGAGATGGCTGCGCTGCCGCGTACACTTCTCTCGCAATGCGCTCCCCATGACAGCAAGAGCGGCCGCCGTGTCGTCTCGCCGCAGCATCGCACCAAGCTGCACAGCACTAATCCGCTCGAGCGGCTCAACGGCGAGATCAAGCGACCTACCGATGTCGTCGCCATCTTCCCCGACGAGGACGCCAGCATCCGTCTGGTCGGCGCGATCCTGCTGGAACAGAACGATGAATGGGCCTTCCAGCGCGCCTGCTACATCACACTGGAAAGTGTCGTTCAGTTGAGCGATGATCCGCTCGTCACGCTGCCAGCAATGGCGGCGTGATCAATCCGGCGAAAGCCGGAAGATCGTCGTGCCCGCACCGACGAAGCTACACCGGGTGGTGGGACACGATCTTCGAACGACGAACGGGGGATTTCACCTCATCGCCGAAGATTTAGCAATGTTGATCGTGAGCGGCGTACTGCAATTGTTTCCCAGGGATGCACCTGGGACTCGTGCTGGTGTTCAATGGCTCGTCGAGCTTGGCTCCGCGAGATGGGACAGAAGAGGTCTTACGAGAAGCTCCGATGGGATCACATCGGTGCCGATCCGTCGATCGATCTCCTCGTTAAGCCAGTATATCCGGCGCTCCTGATAACCCACATTCACTTGCGAGAGTGCGCCCGACGCCAGCGACTTCTGCATTCCGTCCACGAACTGCAAATCCTCCGCCATGACGGCATCGAAGCTCTCGATCATGGCCTGCCAGTAATTGCCTGGCTCCGCCTTCTCTCCATCTTCACCTTTGCCAATAACATAGAATTCAATTTCGACGCTGTTCGGCGAGGTCGGCCAGAATAGCATGAATGGAAAGCCACCGGAATCGACCGGCGCAACGAGATTCGGAAAGAGATTGTACGCGATATAGTTGGTGCGGAAAACCTGCGGCAGCGGGATATCGTTTTGCGGAGGAGTCGCCGCGTAGATCACGCCACCGTCACCGAATCGGGTTTTTTTGCGCATTGTCATGCGCGAATGCCCGCCATCGAAGAGCTCGAGCGCGATCGCGTCGGATTCGATCATCGGAGCGAGCGTTTTGGGATGCACCACATTAACGTGATAGGCTTCAAGAAACGCGTCCTGTGTGGCCTTCCAGTTGCAGGCGACCTCGTATGTGCGCTTGGCCCGGATGCGTAGGTTTTCCATGCCGAGGCTCGACAATTGGTCCGCTACCGGGCCGATCTCTTCCAGCAGCGGACGAGCTCTGTCGTCGCAATTTATGAAGATCCAGCCGTCCCAGATTTCACACCGCACGGCGAGCAGGCCATTGGCCGTTTTGTCGAGATCGGCAAAATCTCGCGCCTGCGTTACCTTGGTCAGCTTCCCCTTCAGATCGTAGCACCAAGCGTGATACCCGCATACGAAACGAGCGAGCCGCCCCGCCGCCTCGAAGACAAGCGGTGTCCCTCGATGGCGGCAGATATTGTGGAACGCATGAATGACATCGTCCTTGTCGCGCACGATGATGATCGACAGGCCGACGCGGGTGAAAAGCTTGTATGACCCCTGTGACGGCAGTTCTTCGACCCTCCCGGCACAAAGCCAGCTTTTGCGCCACAGCCGTTCCTGTTCGAGATCCCAAAGTCGGGCGTCCACGAAGCGGCCTGCCGGAATTCCAGGAAGAGGGGGCATGTTCGCCGGATAGTCGGTCCGCGAAGCCTCGAAATCGAGACTGTCCTCAATTCTCTTTGCGGTCTGCTTATCCATCTATCTTGGCCCTTATCGTTTCTCGAAGTTGACCATGTGGAGCCAAAAATGCGACTCCGCTGCTGAGCCTAGAATTGCCCAGAATGGCCATAACCACTAGTTTTTCAAACATTCTTTCGGGTGCTGTCGATCGGCATAATCCAATCACCTCGTCACGGATTATCAAAAGCTGACCAATCGGGCAAGAAGAACCTCATTGCGCGGGAAGCCGCTATCCATGACAGAGACAAAGGGGAGACGCGTGAACGTCCGGCTCGGTCGTTGCCCCGGCGCGACCCCGTGACCGGAGCATAATCGTCGTCAGCCGGCTTTTGGTTTTGACGCTTTGGCGACGTCAGCTTTCAACGGCTGGCGGAGTTCGGGCTTGCTCTTGATGAACACCACGTCTGAAATAAACGCGATCAGATGGTGGATTTCCGCTGCTGAGAAAATATCCCGGCCGGTCAGTATCTTATACTCGCGCCCGACAGCAAAGGGCGTGCCGACGGCGCCGATGATGAAATAGTAGAGGCGTGCTGGATCGCCTTCCCGCACAACCCCCTCTTTCTGGCATTGGCTGATAAGATCGCGCACGGCCTCAAAATGCTCGCGAAGGTGGCTATCGATCAGCCAATCCAGGCGCTCCGAACTTTGCGTGCTCTGTTGCGTCAATATTCGATGTATCTGCGGCATACGCGCTGACAGCCGCACGAATTGTTCGATAAATTTGCCTAGCGTCTCAGCGGCGGGCCGCTGGCGATTTTGCGTCAGCGTTTCCGATATGCTTTTCGCATAGGACCCGACCATCTCCTCCATGGTGGCGATCCACAGCTTATCTTTGGTTTCGAAATGATAGAGAATGAGCGAATGGGTGACACCGGACAACTCCGCGATCATCCTCGTCGATGTCCCGCCGAAGCCATGGCTGCTGAAGCAATCTAGCGCCACTTCAAGCACTATATTGCGTACCCGATCGCCTCTGCGTGTCCGCTTGCGGAGCGGGACACTTTCAGTTGCTTCTGAATGTTCGGTCTCTATGGTCATGTTCTTCCTGCATGAGCGGCGAACAACAGCCGCGCGCTGGTAAACGAATTAGACCAATAGGAAAATTCAACGATTATCGCAACCTTGTATGGGGCGATCATGGCGAAGCGAGACACGTCACAGCCGAGATCCGAGAATGCCGGTAAAGGTTCCCTACCACCCGTCAACGGGCCCGCTCCGCGATATGCCGGTCGGCGAGCCTGATCTGCTCTCGGGCGCTTGCAATCGCAACACGAGCCTGCTCGCGAACCGGCAGCGCCCTGTGGGCGTCCGATATGATCTCGATGCCGTAAGGATTGCGGTAGCCCGCCTCGTGTACCGCCGCGACAAGCCGTGCCGGTTCCAGAACGCCTTCGCCGGGCAGGCGACGATGCCGCATAGTGTCCTCCATTAGTGAGCCACGAACCTGCGCGTCGGCATCGCTAAGTTCGACACCGACGATTAGTTCGCTCGGTATCGCTGCCAAACTTTCGAAGCAAATATTGGCCCGTCCGATCTGCCAGACGTCTAGCAGCAATCCAGCATTCGACGCAGACGATGCGCGGATCAAGTCCAGACCTTGTTCGGGCGAGGACAGGTTGGTAAGCGGGGTCAGTTCGATGGCGATCGTTGTTCCCGCCTTGGCCGCATCTTCGCACAGGGCTGCGAAGCTATCGGCCATCTTCGATACCGGGCAGATGTCAGTGAAATCGCCGACGACCTTGATATGGTTGGCGCCCAGCTCTGTTGCCGCCTCGAGCAGCTGAGCGCGGGTCGAATCGGACGCTTTCCGCTCTTCACCCGATGCGAACCAGTTTGTGAGCACCTCGAGCTCGACGAAATCCAGGCCGCTTTGTTCAAGGCGCCGGCGGATTGCACGATAGGGCCATTGCGCACGGTCGGTGATCGCAGCGAGATCGGTATCCAGGAAACCAAGCCCGACATAGCCGGCCGCGGCCGCCGCCTCGACACGCTCTTCGAAGGAAGCCACGCTGACGCCTTGGCAAGTCAGTGGATGACTCGGCCCGGCGATTGTCCAAAATGAAGCTAAAAAGGTTGGTTCGATGGAGCCCACATTTTAGCCCTTCTAGAGAGGCGTCAACTCTAGGATGAATTGTCCATACGGTCAATAGGGGCCGGTACTCGTGCCGTGGCGATGGCCGAGAAACTGATTGCATACTTGTGCGTGCAACTAGGGTCAGGACTCATTGATCAGAGCCAAAAGAGGGTAGTTGCGGCGAGTGCGATGGCGGACATGAAGGTATGGGCGCATCGATCGTAGCGTGTGTGGATGCGTCGCCAGTCTTTCAGGCGAGCGAACATATTCTCGATGCGGTGTCGTTGGCGGTAGAGCGTGCGGTCGTAGGCATGTTGGATTTTGCGTGTTCGGTGCGACGGGATGCAGGCTTTGATGCCGCGCTCGGCGAGCGCCTGGCGGAACCAGCGCGCATCGTAGCCCCGGTCGCCGAGCAAAGCCTTGGCCGGCGGCAGGGCATCGAGCATCAGTGCTGCGCCTTTGTAGTCGCTGGTCTGGCCTTCGGTCAGTCGCAGCAGGATAGGGCGGCCCCGGCCATCGCAAACGGCATGGAGCTTGGTGGTCAGTCCGCCCCGGCTGCGTCCGATATATCGGGGTAGAGCCCCTTTTTGAGCAGGCTGGCGGCGGTGCGATGCGCTTTGAGATGCGTGGCATCGATCATCAACTGATCCGGAACCCCTCCTTGGGCCGACAGCGCAGCGAATATCCGGTTGAACACCCCAAGCCTGCTCCAGCGGATGAAGCGGTTGTAAATCGTCTTGTGAGGCCCGTACTCGCGAGGCACGTCCCGCCAGCGCAGGCCGTTGCGGATCACGAACAGGATGCCGCTCAACACCCGCTGGTCATCGACCCTCGGTATCCCGTGCGACAGTGGAAAATACGGCTCGATCCGGCGCATCTGCGCCTCCGATAGCAGCAGCAGATCACCCATCGCGACACCTCCGCCGACAATGAATCAATCTCGAACCTACCGCGCAACCAATTTAATAGGTCCTGACCCTAGCTGAAACAGCGGTTGCCATAGCGGTAGTATCGATATATCCTGATCGAATGGTCAAACTGGAGAGGCCGATAATGTCCTTTGGCGTGAGGTTGGCGTTGCCGAAATTTATCGACCGTGCTTCGAACGGATCGAGGCAGTCCCATGCTTGAGCATGAGCTACCGGTAGCGATTGGGGCGCCAAAGTCTGAGGTGTGGAGCTATGTTTCCAACATGGCGAACTGGGCGGGCAATCTTCCAGGCTATCGCGCGTTCGAAGTTCTAAACGACACCGATTCGCTGTGGACGCTGAAGGTGGGTGTCGGCGCGCTTGTCCGAACCGTAAAAGTGAGAGTGCATGTGACGGTCTGGCGTGAACCCGATCGGGTCGACTTTACCTACCGGCTCGAAGGTGACCCGGTCGATGGCGCGGGGTCGTACCGAGCCACGACGAATCAAGATGGTGGAACCGATGTCGTCTTGACCGTTCAGATCAACGGCCAGGGGCCGATGGCGCCGGCCTGGGAGGCAATGGCTCGGCCGATATTGCCGAAGTTCGCAAAAGGTTTCGGGGATAGCCTCAGGGCCGAGATCGAAAGCATTGTCGGCAAGACGACTCCGCCGGAAGTCGGGCCTTTTATCCACCGCCCGCTCGACCGCAAAGTCGGACTGCTGAGACGCATGTGGCGTCGTGTCACCGGTATTTTCGAACCGGCCTGAGTCCGGTAGCGATGACATTACGCGGCTGGTGAAGCATGTGGATCATTGCCCGAACGGTCAACTTGAACTAGGCTTTGTGATCGTCGTCCGGACAACGAAGATGGCAAAGGGGGCGAAATTTGTCGCCAGTCGCGGCGCAGGAGTGATTTGATGAAAAGCGCGGAGTTCGATTATCGCGAAGGCTTCCGAATTACACCGGATGCGCCACCGGAGGGTTTCGCAGCGAAGACCCCCTACATCGACTATGGCACCGGGCCGATAGACCACAGCCGTTACTTCTTGCCGGAATATATGACGGCGGAGTGGAACAAGCTGTGGACAAAAATCTGGGTTCTGGCGGGCGTAGAGTCGGATCTCCGGGAGAGAGGTGATTTCTTCACGTTCGAATTGCGTGACGAATCCTTTCTGATCACTAGAAGCGAAGACGGCAGAATACGTGCATTCTACAATGTTTGTCCGCATCGCGGTCTGCGATTGGTGCAGAGCGAGCATGGCAGCGTGGCGTCCGGGTTCACATGCCCGTTTCACAATTGGTCGTTCCATTCCGATGGTACTCTTGCAAGCATCACGGACAGGGAGACCTTTCGTTCTGAGGTGGTCTGTCATAATCCTGGCCTGACCGAAGTACGCTGCGATATTCATGCCGGCTTCGTCTTCATCACCATGAACGATGATGCCGAGCCGCTCGCCGACTTTCTGGGCGTGTTCGGTGAACATATGCGCACCTATCACTGTGAGGAGCGCGTCGTCGTCCGGCACACGCGTGTTGAAGTCGCAGCAAACTGGAAGGACGGTGTCGACGGTTTCCTAGAAGGTTATCATTTCCAGGCGATCCACAGGCAGGTGCTGCCGATGGTCGACGACTATCACGTCCAGCAGGACTTGTATCCTAACGGTGCGGCACGGATGATCATTCCTCAGTTGCTTCCGAGTCCCAGGTTGGAGAGTGATGGATCTCTGAACGAGACTCTCAAGGCCGTGATGAAGGATGCCGCCCTTGATGCCGCCAGTTTTAGTGGCAGTGCGAACGACGTTCGGGTGTCGGCCCAGCTAGCCAAGCGCGCTCGCGCGGCCGAACTAGGCATCGACTATTCCGAGTATACCGACAGCCAGCTTACCGACTCCTACGTGTATTCGGCCTTTCCGAATATTATAACCGGTGCGCACCCCGAGGCCGTGAGTGTTTACCGCTTCCTCCCTCACCGAAGTGACGTGGGAAGAATGTATTTCGATACGCTCACGCTATACTATCCGGTACGAGACTCCGATGGCACCTATGTAATCCCCGGGTGGATGGGCATTCCTCCAGATGCGGACATGTCCGGCGACGCACATCCTGAAGTCGAAACTTTCGCGATCGGCGAGGATTACACACCCATCGGTGAGCTCTACGTGCAGGACGTCGATATGATGCCGTTGGTCCATGCGGGTATGCGCTCTCGCGGTTTCAAAGGTGCATGCCTGGGTGAGCAGGAAATACGGATAAGGCACTTCCACGCCGAACTGGACCGTTACTTAGATTGCGAGAAATAGACCCTGAGCCCGCGTTGAAAGTGGGCAAGGGCGCCCCAGGATAGAGGGCTTGAGATTTTAGCCTCGAAAATTGGCAGAAGGTTTCCATATGGCTGACGTAAATTCACATGTCTGGGACCATGAAGCCGACCTGGTTTCGGTTGGTGCGGGCATTGGCGGCTTGGCAGCGGCTATCAGCGCGACCGAACATGCAGCTTCGGCAATGGTCATCGAGAGTTCATCTCAAGTGGGGGGCGTCACTGCCTATTCGTTCGGGCAGGTCTGGATTGCTGGAAATCATTATGCCGCAGAGTTCGGCATCGATGATTCAGCGGAGAGCGGTTATCGATATATCAAGCGCCTGGGCATGGGATATGAAGAGGATCTGCTCAATCGGAACCATGCCGAACACGCGCCCGAGGTCCTCAAGTTCTTCGAGGACCGGATCGGCTTGCGATGTCGCCTAGTCCCTGACTATGCCGATTATTATTACCCGGACTTCGCGGACGGCCTGCCTCAGGGACGCTTCCTGGAGGTGTTGCCCTTTTCCGCTGCAACTTTAGGCGACTGGCAGGAACGGACGCGGACCTCACCATTTGTCCCTTACGGGCTTACGCACGAGGACATTTTCGGCAGCGGTGGCATCGCCAATCTCCTGAATTGGGATTTCTCCATCATGGCCGGCCGCCTGGAACGTGACGAGCGTTGTCTTGGTCCCGGTCTCGCGGCATATTTCGTCAAGGGCGCGCTCGATCGCAACATTCCGTTGCTCACCGACACCCGGGTCGAAGAGATTCTGACCGGCCCGGAGGGCGTGATTGGCGTCGTCGCTCGGCATAACGGCGATCGAATCAAGATCAGGGCGCGGCAAGGGGTTGTCCTGGCGACGAGCGGGATTGACGGCAATGCCGAATATGAACGCACCTTGGGCAATCGGCTCGACGTGAATTCAATGGTGATGTCGTCGGTGAACGGAGCTCATATCCGGCTTGCGGGCCGGCTGGGTGCAAGGGTGGCGAGTGTGCCCGACGTGTCGATGTTCGGCTACACCCTTCCTGGCGAGGAGCAGGAGGATCGACCGCTCTGGCGGAACGCGATGACCGATGTCGGATTGCCCCACGTTGTCGTGGTCAATGGACAAGGCCGCCGATTTGGTGACGAAAGCTTCTATCGATCTCTCGCCTTTGCGATCGATTATATCGACGGCGGGAGCCAGGCCCATCCCAATTTTCCCTGCTGGGCGGTGCTCGATAGCCAGGCGCGAGAAAAATACCCGTTCGGGTCGCTCATGCCGGGGCAGGAGTTCCCGCAAGACTTTGCGCTAAAGGCCGACACGCTGGAGGAGCTCGCTGCTGCTACGGGGCTTGATGGAGCGGCGTTGTCCGATGAGATCGCAATCTACAACGGCTATTGCCGATCAGGAGTCGATCCGCAATTTCACCGTGGTGAGAAGCCGTGGTCCAAATATATTTGCGGCGATCCCAATCAGCGTCCGAACGCGAACATGGGGGAAGTCGTCAAGGCGCCATTCTTCGCGGTGCGGCTCAGCCGTATCAGCGGCGGCGGCGTCGCTGCAGCCGGTCTAGCCTATGACGTTCATAGTCGGGTTCTCGATTATGACGATCAGCCGATTAAGGGACTTTATGTTGCGGGAAACGCGGCGGCACGGCTCGACGCAGGTGCCGGTGTCCAGAGCGGGTTATCGAATGCGCGGGGTATGACCCAGGGATTCCTCGCCGGGCGCCATGCCGCGGCGCGATGATCTCACCGCTCTTCTGGCCGGAAGTGTGAGCAGAAAACGATTCTATGGGGAGATGCGGATATGAGCATTGAAGAGAATAAGCAGCTTGCGGCGACGTTTCTCCGGTTGTTTTCGGAAGGTCCTGCGGACGAAGCACTTGCGCTGACGACGGAAGATTTCCGTTATTGGGTGACGGGCGACCTCCCCATGTCGGGAACGCACGACAAGGCGACTGTGGCGCAGCTACTTCAGGGTATGGCCGGAGCATTCAAGGAGCCTCTGCGGCTCGAAATCCTCGACTATACGGCGGAAGGCGATCGAGTAGCGGTTGAGGCGCGGTCGACCGCGAAGACGCTGAGCGGCAAGTCGTTCAACAACGTCTACCATTTCCTGTTCAAGATGCGGGATGGTAAGATCGAGAGGCTACACGAGTATATGGATACCAAGCATGTTGCGGAGGTCTTCGGCTAGGGTGCGCTGAGGCATTTTGGGCGCGATGGGTTTCGGCGGTGTCGCCCATCAGACTATCCGTCAAGCGAACGCTCTCCTCCTCAATCTCTGGCGCGCGTCCCCTTGTCTCTGAAACCATTCGTTCGATGGTTCAATAACGCGAGTGTGGCTGGGGTGTTTTCACTATCGCAGCGCGACACGGCGTGGCGTCATGAGTGCGAGAATCTTTGAATAAATCGGAATATCTGGCTCGGGCCGGAATGGGGCCGATTTAATTTCTGTCAAGTATCGGTTGACTCAGCCTGACCATGCGGACAAGATAAATCTCTTCAGCGGACGTCGGGGCGGGAGCCATGCAGGCAGGTCGCTAACATCACAGGGGTTGTGCAATGGTCGATCAAACACCGAGGAACATGGCGGATGACGCTCAGCCTGCCATAGTTTCGCCGTCCAAATTTGCGCATGTGGTCTTACGAAGTTCTCGCTACGAAAAACTGGTGAGCTGGTACAAGACATTGCTTGGCGCGCGTGCATCCTACGAGGATGACAAGCTTGCGTTCCTGACTTACGACGACGAGCATCACCGGATTGCGATTCTGAATTTGCCAGGCTTAAGAGATAAGACTGAAAATGCCGTTGGTGTCGATCATGTCGCCTTCACATATCCGTCGCTGGGAGCTTTGCTGGCGACGTATGAAAGGCTGAAGGCTGAAGGTATAGAGCCTTTCTGGACTATCAACCATGGCCCGACCACGTCTCTTTATTTTAGAGATCCGGATGGAAATCAGGTCGAGTTCCAAGTCGAGAACTTTTCGTCCGAGGCAGAGTCTGCCGCTTTTTTTGCGTCGTCTGCCTTCGCCGAGAATCCCATCGGGGTCGAATTCAGTCCTGAGGACTTGACGCGTCGTCTTTATGCGGGCGAACCGGAACATCTCTTGTTGCAGCGACCCAACAATGGACCACGCGGCTTAGACAGCATACCCTTGCGCTAACGGTCCGGGTGAGCGGACGAAAGATTTCCCTGCTGGGCGTCGCTATCCTAGTCGAATCCCCAAGCGAGCGCCGCCTGCCGCTTCTCCAGCTTGGTGGGCCAAGGGATATCGAAGTCGAAGCTCGCGGTGCGCGGCAGGATTTGAGCAAGATCAAAGTTCGTGTCTGCCGCGTGATCGGCATGGAGCGGGATGCGTTCGTTGAGGAGACGCCGTACTGCGCCAAAGATCATGGGCTGATTGATGCAGTTGACGGCGAGCATTTCGTCTTCGCGGTAATAGAAGAGGCTGAAGCGGCCGTCCGCCGGTTTCCCGCGCATTACCGTCCTGTCATATCCTTCCGCGACGCCCACAGATTGTAGTCGCAGGCTATATTGATCGGACCAAACCCAAGGGGTCTGAATATAGGGAAGTTCGCCGCCAGCGATCGTCGCCCCCGCCGTACGACCCTGCTCGACCGCGTTATGGACGGTCTCTAGCCGCAGCCGTCGTCCGATCAGCCCATTGGGATGATTGGTACAGTCCCCTGCCGCCATGATCGCCGGATCGCTGGTTCGTGCAAGCTCGTCGACCATGATCCCGTTGTCGCAAAGCAGCCCGCAAGCCTCTGCCAATTCGGCATTCGGGATGGCGCCAATCCCGACAAGCACCAAATCACTCTCGAAGCTTCGTCCATCGAGCAGCGCGACTCCGATGCCCCCGTCATCGCGAGCGTGCAACGCAACTACGGCCGCGTTCAGGACAACGTTGATGCCGTGCATGAGATGGTGATCGAGCAGGAATTCGGCCATCTCGCCGGCTATGACGCGAGGTAACAGCCGCTTATCGGCCGCCAGCAGGGTTATCTCGAGCCCGGCTTGGGCCAGAACCGCGGCGGTTTCCAATCCAATGAACCCGCCGCCGATGATGATCACGCGCCGGCTCTCCGCAATACGCGCGCGCACCCCATCGACGTCAGCCAGCGTGCGGATGTAGAAGATGTGTGGGTGTTCGGCACCAGGTACTTGTAGCGGTCGCGCTCTTGCGCCCGTGGTCAACAGCAACTTGTCGTAACCCAGCGAGGATCCGTCATCGAGCGCGATGACTCTCGTCAGACGATCGATCGCGGTTGCGCGCCGACCTGGCAGCACATCGACCGCGAACTTTGCGTAGAAGCTGTTTGGCCGATAGAGCAGCCAGCTGGATGTGAACCGGCCGGTCAAATACTGCTTTGATAGCGGCGGGCGCTGATAGGGCAGTGTCGGCTCGTCGGTTACGAGCGTAATCTGCCCGTCATAGCCATGCTGGCGCGCCACTTCGATCGCCTGGGCGGCCGCCTGACCGCCGCCGACGACCACCAGCCTTTCGCCATTGGGCGCTGCCGCAGGCATGTGCACGTTCAGGGCTCCAGATAATAGATTTGCGGCTTGGCCCCGCGGCTCTCCGCAAGCACCTTGTGTTCGCGCGTCGCAAGAATCTGCGCTACCTTGGAGGCCGGATCGTGGATGTCCCCGAAATGGATGGCACGGGTCGGGCATACTAACGCGCAACTCGGCGCCTCATTCTTCTCGACCCGATGGGCGCAGGCCGTGCATTTGTCCGCGGTGCCATGGACTTCGTCGAACGAAAGCGCATCATATGGGCAAGCCTCGGCGCAGCGCTGGCAACCGATGCATTTCTCGGTTTCAAGCATAACCAGCCCGTCCTCGTCCCGTCTCCATAACGTATTGGTCGGGCAGGCGCTGATGCAGGGCGCATCGACGCAGTGGTGGCACATCGTCGGCAGCCAATACTGGGAGAGGTTGGGGAAGATGCCCTGTGGCTTCTCGAAGACTGGATCTCTGTTCGAATCGAGAACGCGCAGCCGGAAGCGGCCCGTTTCGACATCATTCTCCACCTTGCAAGCGATGACGCATGTGTCGCAGCCGATACATCGACGAAGATCGATCACGAATGCCATTTGTTTCGACATCAATTGGCCCCTGGCTTCATCGGCTGTGTGACATTCTTTTCCGCATCTGTGGCCAGGCAGATGTCAACGGCGAGGTCGAACGCCGGGTAGTTCGACTCGCCGAAGACACGATCCTGGTATTCGCTGCCCTTGGTCTGGGCGAGATCGGACGGATGGCCTTCTGCAAATGCGTGTTTCCACCAGCCCTGAGGCATCGCTGCGGTTCCCGTGCGAACGGACTCCAGGACATGGGTGTTCACACGGAACCGACCGCGACCGTTGAACACGATCACTTCATCGCCGTTTGCGATGCCGCGCTTCGCCGCGTCCTCAGGATTCATCTCCAGCATCGGGCGGGGCAAAAGCTCCTGGATGCTGGGAAGGAAAGTGTGTTGGCTATGCGTCGAATGGACTATCTTGTACGTGATGAGATTCAGCGGATATTTCTTGTGCAGCGCACTCGATCGCCCCTCATTTGGCTCGACATAGTCGAGAACGGCCTCGCCGATGTCACTGAATTGTTCCTGATAAAGCTCAATTCTTCGCGACGGCGTATTGAAACGCAGATCGCCGAATGGCACCAGCTCATCGTGCGTTATGCTGTATGAAGGAGATAGCGTTTCGCGCAGACCGGCGGGCATCTCTTCCGGTGAGTATCGGCGCCGGGGGACCCGCGCGACACCGTCCCGACATAAGACGTCCCAGTCTACCGCACGTATCGCGGGATCATCATGCGACTTCAAGATGAACTCCGCAGACTCGCGCAAACTCATCTGCCAATATTCGCCTTTCCCGAGGCGCTCACATATTCCCTTGTAGATCTCGTAGTCGTTTCGCGAGCTTCCCACCGGAGGTATTGCGCGCTGACGCAACTGCATGAACCAGATTTCGCCACCTCCCACCAGATCCCAATCATCTTCGTAATAGGACACGACAGGCAAAACGACGTCCGCCAGCGCGGCGGCGTCCGTCATGACTTGCTCGCTCACGACGAACAGGTCGAGGAGGGGCAGGGCGTCAGCTTGAAAGCGCTTGAATAACGGGCTTTGAGTGCCGAATCCATGATTGTCGATCCACAGGGACCGGACCGGATAGGGCTGCCCCGTTGTGATCGTCTCGATCAGCTTCATGCCGGATAGCTCGTGGGTCGGCGCCCCGGTCGGCTTGGTCCACGCATCTGACATGCCCATGTGCATCCTCACATAGGGGCCATCGAGTACGCTGACGCCCGCATGCTCCTTGCCAATGTTGCCACACAACGCGCTAAGTGTGATATAGGCACGGAAGGTGGTGTGCCCGCCATGATAGCGTTGGATGCCTTGTGCCAGATAGAGCCAGGCTGGATCTGCCGTGGCATATTCGATCGCGGTCCGTCGAATGGTCTCAGCGGGTACGTTGCATATGGTCTCCGCAAACTCGGGCGTATACTTTTCCCAGACCTCCCAGAGCGCGTCGAACGCGGTGCGACAGGCAATCTGTTTTCCGCTCACATCTTGAAGAGTCCACGCCCCCTTGAGGCAAGGTAACCCGGCGTCGCTTGCTTGGACGGGTCCATCTACTGTCGTGTCCCATACAAGATATTCGTCCTCGCCATCCTCGAACAGATCCTTGGCGCGAAGCATGGCGCCGGTGTGACGATTGATCAGGAACGGCGCGTTCGTGTGCCTCAGGACATAGTCTTCCTTCATCAGCCCGTTACTGACGATGACATTTAACATCGCCATCACCATCGGGACGTCGCTTCCCGGCGTGAGCGCGAGCCAATCATCAGCCTTTGAGGCCGTTCGGCTGAAGCGCGGATCTATTACGACCAGCTTCGCGCCACTTTCGAGCGCGTCGAATATATAGCGCATCTCGCTGTGGCCTGTGTCCGCGGTATTGCGGCCGGCAAAGAGCAGGTATTTTGCGTTTGCTATTGTCGAGACGTCGTTACTGACGACGAATGCCCCTAAAGTAGTCTGGATTCCCATGAAACCGGCGACATCGCTGGTCAGGCCGAGGTTTGAAAATATAGAGCCTCCCAGACAATTGGCTGCTCGCTCCTTCGATGTGAAGGCGCGCGCTCCGTAGTTGCCGGTCATTCCGAACCAGGCATTGGCTTTCCAGCCGTGCACTTGGGCCACGCTCGTCAATTTCTCGGCAATATACTCATAGGCATCATCCCAAGAGACAGTATTCCAACGGCCATCGCCCCGGGCGCCGGCCCGGATCATTGGTTCCCTGAGGCGTTTGGGGTGGTGGATACGGTCTTTCGCCATGGCGATCCCCTTTACGCAGATCCGTTCGAAACCTGGGTCGGGGTAGGAGGCTGGCTCGATCTTGATGATCATATTATCTTTGACGAAGGCATTTACCCCACAGGTGCCCATGCAATTGGGGGAGCAAACGGTGCGGACTACACGATCCGGCGCCGTCGCGCCGAGTGGCGATGGGTTTGATCGTCCAGCTGGCGTCATGCGAAGCCCTCTTTCATTCGGTGCAGAGGCTGCTGGGCAGCTCTGTATCAGCAATACCTTGTCCAAGCCGGGTCATTGGCGGATCCGGCGTCGGAGATAAAAGCCTCACACAAACTGATCATAAGGTCAAATTAATACCGGCATTATGGCAGAGTCGGCTTGATTGAGCCTCTCGACGCGGGCATAATAAGCCTGCTTCTCACCTGGATCGCCTATGCGGCCTCCAAATCGGGCTTGCGCAATCCGGACCTCTCGGTCAGGTCTCATGTCTCAAAGTGATGCCACGCAAACGGATCGGAGGACGTCATGAAAACAGAAGAACTGTTCAGTGTCCGCGGGCTTTCCATCGTCGTTACCGGAGGTGCAAGCGGTATTGGCCTGGCTTTTGCCGAAATCCTTTCGGAGAATGGCGCGCGGGTTGCCATCCTTGACATTGACGAGCGTGCAATGGCCCGGGAGGTCGAGCGTTTGTCGGCCGCTGGCGGAGATGTTCGAGGCTTGCGAGTTGACATTCTCGATCGCGCTTCCATTTATTCTGCGATCAAAGAAATCGGCGACTTTTACGGCAAGCTAGACGTCGTGTTCGTCAATGCCGGATTCGATACAGGGTCGGGTTTTCTCGACCTTACCGGCAGACGCGTCCTTGACGGCCAGATCGAAAATGTCCCGGACGACGAATGGGACAGGGTCGTGGCAGGAAACCTGACTGCCGTCGTGGCGACAGCCAAGGCGGTGGTTCCTTATCTTAGAAAGGCAGGTGGGGGACGGATCATCGTCACCACGTCAATCGCCGCGACGACGGTGAACGCTATTTCGAGTCTTGGTTACTACCCCTCCAAAGCAGGCGCGGCCCATCTTGCGCGACGGCTCGCACTCGAGCTTGCCGGCTCCAACATCCTCGTCAACTCGATTGCGCCGGGCGGCATCGCAACCAATATCGCGGGCGGACTTTTGAAAGATCCCGAGGTCCAGGCGACGCTGGCTCGCTCGATCCCACTGCACCGCGTCGGCCAGCCTGACGATCTCAAGGGACTGGCCATCTTTCTCGCGTCCGCAGCTTCTGCCTACATCACAGGCGCGCATTTTGTGATCGACGGGGGCACCATTCTCGGCTCCGCCGACTGAGCATGGCGTGTCGTGGCCGGCATTCGAACCTGTGACCCCCTTCGGACGCCAGCTTCTATCGAGACGGTGCTGTCAGTCTAAGCGAACTCGCCTCACCACGATGGAGCTCGGGTTTTGAGGGCAGCAGCCTAACTCGCGACCATTTGCCACTCGGCCAGTGCGACCGAGCGGCGTTCCTTCAACGCCTGACGACCAACGAGACGTCGTTCGAGATTGAAGTGGTTGTGAACGTTGGCGTGGACGCTGATGAACTTTTGTAGCGACTTCATTCGTCGGAATCTGAGCGTGGCTCGCTCTCGTCGTCGGAACGAGAGGTGGTTGTTCTCCACCCTGTGGTTGGCCCAGTGTTCGACCTCCTGTTTCTCGGCATTGCCCAACTCGTTCATTGGCGCGGTAAGAGCGGAGGCCGTCCGTGGTGATCGCCTCGGGCGAGGGATGGCGCCTGAGCGTCTTCTTCATGAACCAGAGCGCCGCATCCTTGTCGCGGGTTTTGGTGATGTAGCTTTCAAGTATCTCGCCCTCGTGACCCACGGCTCGCCAGAGGTACACCATCTCGCCTTTGAGCTTCACGTACATCTCATCGAGATGCCATCGCCAGTGACGGAAGCCCCCATCCGGCTAACCCGTTGCCGGCGGATGTCACCGGGAAACATTGGACCAAACATATTCCACTAATGCCGCACCGTTTCATCGCAAATATCGATGCCGCGCTCGAATAGCGGGTCCTCTATGTTTCTCAGCGACAGCGGGAACCGCGCGTACATCATCACCACTAGGCAGATCACCTCGGGCGATGAGTTGAAGTACCGGAATGGGCTGGCTGGTTTGTGCGGGCGGGGCATGCCGCTGGTTACCCGGCGACCCCGAACGATCCGTGCACTTGTTTTGATACGACCTTCGACGCCTTATGCGGACAAATGCTGCGCGGAATATTGCTACAGATTGATACTTCCTAAAGAATGTTCTCGATCAATGATGCGGGAAATTTTGAAAAGATGGAACAATGCCCAGCATGCGGCGAGAGGTGTTGAGACAAGGAGAGCATAACGCAACGATTCTACGTGTTTGTATCGCTCAAAAATGTCGCTGAGCCCGCCAATTACTGCTGGTCCCGCTCCGAGTCCTATAAAGGAGGCAATGGTCAATGCCGCCGCTGCGGTAAGTCCGCGTTCCGCCGGCGCAATCACTCCCTGAAGATGTGATGCGATAGGCCCGGTCGGCAACGACAGCAAAAACACAGATAGCGCTACCATCGAATAGCCTAGCGGGAGCCTTGTTGTGGTATACAGCACCATCATGGGTGCCATGGCAGCGCCAATCCCGAACATCGCGAGCTTGATCGGCCCGCTGCCGCGCGCCAATCTGTCGGCAAGGAACCCGCCGGATATGATACCCGTCACCGCCGCGATACTTTGAACGACGCCGAGCGTCGTGCCGAGAGCCAAGCGGCTGACATGGAAACTGCGCTCGAAATAGGCGGGAACCCATTGCGCCTGGCCGAAGATCAGCATTACCAACGCACCTTGCGCAAAGGGCAGGTGCCGGAAATGCGGGTTACGCCACAGCTTCCCGATCGCAAGGAAGAGATTGACCTTCTCGTGCGGCAATTCGCGCTGTTGCCGGGGCAGGAAAAACGGTGCGATCGCCGCCAGGAGCGGCGCGGGTGCGGCTGCCGCTACGAATGTCCAGCGCCATCCCCACCAAGTCTCGAACAACGTTCCCAGAGAAAAGGCCAGAAACAGGCCGATACTTCCGCCGGTCGCAAAAAGCGCAAGGGCGGACGCCCGCGACCGTTCGGGGAAGATATCGGCCAATATCGCTTGCGACGTGGGGAAAATACCAGCCTCGCCGGCTCCCACACCAAAGCGTGCGATGGCTAGTTGCCAAAAATTGTTCGCCAGCCCGGTCCCCGCGGTCATCAACGACCAGACAAGGATCGATCCGATTACGACCGTTCGACGAAAGCCTTGATCGGCCCATCGTGCGATGGGCATGCCGAGCAGAGCATAGAAGGCCGCGAACGCAAATCCGGTCAATATGCCGATCTGCCCGTCCGACATCCCCAGATCCGCCTTGATCGGCTGGATGAGGACGGCGATGAGATAACGATCGATATAGCTAAACGTCAGCGCCGTGGTGAGGAATGCCAAGGTGACCCACCGCCGCGCCGAGATCGGCCCCCGTTTCGTCTCCATTTTTGGTAATCCTGAATTCAGCAACGCCTAGCGATTCACGGTTTGCAGAGTGTCCCGACGCGATGGATCGGAGCCGGTCGAGGCAGAGACGGTCGCGCATTCCATTCCAACCGCTGCCCAGAGAATATCGGCTAGCTCCGACGCATCTGCCGTGCCGCGCCGTATATTGGTCCGGCCGGACAAGGACCCAGTCGGCCGCGCACAGCGCCGTCAAGTCGTGCTCCTCTGGAAGGACGATCTCGAGAGAAAGGCCCACCTCATCGGCGGCCACTCTCCAAAGCGCTTCCGCGCCGAGGTCGTTGAATCCCAAAACGGTGAACTCCGCGCCCAGCCGATCGAAAAGGGACCGACCGCTTGCATCCCACACATGCAGCAAGCGGCTGCCTGGAGCAGCCATCGGCGTATATTCTGTAGGGTTATCGATGGGCCCACCCGCATCCTCGGTCATGATCACCGCGGAAGAGTCATATCATCCGCCCCGTTTGAATTCGCGGCATATCGAATTCCCAACGCGCGAACGTCGAGATGGGCCGTGGTCGCGGCGCGCGCTTGCTCTCCCCTATTGCTACCCGTGCCAACGATCCAGGCTCGCGACGTTTTGCTGAAATGTGAGCGCGGTCGCCTATCGCCTTGGCATCGATCGCGGTATATTTGCTTGTTTTCGTTTCCCCGATATGAATCGTAGGTGAAGGCAACATGGTGAACCCCCGCCATGAGCGGGGCTTTCCCGCCAAGTTCAAGGCACGCGAAACCATTTTCCTATCGGCCAATCCCTTGCTGCCCCTTTCGGCCTTGTTCGACATCGCTCAACTCCCCGCACAATTGGATTTCGTTCATTTCGACTGTGCGCCGACCAAACGATTACGCTCAACATGCCCGTAACTGCCCAAAAGGTCAATAAAAAATACTTCGATTGATGGCGGCAAGGCGTTGTTCGAAGCTTGGGGTCTCGCGACCTCTCGGGTAATTCCAGCCTGATAGCCGCCCTTGGCTCACGAGCATTTTTATGCGCTAGAGCGAGCGTTTTGAGCGATATTTCTTGTGGGTGCCAACTCGTTGCCGCGCAGCAAACTCTGCTTTCCCGCTAGCTATCCTGGCGGTAGGAGTGTCGCAGGTTTAACGCGGCGATCTTGACATTGCCTGTCCTAATGGACAGGAAGCGCGATGAGAACCAGACTGGGCTAGCCTTAAAAGCCCAGCGCACAAAGGGGGGGTATGGCCTTGCATTGTAATCGGTCGCCACGGATGCTCGTTGGAACGTCGCGCAATCTGTTCTTGGGAACGATGTTCGCCGCTGCGCTCGTCGGAGGAGCAGCGGCCCCCGAAAAGGCGGTCGCGCAGACGAGTCCGCCGGCAGCGCGCCCCGTCGAGACAGTGCCTGAGGACGATGGTTCCAGGGTTCAGGATATCATCGTGACTGCACAACGGCGCGAGGAGCGTCTTCAGGACGTCCCGGTCAGCGTTTCGGTTTTAACGGGAAGTGCCGTGCGGAATGCGGGTGTGCGCGATGTGGGAGATCTCTCTGTCGCGGTGCCGGGTCTCGATCTAGGCCGCCAGAACATCGCCATCGCCCCCTTCATCCGAGGCGTCGGCAACAAAAACACATCTCCCGGCGAGGAAGCGGCAACGGCGATCTACGTGGACGGCGTCTATCTTCCCACGCTGACCGGCGGTCTGTTCGCGTTGAGCAATATCCAGCGCGTGGAAGTTCTCAAAGGGCCGCAGGGGACTCTGTTCGGCCGAAATGCAACGGCTGGCGTGATCCAGATCATTACCAAGGACCCGAAGGTGCAATTTTCGGGGGATGCCAGCATCGGCTATGGCAATTACGATACGGTGGAGGCGAACTTCTACGCTACGAGCGGCATTGCTCCTGGTGTCCGGGCCGACATCGCGCTCTATGGCATGAAACAACGCGACGGATGGGGGAAGAACCTCACCACTGGAAATGATGTTTATAAGGGCTATGATTTCGCCGCGCGTTCGAAATGGATTTTCGATCTCGGCCCGAAGGCGACACTCAAGATCGCCGGCGACTTTGAATCCACGCGTCCGGTTGCAACACCGGCCTTTCGTCCGATGGAAGGGAAAATGCTCGCCGGCGGCGTGCCTTATAGTGGGTTTTACAATGTTGCCGAAAATATCGACGTGTTCGCAACTTCGCGTCAATGGGGCTTAAACGGTCAACTGCGGTACGATCTGGGATGGGCTGATGTCGTCAGCATCACCAGTTACCGACACAACAAGGTCCACTGGGTATTCGATCAAGACGGGACACCCGCCAACCTCGTTTCTCCGATTTCCGACGAGACGGCGTCCACATGGACACAAGAACTCCAGCTTGTCTCGGAAAAGAACAGCACCTTCGAATGGATAGCCGGTTTCTATTATTACAATGACCGATCGGCTGAAGCGCCCCTAACGCTTCAAGGTCTCGTCCTGCCTGTGACGACGCTCCGTTATTCCACACAAACGGCCGAGTCGTTCGCGGGATTTACCCAAGGCACATTCCACTTGCCGGGCAGGACCGATCTGACGGGCGGCCTGCGCTATACCTATGATAAACGAACGATCTTCGGCGAGGACGTTCGCAGCAATGGCACGACTCTCAATTATCCCAAGCAGGACGCGAATTTCGAGAAGCTTACGTGGCGGGCTTCGATCGATCATCGTCTTTCAGATCAGATACTGACATACGCAAGTTACAGCCGCGGCTTCAAAAGCGGTGTGTTCAACGTGATTGCCCCCGCCGGCGCCGCGGTCAGACCCGAAATCGTCGATTCATATGAGGTGGGATTCAAGAGCGACCTCTTCGATCGTGCCATTCGCCTCAATGGCGCCGCTTTCTACAATAAGTTCCGCGATATCCAGTTTCAGGTCCCCGTTGTGGGCGGAACCGCGCTGTTAAATGCAGCAGCTGCACGGACACAGGGATTCGAGTTGGAACTGCAGGCGGTCCCCTCACGTGGCCTCACCCTCCGCGCCGCGCTGACCTATCTCGACGGAAAGTACACCAACTTCAAGAACGCTCCATTTTATACGCAATTGCCCGCGGGCGGTAATGCCGCGTTCACTGGTGACGCAGGGGGGAATAATACGATCCAAACCTCCCCCTTCACGGCATCGGTGGGCGCCGATTATCAAATCAACGGTGCGTTTGGAGCACTGCTCGTGGCAGCAACCTATTACTATAACGATGGGTTCTTTTTCGATCCTCAGAACCGCGTGGCACAGCCCTCCTACAGCATCCTCAACAGCTCCTTGGAATACACGCTGCCAGGCGGCCGGCTGGGGATGAAGATTTGGGTCAGGAATTTGCTTGAGGCGCGGTATTACACGAACGTTACGCTTCAGAGCTTCGGGGATGATGCCTTCCCTGCTGCGCCGCGAACGTTTGGGGCGTCGGTAGCCGTGCATTTCTGACGCGAAAGCGCGCCCAGCGCTACTAATCGCGGTGGGCCGCCCGCATGAGCAAAGCCTTGCCAAACCCTCGAGCGGAACAAGCCAACTACGGCCCGTTCATGTCGCGATCATGAAGGAGTTGATTCGCCCGTTGGTCGCGGCACCCGGCGCGGATGCCTCTTTCAGTGTCCAAGACCTGCCGTGCGTGCAGCGAACGCCGCAGGTAAAAGGAACGACCGATGTCGAGAAAAATCATTATCACCTGCGCCGTGACGGGTTCGATCCATAAGTTCAATGGCGCATCGAAGGCTGGCTGAGAGCTTCCGTGTCGGCCCGGAAGCGGTCCTGCCGTCGCAGGCGTGCCGCGAAAACACAGCTTATCTCAAAGTCAGAACACTTTATCTGATTGTCGCAATTTGTGTCTCTGAGATCCATCACAGCCTACGCCTTTCAGCCCGAATCTGTTGGTGACACAGACTCTCCGCCGCCAATTAATGCATAAATAACAATCGGATAGCAGTAAGTTTGACATAGCTGTCGCCGGATTCGATGCCTCGCCTGACCGGTGAAAATTCGAACGAAAAGCGAGAGTCAGTGCCAATCCAAACTGACGTCGCCAAGTGGGGCGCTATGTGGGACGGGCTGTTCGCTCAAAATAATTATCGAGTAAAATCAACAATATACAGGGGCATCTGGCGGAGCGGGAGGGATTCGAACCCTCGATACGCTTTTGGCGTATACTCACTTTCCAGGCGAGCGCCTTCGACCACTCGGCCACCGCTCCGCATGTCCTGGACGGAAGCGTGGCCCTAGAGGGTGGATCGTCGCCGCGCAAGCATCGTGCGATTGCGGAAGCCGCGGCCGGCGTGCCACAAGGCGCGCATGATCATTTCGCTCCTCGCCTTGCTCACCGCCGCCCAGGCCGCACCCGCCGCGCTGCCGGCCCCGCCGCTGCCCTCCGATCCGATCGCCGGCGACTGGCGGCCGATCCCCGACGATGAACTGCTCGTCATGACCCTGGCCGGCAACCGCACCGTCGTGATCCGCCTCGCACCGCGCTCCGCGCCCGAGCATGTCGCCAATGTCCGCCGCCTCGCCCAGGCGAAATGGTGGGACAGCGAGAGCGTCTACCGCGTCCAGGAGGGCTGGGTCGCGCAATGGGGCGATCCCAACGACGACGAACCCGGCAAGCCTTCGAAGCGCAAGCCGATGCCTGCCGATGTCGTCAAGGTGCCGGCCGCCGAATACGACATCGCGACCTTCGCCCCCGCCCAGCGCCTGAGCCGCGCGGACGCCTATTCCACCGCCTCGGGTATCACCGCCGATGGGTGGCCGGTGGCGACCGACGACAAGGCGAGTTGGATCACCCATTGCTACGGCACGGTCGGCGTGGCGCGCGACAGCTCGCCCGACACGGGCAGCGGCTCGGAACTGTTTACCCCGATCGGCCAGGCCGCGCGCCGGCTCGATCGCAACTACACCATCGTCGGGCGCGTCATCGAGGGCATGCAGTATCTGTCGGCCCTGACCCGCAGCGACGCCCCGCTCGGTGTCTATGCCACCGCACCCGAGCGCACGCCGATCGTCTCGGCCCGCCTCGCCAGCGACATTCCCGCCGCCGAGCGCCCGCATTTCGAATATCGCGCGGCGGACAATGCGCGCTTCGCCGCGATGCTCGACCTCAGGCTTCACCCCAAGGGGCTGGTCGCGCTCGGCGGTATCGACGTGTGCGACGTGCCGCTCGCGACGCGGCGCGTCGGCGCCAAATAAACCCTATTTACCGACCCAGTCGGCGACGTCGCTCGCCACTTGGTTGGCCGCCTGGTTGAGGCCGATGCCGACATTGGCAGGGTCGACCTTGGCCAGCGACGCGGTGGCCATGAAGCGGCGTTTTTCCACGACATGGCCCGGGCTGCGCATCAGCGACGCGTCATAGACGACCACCGCCTGGTTGCCGCCTGCGTCGACGCCGAACTGGCGTAGCTCGCCCGACAGGCGCGCGCCCGGGTCGGCGAACGACTGCGCGCTCGACAGCACGACGCGTCCGGTCTTTGCCGCGACAGTGTCCGCCATCAGCCGCGCGAACAGCCGTGCCGGCGGCTCGACCCAGAGCGCATCCTTGACATAGGCGATCGCGGTCTCGCCCTGCGACACCGGCACGCGCTGCGTCGCCAGCGCCCCGCCGACCGCCGGCACCATCACCGTGATCGTCGGGCTGGTTGCCGAGGACTGTGTCTGGCCGACCGGAACGGTGCTGGCCGAGGTCAGGGTCAGCAACGACGCCGGCGGCTTGGCGCCGAAGCTGATACAGGCCGACAGCGGCGCGAGCGTAGCCAGCGCCAGCAAAGTCTTGAGCGGGGCAGGGCGCATCATGGTCCTCACTTGCTGGGCTTATAGTCGGGCAGGCGCGGCGCGCCGAGGATCGAGCCGGCGCCTTGCTGGTCGATCTTCTCGGCCACCGTGCTCAGCGCCTGGGTCATCTGGCGCAGGTCGTGCACCAGCTGCCCGACCTCGGGCATGGTGTCCTTCGAGAAAGCCTGAATGCCCGGTCGCGCCTCGGTGATCGCGGCGTTCAGCGAATCCGCGCTGGCCCGCGCCGATTTGATCGCGGCGTTGAGATTGGCCATCGCCGGCCGCACATCCTCGCGCAGTACGCCATCGGTGGTCTGGGCGAGCTGGCCGATCTGCTCGGCAGCGACGCCGGCCTTGGCGATCGTCTGGCGGGTCTCGGCGAGCGTCGCGGCGATCTCCGGTCCGCGATCAGCCAGCGCGCGGGTCAGCCGGTTGGTGTTGTCGAGGATGCCGGTGATCGACTTCTGGTTCTTGTCCGACAGCATCTCGGTCAGCCGCTCGGTCAAGGTCGAGATGCGCTCGAGCAGCTTCGGCGCGGAACTGAGCAGCGCGCCCAGGCCACCAGCCCGCGGCGGGATCACCGGCACGCCGAACGGGCAGCTGCTTTTGGGGTTGTCCGCCGGGCAGGCCAGCGGCCGCGCGCCCTTGGTCGCGCCGTCGAGCTGGATCGTGCTGGTGCCGGTGAAGCTGCCCTGCATCGTCGCGGTCGTGCCCTCCAGCACCGGCGTCTCGTCGCGCACGGTAATGCGCACGCGGACGAATTCCGGATCGTCCTTGAACAGCGCGATCTCCTTGACCTGACCCGACGGCACGCCGGAGAACGTCACCGCGGAACCCTTGGCCAGGCCGTCGACCGATTGCTTGAAGAAGATGTCATACTCCTTCTCGTCGGTCGCCCCGAAGCGCGTGATCCACACCACGAACAGCGCGAGCACGGCGAGCAGGATCAGCACGACGCTGCCGACAAGGACATGGTTGGAACGCGTTTCCATCAGTCGTCAGCCTTTGCCTGTTTCGCTTGCGCCCGGTCGAGCGTGGCGATTGCCGCGCGGCCGCGCGGTCCCTTGAAATATTCCTCGATCCACGGATGGTCGAGAGCGATCAGTTCGTCGATCGTGCCGACCGCGATCACCTTCTTGTCGGCGAGCACCGCGACACGGTCACAGATGGCGTAGAGGCTGTCGAGATCGTGCGTGATCAGGAAGACGGTCAGCCCCAGCGTCTTCTGCAAAGACCTGGTCAGCTCGTCGAACGCCGCCGCACCGATCGGGTCGAGTCCCGCGGTCGGCTCGTCGAGGAACAGCAGTTCCGGGTCGAGCGCCAGCGCGCGCGCCAGGCCGGCGCGCTTGCGCATCCCGCCCGACAGTTCGGAAGGATATTTCGGGCCGGCATCGGGCGGCAGGCCGGTCATCACCACCTTGTAGGCGGCGATCTCGTCGAGCAGCGCGGGGTCGAGATTGGGATAGAATTCCTGCAGCGGAACCTGAACATTCTCGGCCACGGTAAGCGTCGAGAACAGCGCGCCGCCCTGGAACAGCACGCCCCAGCGCCGCCTGATGCTCTCGGATTCCAGATCGCCGCCGCCGATGGTCGATTCGCCGAACACCTCGACCTCGCCGGCCGCCGGCTCCTGCAAGCCGATGATCGATCGCATCAGCACCGACTTGCCGGTGCCCGATCCGCCGACGACGCCGAGAATCTCGCCGCGCCGCACGTCGAGATCTAGACCGTCATGGATCACCTGCTCGCCGAAATTGTTCTTCAGCCCGCGTACGCGGACGACGATATCGTCCTGGGGCGTGGTCCTCTTCATCCCCAGCCCACCGAACTGAAAAACACCGCGAAGAACGCGTCGAGCACGATCACCAGGAAGATCGCCTGCACCACCGCGGCGGTGGTACGCGTGCCGACCTGCTCGGCGTCGCCCTCGACCTGCATGCCCTGGAAGCAGCCGGCCATGGCGATGATCGCACCGAACACCGGCGCCTTGATCAGCCCGACCCACACATCGGTGATCGGCACAACCTCGCGGATGCGCTGGACATAGGTGATCGGCGGAATGCCGAGCACCGCCCAGCACATCACGCCGCCGCCTAGGATGCCGAGCAGGGCGGAATAGAAACCGAGCAGCGGCATCATCGTCACCGCCGCGATCACGCGCGGCAGCACCAGTGCCTCCATCGGCGATACGCCGATGATGCGCATCGCGTCGATTTCCTCGGTCAGCTTCATCGTGCCGATCTGCGCCGCGAACGACGAGCCGGAGCGGCCCGCGACCATGATCGCGGTCATCAGCACGCCGAGTTCGCGCAGGGTGATGCGGCCGACCAGGTTGATCGTCAGTACCTGCGCGCCGAACTGGGCGAGCTGCACCGCGCCCTGCTGTGCGATGACGATGCCGATCAGGAAACTCATCAGGCCGATGATGCCGAGCGCCGTCACGCCGACCACCTCGAAACGGCGCACGGTCGCGTTGAAGCGGAATTTGGACGGGTGGCGGATGACATTGCCGAACGCCACCGTCGTCGCGCCGAGAAAGGCGAGCAGGCCGATCATCGTCTTGCCCGCGGTGACGGTCGCGTCGCCGATCTCGCCGACGATGCGTTCGATGCTGCCGACATGCGCCGGGCGCATCGCCACCGGCTGGTCGGCCTGCTCGACCTGCGCCAGCAGATGCGCACCGTCCGGGTCGAGTCCCTCGATCGCCGCACCCTTCTCGGCCGCGAAACGGTGCACGATCCACGCGCCGATCGTGTCGATATGCTCGATACCGCTCAGGTCGACTGTGGCGATCGGCCCCTCGAACGCGCGCAGCCGTTCGGGCAGGTCGCCGAGCTGCGCCAGCGCCAGCACGCCGCTGAAACGCAGTACGTCGCCGCCTGTATCGCGCTCATGCGTAAAGTCGGCGGCTGCGGTCATAGGGCACGACCTTGGTGCAAAGCCGCGGCATCGGCAAGCCGCCCCGTATGCGCGACGTATTTCAGCATGGCCGAAACGCCGCTATCAGCCCATTTTCCGCCCGACCTCATCCGATTGGAGGGTAAGCGGGGGAGTGGTTCGGCATCGCCGAAATGAAGGTCCAGGGTCATTCGATGCTCAAACTCGCCATCTACGACATGGACAAGACCATTACCCATGCGCCGACCTGGACCGGGTTCCTCGTCGCCACCGCGCGGGGCAGTGCGCCGTGGCGGCTGGCGCTGCTGCCGTTCGCCGGCCTGGCGACCGGCGCCTATGCCGCCAGGCTGATCGATCGCGGCCAGCTCAAGCAATGGACCCAGCGCCTGATCCTCGGCGGCGCGATGGACGCCACGGCGGCGCGCGACGCGGCGGCGCGTTTCGCCGATCATGTCCTCGCCTCGGGCGTGTTCGCCGGCGCGCGCGCGCAGATTGCCGCCGACAAGGCCGAAGGGTGCCGGCTGGTCATGGCGACGGCGTCGTACGGCTTCTATGCCGGCGCGATCGCCGAGCGGCTCGGCTTCGACGTCGTCATTGCGACCGGGGTGCGCCACGACGCCGATGGCCGTCTGTTGGCTAGGATCGAGGGCGAGAATTGCTACGGCCCGGCCAAGCTGCGCATGATCGAGGCGTGGATGGCTTGTGAAGGACTGGCGCGCGACCAAGTCCATGTGCGTTTCTATTCCGATCATGTCTCCGACGCGCCGACCTTCGCCTGGTCCGATGAGCCGGTCGCGGTCAACGCCCATGGCCCGCTCCGTGCACTGGCTCGGCTGAAGGGCTGGCGAATTGAGGATTGGGAGCGCTGACGGATCGCAATCCGGAGCGAAGGAGAAGCAGAGGAAAGGTTCACGCGGAGACGCGGAGACGCGGAGGGGGAGCGTCAAGCCGCGCCAGCGGCTCATCACCATGTCTGCGCCGCTTGGCGCCAGCGCCGTTTGAATAGCGCTGCGCGCGCCACCTTATCTCTCCGCGTCTCCGCGTCTCCGCGTGAGCAAAATTCTTCTGCCTTGTGGGCGGCTGGCCTGCCCTGTTGGTCTTTCAAAGCAGCACATCCACCGCATGGATCGCCAGCCCGACCAGCCCGCCGACCAAAGTGCCGTTGATGCGGATATATTGCAGGTCGCGCCCCACCGCATTCTCCAGCCGTCGCGTGATCGTGCCGGCGTCCCAGCCGCGCACCGTCTCCGACACCAGCCGGACGATGCCGTCGCCATAATCCGCCGCCATGCCGACCACCGCGCGCCGCACGAAGCGGTTGATCGTCGCGCCGAGCAGCGGGTCCTTCTGCAACGTCTCGCCCAGCTGCCCCAGCGCCTCGCCGAACTGACCCGCCAGCGCGGCATCCGGGTCGCGCGCCATGCGCAACATCGCCGCGCGCGCCTGTTCCCACACCCCGTCGAGCCAGTTCTGCATCGCCGGATTGTCGATAATCTCCGCCTTCACCCGCTCTACCCGCGCCTTCATTTCGGGACTGTGCTGCAGATCGTCGGCCAGCGTGCCGAGCCCTTCCTCGGCTTTTTCGCGGAGCGGATGTTCGGGGTCGCTGGCCATCTCGAACAGCAGATTGTCGAGCCCGTCGATGATCTTGTTCGCCAGGGTCTCGTCGAGCCCGGTCCAGCGCATCACCGATCCGGCGCGGTCATGCACCATGGCGCGGATCAGGTGATCGTTGGCGGCGAGGATCTTGGCCGCCCAGCGAATGATCCCGTCGAGCAGCGGCAAATGCCGTCCCTCCGCCATCGCCGCGCTCAGCGCCTGGCCGAGCATGGGCGCCACATCGAGCGCGCGCAGCCTCTGTCCCATCGCACCGCGCACCATCCCGCCGAGCCGCTTCTGGTCGAGCGAGGCGAGCACATCGGCGGCGAGTCGCGCGGCACCAAGCCGCAGCCGGCCCTGGCCGCCGCCAGGACCGGCCAGCCAGCGGCCGGCGGCACCCGCGACGTCCACGCCGCGCATGCGCCGCGCGACGACGGCGGGAATCAGGAAATTGTCGCGCAGGAACGCCGCCAGTGTGGTGCCGATGCGATCCTTGTTGCGCGGGATGATCGCCGTATGGGGGATCGGCAGGCCGAGCGGATGGCGGAACAAGGCGGTGACCGCGAACCAGTCGGCCAGCCCGCCGACCATCGCCGCCTCGGCGAACGCGCGGACGAAGCCGAAAGCAGGGTGGCGATCGTCCAGCGCGCGCGACACCAGATAGGTCGCCGCCATCGCAACGAGCATGCCCGTCGCCACCCAGCGCATCCGCTGCAGGCCGGCCGATGGGGCCTCTGCGGCGGGAGTTGGGCGGCGAAACAGGTTCATTACCGTTACAATCCCCGAAAACCGGGATTGTTCAAGCGCTCGTCATATCTCCTGCCAGATCGGGCAACCCGAGTTGGGTCACTCCGCCGGCTGGGGATCGTCACCATGATAACCGATCGCGCCCGGACGCCCGGCGATGCGTCCCGGTGTGGGATCGTTTTCGATCAGCGTGCTGCCATCGTCGCCCGGACGATAGGTCAGCAAGGTGCGGCGCAGCCATGGCCCGGCCCAGCGCTCGATGCCCACCGCCAGGCTGAAGCTTGCCGGCACGATCAGCAACGTCAGCACGGTCGACAGGATCAGCCCGCCGATCACGGTGATGCCCATCGGCGCACGCCATGACCCGTCACCACCCAGCGACAGCGCGGTCGGTACCATGCCGGCGACCATCGCCACCGTGGTCATGACGATCGGCTGGGCACGCTTGTGCCCGGCATCGATGATCGCGACGAACGGATCGACGCCCTTTTCCATCTCCTCCAGCGCGAAGTCGATCAGCAGGATCGAGTTCTTGGCGACGATGCCAAGCAACATCAGCAGCCCGATGAACACCGGCATCGACAGCGGGTTGCCGGTAAGCAGCAACGCGATCAGCCCGCCCAGCGGGGCGAGCAGCAGCGATCCCATGTTGACGAACGGCGGCAGGAAGCGGCGATAGAGCAGCACCAGCACCGCGAACACCAGGAAGATACCGGCGGCGACCGCGACGAGGAAGTTGTTGACCATCTCGCCCTGCCACTTCTGCTGGCCGAGGGTCAGCTGTGACACGCCGATCGGCAGGTTCTTCATGATCGGCAAATTGTTGATCTGCTGCATCGCGGTGCCGCTGACCACGCCCGGCGCGCGATCGGCGCCGACGGTGATCTGGCGCTGCTGGGCGACGCGCTCGATCTTGGTCGGCCCGGCGCCGAAGGTGACCTCGGCGACCAGGCTCAGCGGCACCGATCCGCCGCTCGCGGTCTGCACCGGCAGGTTCTGGATCGTCGACAGCCGCTGACGCGCATTCTGGTCGAGCGCCACGCGGATCGGAATCTGCCGGTCGCTCAACGAGAATTTCGCGCTGTTCTGGTCGATATCGCCCAGCGTCGCGATGCGGATCGCGCTGGACAGCGCGGCCGTCGTCACGCCGAGATTGGCGGCCAGGTCCATATGCGGCTTGATGACGATTTCCGGCCGCTTCAGGTCGCCCGAAATACGCGGCGCGACCGCGGTCGACAAATGCGACATCTGCTCGACCAGGGTGATCGCGGTCTGGCTCAGCACCTTGGGATCGTCGCCGCCCAGCGTGATGGTCAGGTCGCGGCCGCTGCTGCCCCAGCCATTGTTCGAGCGGAACGAGACGCGCGCATCGGAGATCTGCGCCAGCTGCGGCGCGAGCGAACGCTCGAATTCGTTGCTGGTCTGCGACTTCTTCGCCTTGAAGATCGCCGTCACGCGGCCCGTGGCGACGTTCCCGCCACCGCCGGCGCGCGAATAGGTATGCTCGACATCAGGCTGTTTCCGCAGGAATTGCGTAACCTGCGCGACGACCGCCTGGGTCTGCGCCAGCGTCGTACCCGGGACCATCTCGATCGAAACCGTGCTCGAATCCTGGTCCTGGTCGGGCTGGAAGGTCATCGGCAGGTTCATCGCGCACACGACGGTCAATGCCAGCGCCACCACGCCGCCGACCACCGCGGACCAGCGATGCCTCAGCGTCCAGCGCAACGTCGCCATATAGGCGTCCATCATGCGACCTTCGCCGTGCGACTGATGACCCTTGGCCTGGAGGAAATAGGCCGCCATCATCGGCGTCAGCAGTCGCGCCACGGCGAGACTCATCAGCACCGAGACGACGACGGTCAGGCCGAAATTCTTGAAGAACTGCCCCGACACGCCCGGCATCAGACCGACGGGCAGGAACACCGCGACGATCGACATGGTGGTGGCGAGCACCGCCAGGCCGATCTCGTCGGCGGCGTCGATCGACGCCTGATAAGCGCTCTTGCCCATGCGCATATGCCGGACGATGTTCTCGATCTCGACGATCGCGTCATCGACCAGCACGCCGGCGACCAGGCTGAGCGCGAGCAGGGTCAACTGGTTGAGGTTGAACCCCATCAGGTCCATGAACCAGAAGGTCGGGATCGCCGACAGCGGGATCGCCAGAGACGAAATCACCGTCGAGCGCCAGTCGCGCAGGAACAGCAGCACGACGAGCACCGCTAGCACCGCGCCCTCGATCATCGCATCGATCGCCGAATGATATTGCAGCTCGGTATATTTGACGTCGTTGAAGATCTGCTCGAAATGCACCTTGGGATTGCGCTTCTCGAGCGCGGCGAGCTTGGCTTCCGCGCCGTGGAACACGGTTACGTCGGACCCGCCCTTGGAACGCTGGAAGTCGAAGCTCAGCACCTGCCGGCCATCGAGCGCCGAGGCCGAGCGCTGCTCGGCATAGAGATCGCGCACATCGGCGATGTCGCTCAGCTTTACCGTGCGTCCGTTGCCGACCGCGATCTGCTGCTGGCCGAGATCATAGGCGGTGCGGGCATTGCCCAGCACACGCACCGATTGCTCGGAACCGGCGATTTGCGCGCGGCCGCCGGCGGCATTGAGGTTCACCTGGCGCAACTGCTGGTTGACCTGGCTCGCCGTCAGCCCCTGCGATTGCAGCCGGATGGGGTCGAGGATGATGCGAATCTCACGGCTGACGCCGCCATTGCGGTCGACATTGGCCATGCCGTTGACGGCGAGCAGTTCCTTGGCGACCGTGTTGTCGATGTACCAGCTGAGCTGCTCCATCGTCATGTCGGTGCTGATCGCGGCATAGCTGGCGAGATCGCGGCCGGTGGTGTTGGCGCGCTGGACCTGCGGTTCCAGAATGCCGTCGGGCAGGTCGCTGCGCACCTGCTGTACCGCGCCGCGCACGTCCTCGACCGCACGATCGATCGGCGTGCCGATGGCGAGCTGGACGACGGTGGTCGACTGCCCCTCGGTCACGGTCGAATCGATCTCGTCGATGCCCTGCAGGCTGCGCACGGCCGATTCGATCTTCTGCGTGACCTGCGTCTCGAGCTCGCTCGGCGCGGCGCCGGGCTGGCTGACCTGCACGATCACGACCGGGAAATCGATGTCCGGGTCGTTGTTGATCTGCATCGAGTGGAACGACATGATGCCGGCAACGGTCAGCATGCAGAACAGCACGATCGACGGAACCGGGTTCCGGATCGACCAGGCCGAGATGTTGCGGAAGCTCATCGTGTCAGATCCCGGTCTTGGACAGGTTGGGCTTTACCTTCTGTCCCGGATTGAGGAACGCGCCGGCCGACAGCACGACACGTTCATTGCCCACCAGCCCAGAGGCGATCGACACCCCGTGATCGGACACTTCGCCGATGGTGATCGCGACTCGCTTCACCTTGTCGTCGGGCCCGACGACATAGACGAAATTGCCCTTCTCGTCGCTCTGGATCGCCGAATTGGGCAATTGCGGCGCATCGCTGGTGCCGCTGCGGATCGACGCGGCGGCAAAGCCGCCCGGGCGCAATGCCGGATCATAGGACAAGGCAATCTTGGCCACGCCCTGGCGGCTCGACGGATCGATCACCGGCGACACCTGCCAGATGTGCCCGGCAAAATGCTTGTCGCTGCCGACCGGTGTGACCTCGGCGCTGTCGCCGATCTTGAGCGTGGCGATATCGGCCTCGCTCAGCAAAGCGCGCAGCTCGAGTTGGCCGCCCTTGGCCATGCGGAACAGCATGCCCGATCCGGCGCTGACGATCTGGCCCGGCTCGACGCTGCGCAACAGCACCAGCCCGGCGGCGGGCGCGCGAATGTCGAGCCGCCCGTTCGAGGCGTGCTGCTGCGCCAGCGTGGCCTGCGCCACGCGCACGCGCGCCATTGCGGCGTCGCGCGTCGCGATCTTGGTGTCGAGGTCGGCCTTCGAGATGAAGCCCTTGCCGACCAGCGCCTGGGCGCGATCGACATTGGCTTGGGCAAGCTTGGCATCGGCCTGCGCGACAGCGACCTGCGCAGCGAGCGAGGCGGCGGTCTGCGTCTGCACCGAACGGTCGATCGTGGCGAGCACCTGGCCCGCCTCGACCCACTGGCCGGGCTGGACCAGCACCTGCGTCACGCGGCCGCCTTCACCGGCCACGCCGACCGGCATGTCGATCTGCGCGGCGAGCGATCCGGTGGCCGAGATCACGCGCGCCACCGCCAGCCGTCCGGGTACCGCCACCGACACGTTGGGCAATTGCTCGACCGGCTTGGCCTGGACCGGCTTCTTCTGGAACAGGAACCAGGCGACGACCAGCGCGAGCACGACAGCGACGGCGACGCCGATGATCAGGCCACGACGCGAGCGCACGGTCTCATCCGACAATGCCAGATGATCGTCCTTGCCCCATGTCGGCGTATCGTAATTCATGTGCGTCATTTCCCCGTCCCGGCCGATCGCCGTTCCTCATCTGCGAGCTGTATTAGATGAATAGATCACCGAGCTCAAGAGGGTCATCGGTCGACGCGCGGCCATGGCCCGTTTCGGACCAATTCGCAAGGATCGGCACGGGTTATCGCAGCAGAAACGGTTGCAATTGTTTTCTTGCCGTTCATGGTGTGGCCCGCCGGCCACATGGGGGGCGGCGAGACTGGAGAGCGGCGATGATGGCAGAACATTCGATTCTCGGTTGGATCCTGATCGGGCTCGTGGCCGGGATACTCGGCAAGATCATCATGCCCGGCAAGGATCCGGGCGGGATCATCGTGACGATATTGATCGGTATTGCCGGTGCATTGCTAGCCGGGTTCGTCGCGCCTTATCTCGGGCTGCATTACGACAAGGGCTGGCAAAGCTATGGCGCCGCGACCGTCGGCGCGGTGGTGCTGCTCGCCCTCTATCGCATCGTGACCTCACGCCGCGTCAGATAACGCCGTTCATCGCCAGTTTGTCAGGAAGGTGCCATTGGGTGCTTCCTGACAATCCGGGAGTGACGAGATGCGTTCGATATTGATGATCATGGCCTTGGCCACCGTGCCGCTGGCTGGCCCCGCCGCCGCGCAGGCGGTGTCGCCGATCCTGCCCGACGGTACCTTGCTCGACGTCACCGCCGAGGGTCAGACGACGCGCGTGCCCGATATCGCGACGATTCGCTCGGGCGTGGTATCGCAAGGGTCCACGGCGGCAGCGGCACTGGCCGACAATGCCGCACGCATGGCGCGCGTACTGGCGGCGGTGAAGCGCGCCGGTGTTCAACCACGCGACGTGCAGACCTCCAACGTCTCGCTTAGCCCGCAATATCGCTACGCCGACGGCAAGCCACCCGAGATCACCGGTTACCAGGCAAACAACTCGGTCGCGATCCGCTTTCGCGACATCGCCCGTTCGGGTGCGATCCTTGATGCGCTGGTCGCCGAGGGCGCCAATCAGATCGACGGGCCGAACCTCTCGATCGACCAGCCCGATGCCGCGCTCGATGAGGCGCGCACCGATGCAGTGAAGCGCGCCCGCGCCCGCGCCGAACTCTATGCCCGCGCCGCCGGCCTCACCGTCACACGAATCGTGTCGATTGCGGAAAACGGCCAGAATGACGGCGGATCGCCGCCGCCGCGCGTCTTCGCCATGGCGGCACGTGCCCCGGCACCGACGCAGATCGCCGCCGGCGAAACCGATGTGACGGTGACCATCTCGGTTCGTTTCCTGCTCAAATGATCATCTAGGACATTGGGCTCCTGCGAAAGCAGGAGCCAAGGGTTCCCGGCGCTACGCTCGTGGCTCTGGGCTCCTGCTTTCGCAGGAGAACCATGATTCGCGGCGATTGGTTGAATAACAAGAAAAGGGCCGCCCGATCGCCCGGACGGCCCCTTCCTTACGCGTTACTGGCGGTTCAGCGAACCGAGCCGCGACGCACGAGGTTGACGATCGCGAGCAGGATGATCGCGCCGATCAACGAGTAGACGAATGTCATGACGGTGATGGCCTGGTTGATGCCGACACCGAAGATGAACGATGCGATCACTGCACCGATAATGCCGACGACAACGTTGAGCACGACGCCCTGCTGACCATCGGTGCGCATGACCATGCTCGCGAGCCAGCCGCAAACGCCGCCAACGACGAGCCAGACGATAAGACCGACCATTTTCTTCCCTCCGTTACTTACCCGTCGTTACGGGTACGGTGGTAAGACTCGTAACGGGTGCAAATGGTTCCTTTCCGCCTTGCGGTCCGCGATGGCAGCTGCGCTGCATGAAAGGGGAGCGCCCACGCCACACCGTGGCTGACAGGCGGATGCGGCGCTATCGGCGCGGGATGATTCAACCCGCGCCAGATCATGCGATGGTGCGCCCTCGCGCCCTGCGCCGCTGTTTCTCATCGTTGTTCAAAATGGAAGGTGCTCGCGCCTTTGGCGCGTTGGGCAGCCCCGGCCTGCTCCATGCAGGTGCAGAACCTGCTAGCAGGTCGTCATGCTCCTGCTAGCAGGTCGTTATCCACCTGCTACGCACCTGATAAGTTGGAAATCGCAACCCAACATCTCTTTCCGGAAGTCTTTGCGGCACAGCGAAAAACGCGCAATCGGGGTCCATCAGCTAGCGGTCGAAAAAATAACTTACCTGTTTAAGCAGGTGGAGCAGGTGGCGGCGCGGCCCACAAAAGCAATCGGGCCGGCGCACTGTCCGATGCGCCGACCCGATTTTCGACAGCTGGTGCCGATCCGTGCGCGCCGCGAACGGCGCGTAAAGTCAGTATTTCTGCTGGCGCTCGTAGAGCGAGCGGTAATGCTGGATGCGCGTTACGCGCAGCCCGGGCATGCCCGATCGATCGATCGCGCGCTGCCAGCCGGCGAATTCCTCGACGGTCAGGCTGTAGCGGTCGCACACCTCGTCGACCGAGAGCAGGCCGCCATTGACCGCGGCAACCACCTCGGCCTTGCGACGTACCACCCAGCGCGTCGTTTCCGGCGGCGGCAGGGTGTCGAGGGTCAGCGGCTCGCCGAGCGGGCCGATGACTTTTGCGGGTCGAATCTTCTGGTTCTCGATCATTCTCAACCTCGATCGGGGCGGGGGGCCCCCTCACATTCCAGTAACGGCCAATACGGCCCGGACTTGAACGCCGGCTAAAGCGGCGCGGTAAACGACAAGTTCATTCCTGTTTCCACGCCGTTAGCAACTGTGCCATTGCGAGATTGAAAGCGCCGTGCGCGGGCGCGAACCAGGGTGTCTCTGCAGCAGGGGCAAGGCGGGCATGGAGCATCGCCGTCGGGCTTGCCGCCTGACGCGCCACGACCCCGACAAGCATTACCGCCAGATCGGGCGGCAGCGCGGTGACCCGCGCGTCGGGTTCGAAACGAAGATAACTCAGATCCACATGCGCCCTTCCCGAAGCGTCAGAGACTCGATCACAGGTCCGCTCTAGCGAGACGTGGTGAAGGTCCGGTAAAGCCCGGTGAAATGCCTTGGTAAGACCGGTAAATTTTACACTTAGGGCGCCCCGCGCTAAGGGCGCGGCATCATGGACCAGGTCGATTTCCAGTTGGGCAGCCTTGCCGGCAAGCGCATCGTCGTCGCCATGTCGGGTGGCGTCGACAGTTCGGTGGTGGCGGCACTCGCCGCGCGCTCGGGCGCCGAGACCATCGGCATCACCCTCCAGCTCTACGATCATGGGGAGGCGGTCGGCCGTGCCGGCTCATGCTGCGCCGGGCGCGATATCCGCGACGCGCGCGCGGTGTGCGACCGGCTCGGCATCGCGCACTATGTGTTCGATCACGAGAGCAGCTTCCGTACCCAGGTGATCGACGAGTTCGCCGACGAATATCTCGCCGGGCGCACGCCGATCCCGTGCATCCGCTGCAACATGGGGCCGAAATTCACAGATTTGTTCGGCATGGCGCGCGATCTCGGTGCCGATGCGCTGGCCACCGGCCATTATGTCCGCCGCGTGCTCGGCCGTGAGGGCGCCGAACTGCACCGCGCCGCCGATCCGGCGCGCGACCAGAGTTATTTCCTGTTCGCCACCACCCAGGCGCAGCTCGACTATCTGCGCTTTCCGCTGGGCGATCTGCCCAAGCCGCGGGTGCGCGAACTGGCGGCGGAACTGGGGCTGGGCGTCGCGGGCAAGCCCGACAGCCAGGATATCTGCTTCGTGCCCGATGGCGACTATGCCTCTTTGGTCAAGAAGCTCCGTCCTGAGGCCGATGCCGGCGGCGAGATCGTCGACGAGGCGGGCAGGGTGCTGGGCCAGCATCGCGGCCTGATCCACTTCACCGTCGGCCAGCGCCGCGGCCTCGAGATCGGCGGCACGCCCGAGCCGCTCTATGTCGTGCGGCTCGAGCCCGGGACGCGCCGCGTAGTGGTCGGGCCGCGCACCGCACTGGCGGTCGGCGCGGCGAGCCTGTCGGGGATCAACTGGATCGGCGGCGACCATCACGGCCCGATCACCGCCAAGGTCCGCTCGCTGGCGAAGCCTTCTCCGGCCCACCTCGCCGACAACCGCGTGCTGTTCGATGCACCCGAATATGGCGTCTCACCCGGCCAGGCAGCGGTGCTCTATGCCGGTGATCGTGTCCTCGGCGGCGGCTGGATCGAGGCGACCGAACGCTGGGCAATGGCCAACGCGGCCTGATTCAGAGGAAGAAGGTACCTTCGATCACTGTCACGCAGCGACCGCCAAGCACGACGCAGTCGCCTTCCAGTCGGCAGGTCAGGTGCCCGCCGCGTGCGCTGGCCTGATAGGCGGTGAGGCGCTCGCGCCCGAGCCGCTTCGCCCAATAGGGCACCATCACCGCATGGGCCGAGCCGGTCACGGGATCCTCATTGACCCCGCCGCCAGGCGCGAAGGCGCGGCTGATGATGTCGGTGTCGTCACCGGGCGCGGTGACGATGGTCAGCACATCGCCCTCGGCGGCCAACGCGCGGAAGTCGGGCGCGAGTGCACGGATCGCCGCCGCATCCTCCAGCACTACCAATGCATAGCGGTGCGGGTGCCACAGCGTTTCGACCACCGACGACACGCCCAGCCCGGCAACGATCGCCGGCAACGGCTTGGGGCTCGGTGCCCAGGCCGGCAGTGCCAGCTCATAGCCGTCACCGGCGCGCGTCACCGACAGCTCGCCGGCCTTGCGCGTCACGAAGCGCACGCTGTCGCGCTCGGGATCGGACGACAGGATGAAGTGGCCGCTGGCCAGCGTCGCATGGCCGCACAGCACGACCTCCGTCGTTGGCGTGAACCAGCGCAGCTCGAAGTCGGGCCCCGCGCCGCCATCATCGTCGCTGCCCGTGATCGGCACGAGGAAGGCGGTCTCGCTGAGGTTGTTCTCCGCCGCGATCGCCTGGAGCACGTCATCGGCCAGCCAGGCGCCCAGCGGCATCACCGCCGCCGGGTTGCCGGCGAACGGCCGGTCCGCAAACGCATCGATCTGGACGATCGGGATCCTCATAGCCGTTTCCCGAACCAGTGCGGCGTGACGTCCATCTCGACCAGCGGGTTGTCGGTGTCGATATGCCCCTCGGGGTCGAGATGGATCAACACCTCGACCTTGGGGAAGGCGACACGCAGTTCGTTCTCGACCGTCTCGACCACGTGATGCGCCTGCGCCACGGTCATGTCGGGCGCGACATACATGTGGAACTGGGCGAAGTCGTGCGCGCCCGAGCGGCGGGTGCGGAAGTCGTGGATGCCGCGCAGCTCGGGATGGCAGGCGGCGACATCGAGGAAGCGTTTGCGTTCCTCCTCGGGCCATTCCTTGTCCATCAGCTGGTCGATCGCCTCGGACGAGGCCCGGAACGCGCCGAACGCCAGCCACAAGGCGATGGCGATGCCGAACAGCGGGTCGGCGCCGTGCACGCCGAAATGCTGATCGAGCAGCAGCGCGACGATCACCGAGCCGTTGAGCAGCACGTCGGACTGGTAATGGACATTGTCGGCGCGGATCGCGACCGAGCCGGTCTGGCGGATCACGCGCCGCTGATAGGCCAGCAGCGCGACCGTGGCGAGGATCGCGGCGATCGACACGCCAATGCCGAGATCGCCGCGCTGCGTCTCGACCGACGAGCCCAGCGCCTGCACCGCGCGCCAGCCGATCCCGGCGGCGGAAGCGGTGATCAGCATCACCTGGAACAGCGCCGCCAGCGCCTCGGCCTTGCCATGACCGAAGCGGTGGTCATGGTCGGCCGGCGTCGCGGCGAGCCGCACGCCGTAGAGCGTGACGAGGCTGGCCAGCAGGTCGAGCCCGGTATCGGCGAGCGAGGCAAGCATCGCGACCGAGCTGGTCGCCCAGGCGGCATAACCCTTGAGCGCCAGCAACGACACCGCCATGGCCACGCTGGCCAGCGCGGCGCGTACCACCGGTGAGAAGGCGCGGCGCTGTTCCTCGGTCATGGGTAGAGCAGCCCTTCCGTCCAGCCATCGCCGTCCCTAACGAACAAGCGGCGCTCATGGAGCCGGTGGGCGCGATCCTGCCAGAACTCGATCCGGGTGGGCACCACGCGGTAACCGCCCCAATGCGGCGGGCGCGGCACCGCCCCCCCACCAAAGCGCGCCTCCATCTCGGCGAAACGCGCCTCGAAGGTCGCGCGCGCATCGAGCGGCCGCGACTGGTCCGACGCCCAGGCGCCGAGCTGCGAATCCCGGCTGCGGGTGGCGAAATAGACGTCGCTCTCGGCATCGCTGGCCAGCGTCACGGCACCTTCGATGCGAATTTGGCGGCGCAGCGACTTCCAGTGGAACAGCAACGCCGCCTTGGCATTCTCGGCCAGTTCGGCCGCCTTGCGGCTCTCGCGGTTGGTGTAAAACACGAAGCCGCGCTGGTCGTGCCCCTTGAGCAGCACCATCCGCAGCGACGGCTGCCCCGACGCATCGGCGGTGGCGAGCGCCATCGCGTTCGAGTCGTTGATCTCGGACGTGCGCGCCTCGGCGTACCAGGCGTCGAACAGGGCGAAGGGATCGTCGGTCATTGTCGGGCGGCTTTACGATTGTGCCCGGTGTAAGTCGAGAAACGGAACGACTCCGCCGCCCAGGGATTGAATCGGCTTCGCAACGAGGGAGCGCGGTTGATGGCGGCACGGGCCTATTGGCAGGGACAGATCAGGCTCGCGCTCGTGTCGATCCCCGTCGAGATCTACAGCGCGACCAAATCCGGCGCGCAGATCAGCTTCAAGCAGATCCACGAGCCGACGGGGAAGCCGATCCATTACGAGAAGGTCGTCACCGGCGTGGGACCGGTCGATACCGACGAGATCATGAAGGGCTTCGAATATCAGAAGGGCAATTTCGTGCTGCTCGAACAGGACGAGATCGACGCGGTGAAGCTCGAATCGAAGAAGACGCTGGAACTCACCCAGTTCGTCGATGCCAGCGAGATCGACGTGCTTTATTATGAGAAGCCCTATTTCGTCGTGCCGGCGGACGATCTCGCCGAGGAAGCGTTCATCGTGCTGCGCGAGGCGCTGAAGCGGACCAAGAAGGTCGGACTGGGGCAGCTGGCGATGCGGGGCCGCGAATATGTCGTCAGCCTGAAACCGTGCGGGCGCGGCATGGTGCTGGAGACGCTGCGCTATGCCGATGAGGTCAACAAGGCGCAGGGTTATTTCCGCGACATCGGCGACGCCAAGCCCGATGAGGACCTGCTCGATCTGGCCGAGGCGCTGATCGAGAAGAAGAGCGGGACGTTCGACCCGGCCGAATTCCATGACCGTTATGTCGATGCGCTGAGGGACCTGGTCGAGCGCAAGCGCAAGGCCAAGGGGCGCAAGATCATCGAGGATGACAGCGACGAGCCGGCCGGTCGTGGCGCATCGAACGTGGTCGATCTGATGGCGGCGTTGAAGAAGTCGATGGGTGGTGCCTCCGCACCCGCGAAGAAGAAGGCCGAGCCGGCCGCGAAGAAGGCGCCGGCCAAGCGTGCGCCGGCGAAGAAGCGTGCTTGAGGCGCGGCCTTTATCCTCCCCTCCCTGGACAATGGAGGGGCTGGGGGTGGGTCGGCCCGAGGGCAGCGGTGCGCCCGCCCCATACCCACCCACCCCCAACCTCTCCCTTCCAGGGAGGGGAGGATGAAGGTCGATCCTCTCGCGCGCTATAACGCCAAGCGCGACTTCGCCCTCACCGCGGAACCGGCCGGCACGCTCGCGCCGGGGCATGGCAATCGCTTCATGGTGCAGAAACATGACGCGTCGCGGTTGCACTGGGACTTCCGGCTCGAACTGGACGGCGTGCTCAAAAGCTGGGCGGTGACGCGCGGGCCGAGTCTCGACCCCGGCGAGAAGCGCCTTGCGGTGCGCACGGAAGATCATCCGCTGTCCTATGCCGATTTCGAAGGCATCATCCCGGCCGGCCAATATGGCGGCGGCACGGTGATGCTGTGGGACGAGGGCACCTGGTCGCCGATCAAGGGCAAGAGCGCGAAGGATCTGGAGAAAGGCCATCTCCACTTCGTGCTCGATGGGCAGCGCATGAAGGGCGAATGGCTGCTGATCCGGCTGAAGCCGCGCGGCAAGGAGAAGAGCGAGAACTGGTTGCTGCGCAAGATCGACGATGCCGAGGCAGGCGGAACCGACACATTGGTCGAAACCGCGCTGACCAGCATCACCACCGGGCGGACGATGCTCGAGATCGCGGAGGGGAAGAAACCGGGTCGGGTCGCAAAGCCGAAACCGCCCCGGGCGAAGGCGCGAGGCAAGGCGAAGATAGGGTTTCGCGACCTGCAGCTGTGCACGCTGGTCGATCACGTGCCGAGCGGCACGAGCTGGCTGCATGAGGTCAAATATGACGGCTATCGCGCGCTGATCTTGGTCGCCGGTGGCAAGGCAAAGATTTTCACCCGATCGGGCCTCGACTGGACCGACAAATTCGCCGGCGTCGCGGAAGCCGCAGCAAAGCTGCCGGTCGACAGCGCGCTGATAGATGGAGAGATCGTCGCCTTCAAGGACGGCAAGCCGGATTTCTCCACGTTGCAGGACGCGATCGCCAATGGCGGCGACATGACGATGTTCGCGTTCGATCTGCTCGCGCTCGACGGCGAGGATCTGGCCGAACTGCCCAACGTCATCCGTAAGGAACGGCTGCGCCCGGTGCTGGAGGGTGCGGATGCGCGGCTGCAATATTCCGAACACATCGTCGGGCAGGGCGAGGCGCTGTTCGAGACGATGTGCAAGGGCGGCTATGAAGGCGTGGTGTCGAAGCTTGCCGATGCGCCCTATCGCGGGCGGCGCACCAAGGCGTGGCTCAAGGTCAAATGCACGCGGCGACAGGAGTTCATCATCGTCGGCTGGACACCGAGCGACAAGTCGCGGGGTTTTCGCTCGTTGCTGCTCGGCGTGAACGGTCCGGATGGCCTGATCTACGCCGGCAAGGTAGGCACGGGGTTCGATGTCGACACGATGCTCGACCTGCAGGCGAAGATGGCGCGGATCGAGCGCAAGAGCCCGACGGTGAAGGCGCCGCGCGCGGCGGTGCGCGGCGCCCATTGGATCAGGCCGACTTTGGTGGCCGAGATCGCCTTTACCGAGACCACGCCCGACGGCGTGCTGCGCCATCCGAGCTTTCTCGGCCTGCGCGGCGACAAGGCGGCAAGCGAGGTGGTCGCCGAAAAACCCGAGCCCGCGCCGGGCGCGCCGGAGGTGCATGTGAAAGTCAGCAGCCGCGATCGCCTGATCTTCCCCGAGAGCGAAGTGACCAAGGGCGAACTCGCCGATTACATGGCGGCGATGGCGCCGCTGATGCTGCCCTGGACGGCCAACCGGCCGATCAGCCTGGTGCGCTGCCCGCAGGGGCGCGGCAAGGCGTGCTTCTTCCAGAAGCATGACGCCGGCACCTTCGGCGACTATGTCCACCATGTGCCCGTCCGCGAAAAGGACGGATCGATCGAGCAATATATCTATGTCGACAGCGCGGATGGCCTGGTCGCCTGCGTGCAGATGGGCACGATCGAATTCCATGGCTGGGGTTCGAGCGTCGCCACGCTAGAACAGCCCGACCGGCTGGTGTTCGATCTCGACCCCGATGTCGGGCTCGATTTCGCCGCGGTGAAGAAGGCGGCGGAGGACCTCAAGAACCATCTCGCCGAGATCGGGCTGACCAGTTTCCCGATGCTGACGGGTGGCAAGGGCGTGCATGTCGTCGTGCCGCTCAAGCCCGAGGCGGAATGGCCGGCGGTCAAGGACTTCGCCGATCGCTTCGCCCGGGCGCTGGCGCAGGCCGAGCCCGAGCGCTTCGTTGCGATCATGTCCAAGGCCAAGCGGGTGGGTCGCATCTTCATCGACTGGCTGCGCAACCAGCGCGGCGCCACCGCGATCATGCCTTATTCGGCGCGCGCGCGGGCCGGCGCGCCGGTGGCGGTGCCGGTGTCGTGGACCGAGCTGCGGGATCTCGACAATGCCCATGCCTGGGGAGTGCGCGACCTAGCGAAGCTGGTCGAGCATGCCAATGCGCGTGGGGTTCAGGGTTGGGGTGTGGCGGACCAGGTGTTGCCGGACCTCTAGTTTCGTTATGCCGGACTTGTTCCGGCATCCACGGCGCCGCGAACTCACGGGGTTCCTTCTTGCGCGGCACGGTGGACCCCGGAACAAGTCCGGGGTGACGGATAGGTTTGGGCACGGCTTACCAACCAAACCCAATCCTTTGTTGCACCCGCGAAGGGATTGTGGTCGAGACGGTCCCCCAAGGGGAGAAACCGAAACAGCCGATGGCCAGTGTTGCCGCGCCTTCCTTGCTCGACCCCGCGACCCATGCCGCGCGCTGGATCGTCGATTATTGTGCGCGTGAGCAGCGTGGTGATGTGCTGTGCGCCGGCCGTGGCGATCCGGCCTGGGCGGCGGTGTTCGAGGAGATCGCCGCGATTGCCGGCGACGATCTCGGCAATGCACGCGAGCGGGTACAGCGCCACGCCGCCGATATCGGCACGGGTTTTCGCATCATCGGCGAAACCGAGGAGCGCGCCTGGCCGCTCTCGCCCGTCCCGCTGCTGATCGAGAGCGAGGAATGGGCCGGCATCGCCGCCGGCATCCGCCAGCGCGCCGAACTGCTCGAAACGATCCTCGCCGACCTCTATGGCGACGCCACCCTGGTCGAGCGCGGGCATATCCCGGCGGCCTTGCTCGGCGGCAGCCCTTTCTATCTCCGGCCGCTCGGCGGGCTGGTGCCGCCCGGCGGGCATCACCTGCATTTCATCGCGGTCGATCTTGGCCGCGGGCCGACCGGCGAGTGGCGCGTGCTCGCCGACCATCTGCGCGCGCCGGCCGGTGCGGGTTATGCGCTGGAGAACCGCCTCGCCATCTCGCGCGCGCTGGGCAGTCTGCAAGGGCGGCTCAACATCGAGCGGCAGGCGCCCTTCTTCGCCGCCTTCCGCGCCGGGCTCGCCGCCGCCTGCCGCCGTACCGATCCGCGCATCGGGCTGCTGACGCCCGGCCGGCTCAATCCGAGCTATGCCGAGCAGGCGCATCTTGCGCGCTATCTCGGCCTGTTGCTGGTCGAGGGCGCCGATCTCGCCGCGCTCGAGGACAAGCTCTATGTCCGCACGATCGGCGGGCTGAAGCGCATCGATGCACTGTGGAACCGGCTCGATCCGCGCCTGCTCGATCCGCTCGCGCTGGATTCGCATTCGGGTATCGGCGTGCCCGGGCTGATCGACGCGGTCGCCGCCGGCAATGTCGCGGTCGCCAACATGCCCGGGGTGGGCGTGCTCGAATCGCCGGCTTTCGGGGCGTTCCTGCCGCGGCTCGCAACGCGGTTGCTCGGCACCGACCTGTTGCTGCCCAACATCGCGACTTGGTGGTGCGGCGGCGCGGCGGAGCGGGCGCGGGTCGAGGAGGATTTCGACAATCTGCTGATCGGCCCGGCGTTCGGCGTCACGCCGCTCGGTTTCCCCGGCAAGGCGGCGCTGCCCGGGAGCGAGATCACCGGCGCGGCACGTGCCGCACTGCTCGCCGACATGGCGAAGCGCCCGCAGGATTATGTCGGGCAGGAGATCGTCCGCCTGTCGACCATGCCGGTGGTGGCCGAGGACCGGCTGGTCGCGCGGCCCTTCACCTTGCGCGTGTTCGCGGCGCGCGATGCGGAAGGGCAATGGATCGTGCTGCCGGGCGGCATGGCGCGGATCGGCGAGCATGTCGACGACCGCGCCGCGCTGATGGGCGAGGGCAGCTGGTCGGCCGATGTCGCGGTTCATGGCGGCGCGTCGGTCGATCCGGTCTCGCTGCTGCCGCCGCCCGATACGTTGCATGTGCGGCGCAACCCCGGCACCCTGCCGAGCCGCGTCGCGGACAATTTCTTCTGGCTCGGCCGTTATCTGGAACGCGGCGAGGCGCAGCTCGGCGTGATCCGCGTGATGCTGGGCAATTCGATCGACGTCGATGCCGGTGCCGCGCTGGCGCCCGAGACGGTGGGGCGGCTGGTCGGGCTGATCGTCGCGGCGGGCGGTGCGCCGCACCCGCCCTCGTTACGCCGTGCCGATCTTGCCGCCTTCGCCCGTGCCGCGCTGGAGAGCGACGGCAGTCAAAGCGTCAAGGTCATCAACGAGCACGCCCGGCGCATCGGCCAGGGCTCGCGCGACCGGCTGGCGGCGGACATGGTGCGGCTGCTCGACGCGCCTTTCCCGATGGGCGGCGGGCTGCTCGATCGCAGTGGCACGTTGCAGCGGCGCTATGCCGCCATGTCGGGCCTGTCGGCCGAGCATATGAGCCGCACCGCGGCGTGGCGGTTCATGGATCTCGGCCGCAGGATCGAACGTGCCACGACCATGTCGCGCGTGGTGCGCGCCTTTGGATTGCCGCAGGCGAGCGGCGACGATCTTTCGACCCTGCTCGATCTCGCCGACAGCCAGATCAGCTATCGCCAGCGTTATCTGACCGGCATCGCCCGCGTGCCGGTGGTCGATCTGCTCGCGCTCGACCCGGGCAATCCGCGCTCGATCGCCTTTCAGGTGGAACGCATCCGCGACCATCTCGCCGCGCTGCCGGTGCTCGGCGACGACGGCATGGACGAGCCGCAACAGGCCCAGGCCGCGGCGCTGACCGCGCAACTGGCGGCGACCAACGCCCCGGCCTTGGACGAGACGCTGCTCGGCGATATCGAACGCAAGCTGTTCCTGCTGTCGGATGCCATCGCACACCGCTATTTCCTGCAGGGCGCGGAACCTCTGCGTGCCGGCGGGCTTACGCTGGCATGAGCCTTTCCTCCTCACTTGTGTTCCTGCGCACGCAGGAACCCAGAGCCACAAGCGCTGCGCCTCGAACCCTGGACTCCTGCTTTCGCAGGAGCACGTCGTTGGTACGGCAGCGCCGGGCATGATCTACGACATCCGCCACGTCACCCGGTTCGACTATGGCGGCGCGGTCAAGTTCGCACGCTGCAATCTGCGGCTGAAGCCGATCATCTGGTCGGGCCAGACGCTCGAAAGCTACCGCCTGACCATCGCGCCCTCCGGCCGCACCTATCCCGCGCGCGCGGAGGCGGGCCTCGCCAATGTCACCCGGCTGGTGATCGAGGAGCCGGTTCGCCAGCTGACCATCGAAAGCGTCTCGCGCGTCGTCGTCGACCGGCTGGTGCCACTCCCCTCACCTGTCGATCCGACGCTGGCCGAGGTCGCAGCCGCGGCGCGCGTCAGCCGCGACCCGTCGCCGGCCGGTCCGGCCAATTACCTGTTCCCCTCGCCACAGATCCCGCTTGACCGCGATATCGCTGCATGGTGCGCGCAGGAGCTCGACCCCGACCGGCCAAGCCTCGAAGCGGCGATCACGCTGGCGCGGCGCATCCAGGAGGAATTCACCTTCGACGCCGAGGCGACCCTGGTCGATACCCCGCCTCATGAAGCCTTCGTCAAGCGCGGCGGCGTGTGCCAGGATTTCGCGCAGATCATGATCACCGGCCTGCGCGCCGCCGGCCTGCCCGCCGCCTATGCCTCGGGTTATATTCGCACCATCCCGCCGCCCGGCCAGAAGCGCCTGGTCGGTGCCGATGCGACCCATGCCTGGGTGCTGCTCTGGTGCGGGCCGGAGCGCGGCTGGGTCGGGGTCGACCCGACCAACGGCATCTGGATGGCGGGCGACCACATCATCATGGCGATCGGCCGCGACTATGGCGAGATCGCGCCGATCGATGGCGTCATCCTCGGCGCGGGCGCGCAGAAGATGAAGGTGTCGGTCGATGTGGCGCCGCTGGAGGAAGTGGCGGCTTAGGCGCCGATATTCAGTCCAACTGGTCGTCCGCCGGTGGCGTATCGCGCTTTGCTCTGTCAAGAAAAGGCAACATGTCCAGCGGTCGCGCCGATCCGGCCCGGCGGTTGAGGAAGTCGGCCGCTGTCTCGACCGCGCCGATCTTCTGCGCGATCGCCACCGAAATCCATTGATTGAGCGAAACGCCATCTTCCTTGGCGAGCCGCGCCGCAGCTGCCTTCACCGACGCCGGCAGCTTGAGCGGATAGGATGCCTTGCTCACGACCTCAACTCCTTCAACAACATGCCCGGCTGCATTACCCGCAAGCCGAAGCGCTCCGCACCACGCGCGAAATCACGTATATTGTGCGTGACAAGCGCATCGGCCTGTCCATTGATCGCAGCTTCCAGCACCATTTCATCATTGGCGTCCGTCAGCTGAGGTCGCCACTGGAAGCTCACTTCGACCGCCGTGCACGTACTCGCAAAAGCGGCCAGGAAGCGGTCGATATCCTTCAATCCCAACCCGTGCGCCAGCCGCTGCTCCGGCCGTTTCAGCACCGCCTCATATTCCAGGAATAGTGCGGGCGTGATCAAAGGGGTCAGCCGCTCATGCGCTACTTCGCGCAATACCGCGTTGCTGCCGCCGTCCAAGCTCCTCAGCGCCGTGACGATGACATCGGTATCTAGCACGACTCTCATCATATCTCATAAGATATCACATCCTATAGATATCAGAAAACCGAATGCTTGTTCAATCTGTCGGCAGGTGCCGCCGTCCGGCTGTTCGCCATTGCACGGTCGGTCGGCCGGGCGGTGCAAACGATGGAGCAATCGGCCAGCGGCGGCCTGATCAGGCCGCGCGCGACCTGTTATCGGTGTGCTGCCCGATTAGCGTGTCCAGCCATGCTTTAACGCGATAGCGGGCAAGACCTCGTCGGCGGGCAGGGTCTGGGCCTCCCGTGCTGCGACGACGCGCTCAATAATGCGCTCGTAGTTGCCACGGCGGTGTCGCGGCAGGATTTGCGACTCCCCGTTGCCCTTGCCACTCGCGCTTGATCCTCCGTATCCGCGACGATCATAAGCGTGCCGCATCGCGGTGCAAGGCCGCGCACGACTGGAATATCACGCGAGGCTACCGGAAGGTTTGCACTCGCCCGCCCGATCCCCCACATAGCGGCGAGACTTTTCAACCGGGGCAAGAATGGCCGATCCGTATCAGACCTTGGGTGTGGCGCGTACCGCGAGCGAGGCGGACATCAAGAAGGCGTATCGCAAGCTCGCCAAGGAGCTGCACCCCGACAAGAACAAGGACAATCCCAAGGCGTCCGAGAAGTTCAGCGCGGTCACCAACGCCTATGACCTGCTGACCGACAAGGACAAGCGCGCGCGCTTCGACCGCGGCGAGATCGATGGTGAGGGCAACCCGGCCTCGCCCTTCGGCTTCGGCGGCGGGCAGGGCGGTTTTGGCGGCGGAACCGGCGGGTTCCGGCCGCAGCCGGGCGGCGGCGGGTTCGATTTCGAGGGCGCGCCCGATCTCGGCGATGTGTTCGAGGGGCTGTTCTCGGGCGGCAACAAGGGTGGCGGGTTCGCCAGCGGCTTTGGCGGTTTCGGCCGGCGCCAGCCGCAGCCCAAGGGTGCCAATGTCGCCTATCGCCTCAACGTGCCGTTCGTCGATGCCGCGACCTTGAAGGCGCAGCGCATCACGCTGGCCGACGGCAAGACGATCGACCTCAAGCTGCCGGCCAATCTCGAAAACGGCACGCAGATGCGGCTCGCCGGCAAGGGCCAGCCCGGGCCGGGCGGGGCGGGCGACGGGATCGTCACGATCAATATTCAGCCGCATCGGTTCTTCACCCGCGAGGGCGATGACGTGCGGCTCGACCTGCCGGTGTCGCTGGCCGAGGCCGTGCTCGGCGCCAGCATCAAGGTGCCGACGGTCGAGGGCGCGGTGATGCTGACCATTCCCAAGGGCACCAGCTCGGGCAAGGTGTTCCGCCTGCGCGGGCGCGGTTTCCACAAGAAGGACGGCACGCGCGGCGATCAGCTCGTCACGCTGATGGTCGATCTGCCGGCGGATGATGCGGCGCTGACCGCGTTCGTGGAGAACTGGCCCGGTCGCGACAAGGGGAACCCACGCGCCAATCTGGGCGTCTGACCCTCGATGCAGGATGTTTCGCCCCAGTCCCCCGAGGAGCGGGCGAAACACCCCGAGACGGCGGCCGTGCCGGCGCATCGCACTGGCTGGATGGCGCCGGCGAGCATTGCCTGGGCGGTGATCCGCCGGGTCGCGATCGGCGTGTTCAACGACGGCTTCATGTATGCCGGCAACCTTGCCTATCTCGCGCTGTTGACGGTGTTTCCCTTCTTCATCCTGGCCGCGGCGATCGCCTCGCTGTTCGGCCAGCATGGCGAGGCCGCGCAGGCGGTCACCGCCTTTCTCCGCGCTTTGCCGAACGACGTCGCGGAATTGCTGCGCAAGCCAATCGCCGATGTGCTCGCCGCGCGCACCGGCGGGCTGCTGTGGATCGGCGGGGCGGTCGGGCTGTGGACGGTCGGCAGCTTCGTCGAGACGCTGCGCGATATCTTCCGCCGCGCGTACGGCGTGACCTTCACCCGGCCCTTCTGGCATTACCGGCTGAGTTCGATGCTGGTGATCATCCTGTCGGTGATCCTCGCGCTGGTCTCGCTGCTGTTGCAGGGCCTGTTGCTCGGCGTGCAGGAGTTCATCTACCGCGTCTTGCCTGGGGCTTCCGACCTCGCGGGCTGGATCGGCCTGTCGCGGCTGGTGCCGGGCGTGGTGATGTTCGGCGCGCTCTACGCGCTGTTCTATTCGGTCACGCCGTCCAAATATCGCTACAGCCGCTGCCGCAAATGGCCCGGTGCCTTGTTCACGACCTTGTGGTGGGTGGGCGCGACCGCCTTGCTGCCGATGCTGCTGTCGCGGGTCGGGCGCTATGACCTGACCTATGGCTCGCTGGCGGGCGTGATCGTCGCGCTGTTGTTCTTCTATATCATCGGGCTGGGCATCACGATCGGCGCGGAACTCAACGCGGCACTGGCGGAAGGCGACCCGGTCGGGGTAGAGGGGCGCAACAAGTTGCAAGGGACGACGGCGTGACGGGATTGATGGCAGGGAAGCGCGGGCTGATCATGGGCCTCGCCAATGATCGATCGCTCGCCTGGGGGATCGCGAAGAAGCTGTCCGAAGCCGGCGCCGAACTGGCGTTCAGTTACCAGGGCGAGGCGATGGAAAAGCGCGTGCGCCCGCTCGCGGAGGAACTCGGCGTGGCCCGGCTGTTCGACTGCGACGTGGGCGACATGGATGCGCTCGATACGACCTTCGCCAACCTCGCGAAGGAATGGCCGACAATCGATTTCGTCGTCCATGCGATCGGCTTTTCCGACAAGAACGAGCTGCGCGGCGGTTATGTCGACACCAGCCTCGACAACTTCCTGATGACGATGAACATCTCGGTCTATTCGTTCGTCGCGGTGTGCAAGCGCGCGGCGGCGATGATGCCCAATGGCGGGTCGTTGCTGACCTTGAGCTATTACGGTGCCGAGAAGGTCATCCCGCATTATAATGTGATGGGCGTGGCCAAGGCGGCGCTGGAGACCAGCGTTCAGTATCTCGCGGTCGATCTCGGTCGCGACAATATCCGCGTCAACGCGATCTCCGCGGGTCCGATCAAGACGCTGGCCGCCTCGGGGATCGGCGACTTCCGCCTGATCCTGAAGTGGAACGAGCTCAACTCGCCCTTGAAGCGCAACGTGACGATCGAGGATGTCGGCGGGGCGGGTCTCTACCTGCTCAGCGACCTGGCGAGCGGCGTGACCGGCGAAACGCACCATGTCGATGCAGGGTACAACGTCATTGGCATGAAGGCCGAGGACGCGCCGGATATTGCGTTGGCCTGAGTAAGTCCCCTGACGGGGCGGGAGGGGGTTCGTGGCGGCCAAGAGCTGGATCATGGCGGGCATCGCGCTGGCGATCGCCGGTGTCGCCGGTGCCAGCAGCCCCGAGAAGTTCAACTGGGGCAGGCAGCAGGACGAGTGGTCCAACAACCCGCAATTCGCCGACAGCAAGGCGGCGTGCCGCCGCGTCGGTGATCCGGTGATGCCGGTGGTGGACCGGCCGAATGCGGCCGAGACCCGTGCGCTCAAGGGGTGCGATTCCGAGGATTTCTATTACGGCGACAGCGTGAAGGTCGACGATGTCCGTGCCCGGCACTGCGCGGCGATCGAGGCGGAGCACGACCCCGCCGCGCAAGAGACGCTGGGCGGCCGCACGATCCTGATGCAGCTCTATGCCAATGGTCGCGGTGTGGCGCGCAATCTCGACCTCGCCACCGGCTACGCCTGCACGATCGACGCCTCGCCGGCGGAATATGAGCAACGCATCACGCATCTCGAACGGATGCGGGACGCGCCCGACGCGTTCGACTATTGCGACGACATCACCAGCGGCTTTGGGCTGGGCCTGTGCACCTATCGCTGGTCGAGGGGCGGTGCGGTCGAGCGGGATAGGGAATTGCGAACGCTCGCCGCCGCTTTCCCGAAAGGCTCGGCACCGCTCTACCGCGCGATGAAGACGGCATTTGACGCGTTCGTCACCGCCCATGATGGCGAGGTCGATCAGTCCGGCACCAATCGCACGATGATGGTCATCATGGAACAGGACAAGGTACGCGACCAGTTCGTGCTCGACCTGCACCGCCTGAAGGAAGGCAAATGGCCCGCTTTGTCCGGCGACGATGCGCGTGCCGCCGACGCGCAGCTCAACGCGAGTTATCGGAAGCTGCTGGCTGCGATCGTCACTCCCGACGATTATCCGCAGCCACACCGCAAGGATGTTCGCGACGCCCAGCGCGCCTGGCTGATCTATCGCGACGCCTATGTCCGCTTCGCCGCGATAGTGGCACCGGCGATATCGGGCGATGCGATCCTGGCGCGCCTGACGCGCCTGCGGCTGGCGCAGATCGAACACTCGGACGCGTTATAGATCAGCTTCACGCGGCCCCAGGTCGCGTGCGCTGGACAAACGCCCAGCGGGCTGGAGCGCGCAAATGAGCCTCAACAGCTTCGGCCAAGTTTTCGTTTCACCGCTGATGATCGAAAATGTCACCCGCTCGAAGGCGTTATTCGAAGATCGCGCGGGCCACCTCCCTGACCTGATCACGCGGCGCGCCTTGGCGTCGCCGAACGGCAGCACGGACTTGTGGACAATACGCGAACTGCCGCCTGTGGAGCTTGATGCCGGAACCCATGACAAAATTATCGGACGAGTTTCCGTAGGCGAAGAGTGGCGGCGCTCTTGCAAAGCCAAGCTTCCGGGCGAGGCCTAGGAAAATTTTGTCAGGCCGCCGCGCCTGTGCTTCCGCCGATGCGGCGAGGCTTGGCGCTGCGCCGCATCTCATCTTCGGGCAGGGCGTCGCGATAGGGCGCAATGCCGCCGCCGACGCGTTTGATCGCGCATAAAGCCTGGTCGGCTTGCGTCATCAGCCGATCGAGATCGCTGCCACCGGTCGAGGACAGCGCATAGCCGATGCTGGTGCCGATCACGATCTCATGACCCTCGATCGCATAGGGCTGGATGATGGCGCGGGCGATGCGGCGGGCGAGCATCTCCGCCTCGTCGGCATGGGCGAGGTTGGTCTGAACGACCACGAATTCGTCGCCGCCGAGCCGTGCGGCGAAATCCCTGCGCCGCAACAGGCCCTGGAGCCGGTCCGATACCGCCTTGAGCAGGGCGTCGCCAGCGGGGTGGCCATAACGATCATTGACCGGCTTGAAACGGTCGAGATCGAGGCAGTGCACCGCGATCATCTCCTGCCCGCCATCGCTGCGCACGACCTCCTCGAAGCGTTCGCGCAGCGACAGGCGGTTGGGCAGATTGGTCAGATGGTCCGACCGGGCGAGCGTCCCGAACAGCCGGCGCATCGTCACCTGTCGCGCCGTCGAGTGATAGCGCGAGATCATGCTCTGCACACCGCCGCCGAGGAACAAGGCAAGCAGGATGCCGGCGGCACGGTAGATAAGGTCGGCATAGCATAGCGCGACGATGGCGGTCGGCACGATCGCGAGCAGGATACTGGGCACGCTGATCCACGGCCTGAGCGACAGGCCGGCGGCGACGCCGGCGCCATAGCCGAACAGCAGCCCGACGATCAGCATGTGCGCAGACGGGCTCGCGACGAGAAAGCCGCGCGCGCCAAAGGTGCCGAGCACCAGCGCGAAAGCGAGATAGGCGACGGCATAGCGCCGTTCGAAGCGCCGTGCGTCGGCGAGCGTCAAACTATCCTCGGCGGCGCGTCCGCGGTGCAGAAGCAGCACGGCGAGCCGGCACAGCGCCGCCATCGACCCAATGATGGTGATGGCGAGCAGCCCGCGATCCTGCGCGTCACGGGCGACGAGCAAGCCGATCCCGGCGAACGAGACCGTCATGATCACCGTCGGCAGCAGCGTCGAGAACAGGCTGGCGACCAGTTCGATATAGGTGGCTTCGGGCAAAGGCCCTTTTTCCTGGCTCACATCCGCGCGCCTTTCTTCAGGCACGGATCATCCTCGGAAACGGTTAAGAAAGGGCGCTCGGCGAGGCCGGGACTCCTCGGGAATAATACCTACTTCGCGGCGCCCTGCCTCGTCGTCGGTACGCTTTGCCGAACCAGCCCGTTTTCCGAACACGGCCACGCATGACTGGACAAATCCCCGCCCGGCAGGAAGAGAGCAGGCATGAGCCTCAACAGCTTCGGCCACGTCTTTCGTTTCACCACCTGGGGTGAGTCGCACGGTCCCGCGATCGGCGCGGTGGTCGATGGCTGCCCGCCGGGGCTGGCGATCACCGAGGCGGACATCCAGCCGTTCCTCGACAAGCGCCGGCCGGGAACGTCGCGCTTCACCACCCAGCGGCAGGAACCCGATCAGGTCCGGATTTTGTCAGGGGTGTTCGAGGGCAGGACGACCGGCACGCCGATCAGCCTGATGATCGAGAATGTCGACCAGCGTTCGAAGGATTATTCGGAGGTCGCTTTAGCCTATCGGCCGGGTCATGCCGACTACGCCTATGACGCCAAATACGGCTTTCGCGATTATCGCGGCGGCGGGCGGTCCTCGGCACGCGAGACTGCGTCGCGGGTCGCGGCCGGCGCGGTGGCGCGGCTGGTGATCCCGCAGGTCAAGATCCGCGCCTGGGTCGAGGCGATCGGTGGTGACGCGATCGATCCGGCCAATTTCGACCTTGAGCAGATCGCCGCCAACCCCTTCTTCTGCCCCGATGCCGTCGCGGCCGCGCGCTGGGAGGCGCTGGTCGATGGCGCGCGCAAGGCAGGTTCGTCGCTCGGCGCGGTGATCGCCTGCGAGGCGACCGGCGTGCCGGCGGGGTGGGGCGCCCCGCTCTACGCCAAGCTCGACGCCGAGCTGGCCAGTGCGTGCATGAGCATCAACGCGGTCAAGGGCATCGAGATCGGTGACGGATTCGACGCGGCGCGGCTGCGCGGCGAGGATAATGCCGATGCCATGCGGCCCGGTGTCGATGGGCCTGAATTCCTCGCCAACCATGCCGGCGGCATCGCCGGCGGCATCGCGACGGGGCAGCCGATCCGGCTGCGGGTGGCGTTCAAGCCGACCAGTTCGATTCTCACGCCGGTCGAGACGATCACGCGGGGCGGCGAGGCCACGGAGATCATGACCAAGGGGCGTCACGCCCCGTGCGTCGGCATCCGCGGCGCCCCGGTGGTCGAGGCGATGGTCGCGCTGGTGCTGGCCGACCAGGCGCTGTTGCATCGCGCACAATGCGGATGACGGGATGTTCTTCCGCGGCCTGATCCCCGACTTCTTCCAGGCCCGCAAGGCACGGCTGGATCAGGATCGCGACCAGCACCATCTTGCCTCGATGCTGATCTCGATCGCGGCCGGCCGCGATGAAGTGACGCGCGTCGTGGCGCTCGCGCGGGAATTCACTATATCGGCGTGGTCCCCGGCGAGACATCGCCGAATCCCTTCGTTTCGCCGTAAGTCGTTCAGAACGAGCGATAAGCCGTGTACCCAATCGCACGCCTGAGATGTTGGCCCGGCGAAGCCTGGCGTCGTCAGGCGAGTGGGAGAGTATAAGTGACGTTGAAGAACATGATCGTCGGCACCATCGGCACTGCGCTGCTCGGCATATCGGGCGCGGCGCTGTCACAGACGACACCGCAACAGACAGCACCGGGCACGCCGGTTCAAACCACACCGATACCACCGTCCGAACCGGCGACCTTGCCGGCACCGACACCAGACGCCACGCCGGCGCCTGCCCCGGCGCCGGACGCCACGACGACGCCCGATACGACCAGCCCGGCGACCGACAGCCCCACACCGGGCAAGAAAAAGAAGGGCAAGACGCCCAAGAGCTAAAGCACGACGCCGCAATTAAGCGGCGCCCTGCCGACTGCCGCCGTTTCCCCTCTAGGGCGTCAGTCGGCGAAGGGGTCTCGCACCAGAATCGTGTCTTCACGTTCCGGGCTGGTCGAGACCAGCGCCACCGGGCAGCGGATCAACTCCTCGATGCGGCGGATATATTTGATCGCCTGGGCCGGCAGGTCGGCCCAGCTGCGCGCCCCGGCGGTCGATTCCGACCAGCCGGGCATCGTCTCATAGACCGGCTCGACCGCTTCCTGGTCCGCCGCGTGTGAGGGGAAATAGTCGATCGTCTCGCCGCGCAGCTTGTAGCCGGTGCAGATGCGCACTTCGTCCATGCCATCGAGCACGTCGATCTTGGTCAGGGCGATGCCGGTGATGCCGCCGACTGCCGCCGATTGCCGTACCAGCACGGAATCGAACCAGCCGCAGCGGCGCTTGCGCCCCGTGACGGTGCCGAATTCGTGCCCGCGTGCGCCCAGGCCCTCGCCGATCTCGTCTTCGAGTTCGGTTGGAAACGGGCCCGAGCCGACCCGCGTGGTATAGGCCTTGGCGATGCCCAGCACGAAGCCGACCGCGCTCGGCCCGAGGCCCGAGCCCGCCGCCGCCGTGCCCGACACGGTGTTGGACGAGGTGACGAACGGATAGGTGCCGTGGTCGACGTCCAAGAGCGCGCCCTGCGCGCCCTCGAACAGGATGCGCTTGCCCTCGCGCGACAGGGCGTCGAGTACGCGCCACGCTGGCTGGGCGTAGGCCAGCACCTTGGGCGCCACCTCGACCAGGGCCGCCAGCAGCGCCTCGGCATCGACGTCATCCAGGCCCAGCCCCTTGCGCA